>PMJQ01000161.1 GCA_003157485.1 Ignavibacteriota bacterium
GTTTTCTGCGCCTCCGCGATGATCTGGAGGCAGAGCGTCGTCTTCCCCGACGATTCCGGGCCGAAGACTTCGATCACGCGTCCGCGGGGTATCCCGCCGATCCCGAGCGCGGCGTCAAGCGAGACGGATCCTGTCGATATCACGTCCACAACCGCTATCGGCCCTTCGCCCAGCCGCATGACGCTCCCNNCTCCTTGTTGATGTATATACTCGGGAAGACGGCGTATTACGACGGGTCCGGCGTGTCCCCGCGTGTGCCCGAAAGGGGAATCGACCGCAGAACGGCGTAGACGGACCCGCGGGGTCCGGGGACGCTCTGCATGATCTCCACTGCGGGGACAATCACCGGCGGGTGGACAAATGTACGCGTTTTCACGATGTCAATCAACCCGCGCACATCCGCCCCTTCACGCACGCGCCCCAGCGTCACATGGGGATGAAAGGGGCGTTCCTCCCTCGGGAATCCCAGCCGGGTGAGCCCCGCCGATATCCGCTCCTGAAGTCTTCGAAGATCTCCGTGCGTGTCGCTGATGCCGGCCCAGACCACGCGCGGCCGCGCCCCCGCGGGAAAGAACCCGATCCCTGAGTATGCGACCGAAAGGGGAGGGACCGCCGAAGCGGAACGCACCTCCTCTTCCAGTGAGACGAGCCGCGAGCGGTCGACGTCACCGAGGAATCTCAGCGTGCAGTGGAATTTCACGGAGGGTTCCCATCGGACGCCCTTCGCTGCGCGGGACATGTCGTCTGCCAGGATGGCGAGACTCTGCTTCACCTCCCCGGGGGTATCGACGGCGATGAACAGCCTGAGGCGGTCCACCCCGTTACTCGAGGTTCAGGAGGCGCCTGCGCACAAGCTCCATCGCGGCCTGCGAAGCGCGTTCCTTTACGCGCGTGCGTCCCTCGCCGAAGTTGAATCTGAGCGCGAGCGTCCCCTCCCTGTCGGCGATGCCGATCCAGACGGTGCCGACGGGTTTGTCGGGCGTCCCTCCCAAGGGACCGGCGATCCCCGTCGTCGAGAGCCCGATGTCGGTCCGGGCGGCGCGGCGGATCCCGTCTGCCATCGAACACGCCACCTCCCGGCTGACCGCGCCGTGTGCCCGGATGAAATCCGCCGGAACCGAGAGGAGGTCCGATTTGGAAGCATCACTGTATGTGACGACCCCCCGTTCGACGTACATCGAGCTCCCGCTGACGTTCGTCAGCCTGTGGGCAATGAGCCCCCCCGTGCACGACTCTGCGACAGCGATCGTGAGATTCCTCTCTGCGAGCATCCGCCCGAGGACGGTCTCGAGATCCTCATCATCCGTTCCATAGATATACCGCGAGACCCGCGCGCGTATGCCCGACTCGATGCCGTGGACTATGCCGTCGGCTTCCTCCGCCGATCGCCCGTGCACGGTGATCCGGAGCCGGACCCCCGCGGGGGAAGGGAGGAACGCGAGCGTTGCCCCTCCACGGAGTATCTGGTCAAGATTGCCGATCTGCGCGGAGAGAAAGCTCTCGGCGATCCCCGTCGTCAGGAGCGTTCTGTGCCGTATCACGTTCGGCCCGGAACGGGGAGACAGGAAGGGGATGACCGAGCCGTCGATCATCGCCTCCATTTCGTAGGGGACGCCGGGAAGAACGAACATGAATTTCCCCCCCTCTTCAAACCGGAGCCCCGGGGCGGTCCCCAGCGGGTTGGGGAAGACGTGCGCGGAGCGGGGGACGAGCGACTGGTCTTCGGCGGCGGCGGTCCAGGGGAAATTCCGCTTCTTCATGATCGCGGCGATGTGACGCCGGACGTCGCCGTCGGGAACGAGATCGGTGTGGAAGAACGTGCAGAGTGCCGTCCGCGTAATGTCGTCGTGCGTCGGGCCGAGTCCTCCCGTCACGATCGTCACGTCCGCGGAGTCCCGTGCGGTGCGGAGGGCTCCGAGCACCGCACCTTGCGTGTCCCCCGCCGTCGACATTCCCGCGATGTCCACGCCGATCGCGTTCAACCTCCGCGCGATGAACGCCTGGTTCGTGTTGATGATCTGCCCGATAAGGAGTTCATCCCCGATCGTGAGTATCTGCGCGTTCATGTTATCCCATCCCCCCCCGCGACGAGCGCCCAGAGAAACAGGATTCCCCTGGTCCCGATGTTCGCGTATGCACCGGCGACGACGTCGTCGAGCATGATCCCCCACCCCCCGGGAAGCCGTTCGAGCGACCTGGCCGGCTCGGGCTTCAGGACGTCGAACAGCCGGAAGAGGATGAACGCCGTGATGCACCCGGAGGGTGCGATCGCGATGCCGGCGAGCGAGATCCACATGCCGACGATCTCGTCGATGACGACGATAGACGGGTCGGCCTGCGCGTGATCGCCGGGCTGGAACATCGCCTTGGCCGCGGCGGCGGTGCGCGTCAGCGCGTTCCCCTCCGCCTCCGCGACGCGGGCGGACGTGTAGACGCCGATGCCGAATCCGCACACGATGAGAAGAGGAAGGACGGGGGGGGAGGCTGCCCCGGGAATCAGAAGCAGCAGGAGGCCGACGATCGATCCGAATGTGCCGGATGCCCACGGAATGTATCCAGAGAAGAATCCCGTGGCGATACACCGGACTGCAAACGGGACGCGCCCTCCGGCCGGGGACTCAGGTTGCCGGACGGATCCGTTCATAGAGCTCGCGCAGAACCTTTCTGTTGTCGAACACGTAGGCGATCCCCGTCCCCGCGGTAGAGAGCGTGACGAGGAGCATCATGCCGAAAAGGACCTTCGGATGCATGAGCGCGTCGATTGTGGGGCCGAACTCCTGGTACACGGGGGGGACGCTCCGCGCGACGTGGAGGATAAGGATATAATAGATGACCACGAACTGGCCGAACGTCTTCGCCTGGGCCCCCTTCGTCGTCACGATGGGCCTGTCGAGGTACTCGGCGTAGCTCCGGAGTCCGGTGATCAGAAAGTCACGCGCGATGACGATCCAGACCATCCATCCGTCGACGAGGTTCAGCCCGACGAACGTGAGAAGGGCGGCGGAGGAGAGTATCTTGTCGGCGAGCGGGTCGAGGAACTTTCCCCACCTCGAGCTGTGTCCCATTTTCCTGGCGATCCAGCCGTCGTACCAGTCCGTCAGCGCCGCGATGACAAAGACGACGAGGGAGAGCTGCATGTACAGCGGGGAACCCGACATCAGGAGCAGGACGAACACCGGGGTGAGGATGATCCGAAGAAGCGTAAGCTGGTTGGGGAGCGTGAGCTGTATTTCAAGCCTTGCCATACAGGGGTTTCCTGCGGTGGGTCAATGCGCAGCACCGGCACATCGGGCGGTTCCTGGGGGTCGATCCGGCGGGCATTGAGGGGATGGATTCCCCTTGCGGGGTGTTACGCGACCTTCAACACCCTGTTCGATTTGATGCACGTCGTGCACACCCGGAGGCGCTTCGTGCGGCCGTCGATCTTCGCGCGGACGTTCTGGAGGTTGGGCTCCCAGCGCCGCCGCGTGAGATTGTGGGCATGGCTTATGTTATTGCCGGTGACCGGCTTCTTGCCGCAGATGTCACACACCTTTGCCATACTGGCGTCCAATCATGAGAATTGAGGCCATCAAGATAGTGAAAAAAACAGTCGTGCGCAACACCGTATTGAAATTCAGGCCGCTCTTCCGTACAATGAGAAAATGAGCGTCACGCGCGAAAACATAACCGTGCTCGGCATTGAGACCTCGTGCGATGAAACCTCGGCGGCCCTCCTCGTCCGCGGCAGTGTCGCCTCGAACGTGATCTCGTCGCAGCTCATCCACGCCAGGTACGGGGGGGTCGTGCCGGAGCTTGCCTCGCGCGCGCACCAGCGGCTGATCATACAGGTCGTGGAGGAAGCCCTCGCGGGCGCGGGAGTCCGGAAGGAGGATCTCGGAGGGATCGCCGCGACGCAGGGACCCGGACTGGTCGGCGCGCTCCTTGTCGGACTCAGTTTCGGCAAAGCGCTCGCATTCGGTCTCGGCATACCGTTCACCGCGGTCAACCACATGGAGGGGCACCTCTATTCCGTGTTCCTGGAGGATCCTTCCCCCGCGTACCCGTTCGTCGCACTCATTGTTTCGGGCGGCCACACGCTTCTCGTTCATGTGAAGGCTCCCTTCACGCACGTGCTCCTGGGAGAGACGCTCGACGACGCCGCGGGGGAAGCGTTCGACAAAGTGGCGAAGATGCTCGGACTCGGGTACCCCGGAGGTGCGGTCATCGACAGGCTTGCCTCGCTGGGGGACCCTTCGGCGATCGCGTTTCCCCGGTCGTTCCCCGGCGAATCGACGCTCGACTTCAGCTTCAGCGGCATCAAAACTTCCGTTCTCTATTTCCTCCGCAGGGAAGGGCTCGGTGAACCGGGCGCCGCGAAAGCCCGCGCCGCCGGGCAGCGCCTTGCGGACATATGCGCCAGTTTTCAGGCAGCAGTGGTGGACGTTCTCGTCGCCAGGGCGCTGGAGGCCGCACGGCGGACCGGCGTCCGGGATATTGCCCTTGCCGGCGGCGTATCGGCGAACTCTCTGCTCAGACGGACGCTGAGAGAGGAGGCCGGGAAACGGGGGCTGAACGTGTATACGCCCCGGCTGGAGTACTGCATGGACAACGGCGCGATGATCGCGTACGTCGGCTCGATGCGCATCGCCCGCGGGATGACCTCCCCGTTTGACGTCCCCCCGCTTGCACGGCTCCGGATCGCGGAGACTGTTTCATGAAGAGAGCCTCCCGGGCGCCCCGCGAAACAATCGTCGCGATTGCGCTCATCGCCCTCGTCATTGCAGGCTCATACTGGAAACTCTCGACGATGCGGGGGGTCCTCATCACTGACGACGTCTTCACCAGTGACATCATGAACGACGGGTTCCCGTACAGGTTCTCCATGGGTCAGGCCCTCAAAGCCGGGGAACTTCCACTCTGGTATCCGAACGTGTACGGAGGATTTCCGCTTCTCGCGCGCGCCGAATCGGGAATCTGCTATCCTCCCAACCTGATTCTCTTCTGGCTCTTCGATCCGTACGTCGCGCTCAACGCCGTCGTACTCCTGACCGTGTTTACCGCCGGCCTCGGCATGTACCTGTATGCGAAAGAAATCGGCGCCGGGCTTCACGGCGCGCTTCTCGCGGGGTTCGCGTTCGCCTACAGCGGGTTCATGGTCTCGCACTTCAAGCACCTGAGCATGGTGAACAGTGCGTGCTGGTTCCCCCTTGGGCTCCTCGCCATCGAACGGGCGTTCCGCGACTCCTCCGTCGGAGGACGGCGCGGGAGGGTTCGGGCTCTCCTCCTGCTCGGCGTTGTGTTCGCGCTCCAGGTCCTTTCGGGTCATATACAGATCGCCTACTATTCTGCGCTGGCATACGCCGCGTACTATGCCGCCAGGCTCTCTCGCCTGTGGCGTGCCGGCAGGAATGAACGCCGTTCGGTGCGCGTGCTGATCCGCGACGGGCTCCCCCTCTGGTTCCTCGCCGCAATGGCGGGAGGAGTTCTGATAAGCGCGGTGCAGATCGTCCCGACATATGAGCTCGTTCAGCACTCGCAGAGGGAGGGGGGTGTGACGTTCTCGTTTGCCTCAGAATTCCCGTACGATACCCGGCTCGTCTGGAGCTTCCTTTATCCGCCCGTTCTGGGGGAGCCCGGCCGCGCAACGTACGGTGGGAACGGGATATTCTGGGAAGACTACGGATACGTGGGGTTCATCACGATCCTGCTGTGCGGGATAGCGCTTTTCCGGGAGCGCACCTCGTGGCATGTCCGGTTCTTCGCGCTGGCGGGCCTGGCTGCGTTTCTTCTGGTGCTCGGAGCCAACACGCCGGTCTTCGCTGTTGCGTTCCGGGTTGTGCCGTATATGAAATACTTCCGCTTTCCCAGCCGCATGCTCTTCATCGTGGATGCCGCGCTCGCGGTGATGGGAGGGATCGGCCTGAACAGCATCCTCTCCGGCGTCACCTCCGGCAAAGGAGGACGGGCGGTATACATGCTGACTTCCGCCGTCGGATGGGGTGTGTTGTGCATCGCCGTTGCGGACCTGCTCTTCTTCCAGCTCAGGCAGAACGCCATTGTCTCTCTCGAGAAGTGGAGATCGCCGCCGCGCACGGCCGTCATGCTTCGGGCGGATTCCGCGTCCTTCAGGGTGTTCACGCTCGGCGCCGAGCAGGCGCATATGGACGCGTATCAGCGGGCCGGGGGCTGGGAAGGAAGCCTGACGCCGTTCATTGATCAGCGGGAATATCTCCAGCCGAACCTCAACGTGCTGTACGGCTATTCAACGCCGAACGGCTACGCCCAGCTCACACCCGCACCGGACGTCGAAATGTGGGGCGATCAAAACAGCCCCGGGCTCTTCACCCCACTTTCCCGTCCTGCCGGGGGGTACTTCCACGTTATACCGCCGTTCAAGAAACTTCTCAGTCTCCATAATGTGAAAACAATATTGAGCCCTCTCCCGATACTGGGTGAGGGGTTCAGCCCGCGAGGCATCGTCGGGCAGGTGAGGATCTATGATAACCCGGACGTCCTCCCCAGGGCTTTCGTCGTGGGCTCGTATCGGATTGCAGGGAACGACGCGGAGTCCCTCTCCCTCCTGGCGGGGGCGGGTTTTCAGCCGGCGCGCGAAGCAATACTATTCGAGGATCCGGGGATCGTCCCGCACGATTCAATTCAGGGTTCGGCGGATATCACTTCGTACAGGAGAAACGAAGTGATTCTCCGGGTGCGCGCGTCGGCGCCGGCATTGCTTCTGCTGTCTGACACCTATTACCCCGGATGGGAAGCGGAGGTAGACGGGGCTCCTGCTCCGCTCCTCAGGGCCGATCATACGCTCCGCGCCGTCCCCGTACCGGCCGGGTCTCACGCGGTCAGGTTCCGTTTCCGCCCGGGGAGCATGATGATCGGATTCTTGCTTACGCTCATGGGACTAACGACGATGACCTTCATGATGGCGCATCCCGGCAAAGATGCCCGATGAAACGCCGTATGCGACTGACGCCGCAGTATGAGCTCGCCCTCGCGATTCTCGCCATCGCGCTCGGAACCGCAAGAGTCTGTTATGTTCTCTGGTCTGCAATCAAGACAAACGGGGGACCCGGCTTCCCCCTTGATGACCCGTGGATCCACCTTCAGTTCGCCCGCAACCTCCGCGAGTTCGGTTCGTTCTCCTATTTCCGGAGTGAGATGGTGACTGCAGGGTCCACCTCTCCCCTGTACACGCTCATACTCGGAGCCGGGTTTTTTGTAACGTCCAACGAAATGTTCCTGAGTTATGCATTGGGCATAGCGTTTTTCGCCGCCTCTTCGGCGTTCTTCCTGCTTCTCCTCAGGCGTTTCCTTCCCCGTCGCCCCCTGCTCTCACTTTCGGGGCTTCTCCTCTTTCTCCTGGAGCCCCGGATGGCGTGGGCGGCCCTTTCGGGGATGGAGACGACGCTCTTCATCGCGGGGATCCTTGCCTCGCTCTATTTTTTTGCCCTGCGTTCGTGGCGGTGGCTGGCCGTCAGCCTGGGCGCGCTTCTCTGGATCCGGCCTGAAGGGGTGCTCCTCGCCGGAATCCTCGGCGCGGGCGGGGTGTATCTGGCTTACCTCGACCGGCCGGAGCACGAAGAATCACCTCAACGGGGGGAAATCCGGAGGCTCTGGCTCGCCTTCCGTGTGCCGGCCGGCATATTCCTCCTTTTCGCCGGGGCCTACCTCGGCTTTAATTATTCGCTTTCCGGCGCCCCATTTCCCAACACATTCGCGGCGAAGACCGCGTATTACGGCGGCGGCAACACCGGATTCCCTGCAGAGGTCTTTGCCTTCCTGAGCGGTGGTCACATGACTGTCATCGCCTCTCTGGCACTCATTGGGGCCGCGGCGTCTGTCCGGGGCCTATTCAAAGGTGAACGCCTGGAGGGGTTTCTGATTCTGTGCTGGATCATCGCGATGTTTCTGGCTTACTGGAAAGAGCTTCCGTACCTCTATCAGGAGGGGCGCTACATGATGCCGGTGATCCCCCCGCTCCTGATGCTGGGGGTGCTGGGCGCTTCCGTCACCGTTGAGTTCCTCCGGCGGAAGCGTGGCGCCGGTAACCGCCTCCGGTGGTGGACGGGTCTTGCAGCCCTGTTGACGCTGATCCCGGCTGTCCAGTTCGCCGTAGCCGGGGGGGAAATCGGCAGGAGGTATGCCGGGCAGTGCAGGTACATCAGCGATCGCCAGGTAAAAGCGGCTCACTGGATGCATGGCAACCTCCCCGTCGGGGCCGTCGTCGCCACACACGACATTGGCGCAATCGGTTTCTATTCCGGACGCAGGGTTGTCGACATGGTGGGACTCGTTTCCCCGCAGATGATCCCGAACCTGCACAGCCTGGATTCACTCGTGGCGTTTCTCGTGCGGGAGAGGGTGACGCATATTGCGGTCCTCCGCAACTGGTTCGAAATCGTGAATGTCAATCCGGTGTTCCAGACAGACGAATCGCATCCGGAGATCATGGAAGTTTTCGCGTTCGATCCCTCCCGTGTGCACGTCGTCCCCGGTGACGTTTCCAGGATCGAACAGATCGGGCTCTCGTATCTTGCGAGCAGGAATCCGGGTCCCGCTGTTTCCCTCTTCACGTCTGCGCTCCGGATGGATCCCTTTTCCTCGCGGCTCCATTTATACCTCGGGCTGGCTCTCCTCGCATCGGGGAGGAAGACGGAGGCGGAGGCGTCTCTCACCAGGGCCCTGTCGATCCAGCCCACCCTTTCCCTCGCCCGCCTCGAGCTCGAAACTCTCCATGCAAATGCGAAGCCTGACACAGCCTCCACCGGGGCCTCACGTGCGGGTGGGCGGAGCCGCGCACCGGAGGGCGTTGTTCGATGATGGAGCGCATGGGGAAATCGGTCCGTTGGATTCTTGCTTCCCTCGTTCTCGTGTTGCTCTTTTCCGGGGGAGGACTTCTCTGGATATTTTTCGGGGCGAATGTGTTCCCCGGAGGGGGAGAAAGGGTCGTGTTCGTATCCAGGGGGGAGACGTTCGGCGCCGTTGCAGACTCGCTTGAATTGAAGGGGATCATCCGGAACCGGTCACTCTTCATTGTCGTCGCGCGGATGCTGGGTGGGTCCGAGAAGGTGAAGGTTGGGAAATACGCGTTCAGGAGCGGCATCTCAAACGCGGAGCTCTTCGTCATTCTTCGCTCCGGGAAGGGGAATCAGCTCATACAGGTCACCGTCCCCGAGGGGCTCCGGGTACGCGCGCAGGCGAGGATATTTGCCAGGGCGCTCGGCATCGATTCGTCACGCTACGCCCGCCTGGCATTCGACCCGGCGCATGCCCGCTCGCTGGGAGTCGACGAACCTTCCCTCGAGGGGTATCTGCTTCCTGACACGTACGATTTCTTCTGGGAACAGGACGAGCGCGATATCGTACGGCGGCAGGTGGAGGCGTTTCAGCGGTTCTTCACGGACTCGCTCAGAGCCAGGTGCAGTGATTTCGGATGGAACGTTCATCAGGCGGTGACGTTCGCTTCCATCGTCGAGGGGGAGGCGGTGCTCGATGAGGAACGTGCGATAATCTCGGGGGTGTATCATAACCGGATCAGGAAGGGGATGAGGCTTGAAGCGGACCCGACGATCCAGTATGTGCTGGAGGACGGACCCCGGAGGCTCACATACGCGGACCTGAAGTCCGATACGCCGTACAACACCTACCTTCATGCCGGTCTTCCCCCCGGCCCTGTCGACAACCCGGGGAGGGCGTCACTGATTGCGGCGCTCTATCCCCAGGGGAATGGATACCTGTTCTTCGTCGCGAACGGCAGGGGGGGACACTGGTTCTCCCGGACGTACGGGGAACATCTTCACTACGTGGGGATATACAAACGGGGGAGAAGGGCGCGCGCCGCCCACAGAGGGGAGCAGCGGTCGTTCTAGCGGATTCATAAAAAAAGGGGTAGCCCGGGTTTGCCATCAACGTCACCACCCACCAGCGACGCGTCACAGCCAACCACACACCCGGGTACCCCGTTCCATCAGGCAGATTCCGAACAGCCCTGAGCGGCATTCACAGAGTAGAACGAAACCGGACCGACAATGGTTCCAGATCTGAACATGATTTTCCGTGTCCCTGCCGCCGCGGCGCTCGCCGCCCTCTTCGCCGCGTGCGCGGGACAGGTCCCTCCCGAGGGGGGACCGAGGGACGTCGTCCCTCCGGCCATCGTCCGGACGAGCCCCGACAGCGGCGCAACGCACGTGAGCCCCTCCGTGATCACGCTCGAATTCAGCAAATACGTCGACCACCGGAGCGCGGAGGAATCGATATTCATCTCCCCCCCCCTGGGGGAGCTTGCGTACGACTGGAGCGGGAAAAAGGTGAGTTTCACATTCAAAGGGAAATTAAGGGAAAACACGACGTATGTCGTCAATGTAGGGACTGATGTCGCGGACCTGCGTGAACGGAACCGGATGGCTTCCTCGTTCGCACTCGCATTTTCCACCGGGGATTCCATCGACAGGGGGTATATCAACGGGAGGGTGTTTGATGATAAGCCTGAAGGGGTTCTGATATTTGCGTACCGGCTCGCGGGGCTTCTTCCCGATACGCTCGACCCCTCCCGGATGAAGCCCGACTACATCACGCAGACAGGGAAGGACGGCATGTTCTCGCTGGCGCACCTCGCATTCGGTCCCTACAGGGTGTTTGCGGTCAGGGATGAGTATCACAACCTTCTCTATGACAGGGAGATCGACGAGTACGGCGTGGCACAGGGAGATCTCACGCTCACCCGGGGGGAGCCCGTCGTGAACGATCTCTGGTACAGGCTTTCGAAAGAGGATACAACGCGCCCGTTCATTGCGGGTGTGAAGGTCTCGGACCGGCGCAGGATCGCGGTGCGGTTCAGCGAGCCGCTGGATTCCGCGTCGTTCACACGAGGCACGTTCACGGTGGTGGACACGTTAACGGCCCGGGCGGTGCCGCTCCGTCTTGTCGAGCGCGACAGGTTCCAGCCTTCGATTGTGAAAGTGTTCACGGATGCGCCTCTCGACAGTCCGGCGGTGTACCGCATCACGGTACGGGGGGTGGCGGACATTGCGGGAAACCTGATCGACAGCAGCGCGCGCGGTGAGACGTTCGAGGGGACGCTTGCGCCGGATACGCTCAGGCCATCCATCAGCGTCTGGAACATGAAAGACAGCGTTCGCGCCGTTCCCCTCGACTCGGCAATCGAAGTACGGTTCAACGATCCTGTGATCCCGTTCGCACTCAGGGGAACGGCAGCCGGACTTACCGACAGCGCCGGGCGGCCGGTCCCCGCCGGGCTCGCATGGACCGGACCTGCGTCGTTCGCGCTCATCCCGCGCGGGCCGCTCCGTTCGAATGCATGGTACACGCTCCGCGTCGCGATGGACTCCGTCAGGAGCCTCACGGGAAGGACATACAGGGACTCGACGTTCAGGTTTCGTTTCCAGACCGTCGATCTGCGGGGGACGGGGAGCATCGCCGGCGTCGTGCGTGACCCAAAGAACGGGAAAGGGGAGATCGTGCTGACGGCATCGAGCATCAACCTCGTTCCCCCACGCTCCTCCACTGTCCGGCTCGGGTCTCCCGGACCGTTCGCGCTCGAGGAACTCCCGGAGGGGAAGTATACGATAAGCGCGTTCAGGGATTCGGCGGGGAAGGGGGTCTATGCGTTCGGGCGACCCGCGCCGTTTCATCCCTCGGACAGGTTCACGGTCTATCCCGACACGATCCGGGTGAGGGCGCGCTGGGGGGTCGAAGGAGTGCTCGTGAAATTCAGGTGAGGCTCTGCGGTCCGGTCACTGCGGCGCAGCGGTGCGCCCGGGCGGCGGCGGCTGCCTGTAGACCTTTTCAGGAACTGCCCAGGAGTCCGTAAATCCCTTCTCAACGGCGAGCCTGATAAACCTCTCCGCTTCATACCGCTGTATGAAATTCCCCCCGCGGATCTTGTACGTCGGAGGATCGTACTGGAGGTAAAACCACTCCGTCGGAAAATCCGATTCGGCCTCCTCCTTTTTTGCCTTCGCCGCGTCGATGTCGGTTGTGGAAAAAATCTGGACGCGGAATCCGGGGACGAGATCTCCCTCTCCCCCCGCAGGAGGCGGCCCCCCTCCGTTGTCACTCCCCGGGCTTGTCTGCGATCTCCCCGCGGGCGCGGGTACGGCCGGAAGCGTATCGTGATCCGACGGGCGGAAATCCGACTCATAGCGCGCCAGGGGATCCTGCCCTGTCGACTCGCGCGTGGGCTCTCTCCCGGTGCCGCAGGAGCAGAGGAGAGCCGCAGGGAGGATCAGTATCGCTGCTTTTGTCATGTTCACTGGCGTTTGAGCTGGACGATCCATGAATCTCCGTATTCGGACGGGTACTCGCGCTTCATCTGTTGCTGGAAGGTGCGGGCGTTCTCGCGCGATTCGAAGAATCCGATGCGTATCTGGTAGAGCCCGGCTCCCGCGAGGTAATCATTCAGCACGGGCATCCTGTACCGCTTGCGGGCGGCGGCCTGAACTCCGCTGGCGTGCTTCGGATCCTTAAACGCGCCGATCTGAACCATGAACCTGACCTGCGCGGTTTTCCCCGGCGCGCCGACAGTCCCTGTTTCCGCAGGGTGCAGCGCCGTCACGGTATCCGCCTGGGTCCGGAATTGCATCCCCTCCGGCCGCTCGGTATGCGGCGCCGGGCTCGCGGGCGTGCGCGGCACGGCCTGTTCTTCGGTCGACCCGCAGCCCGGAAGGATCACTGTGAGCGCCGATGCAACCATGACAAGGGGGGAGACCCTCACCGTGAGCCTTTCGGAGGCGATGCGGCGTCGCCGCTGACGATTTTTACGCTCGCGCTTGCGCCGATCCGGTCCGCTCCGGAGGCGACCATCGCGAGGGCGTCTTCGCGGCTTCTCACGCCTCCCGACGCCTTGACCCCCATCGCGCTCCCGACCACCCGCCTCATGAGAGCAACGTCGCCCGCAGTCGCTCCGCCTTTTGCAAAACCGGTCGAGGTCTTGACGAAATCGGCCCCCGCGCGTTTGGCGAGGACGCAGGCCTTGATTTTTTCTTCGTCGCTGAGCAGTCCCGTTTCGATAATCACCTTGCTGAGGACGTGCGCGCGCCGCGCAACGACGGTCACGGCCGCTATGTCCGATTCGACGTAGGCGTGATCACCCGACTTGAGCATTCCGACGTTGATTACCATGTCGACCTCCCGCGCGCCGTCCCTGATGGCCTGCTCAGTTTCAAACGCTTTGGATGATGTGGACGTGGCTCCGAGCGGAAACCCGATCACGGTGCAGACTTTCACGCCGCTCCCCCTGCAGAGCCGGGCGCAGAGGGGGACGTACCCGGGATTGATGCAGACGCTCGCGAATGAAAATTTCAGCGCTTCCGCGCAGAGCGTTTCGATTTCGCGGACGGTAGCATCAGGCCTGAGAAGCGTGTGGTCGATCAGTGCCGCAAGATCGGGCTCGACTCCCCCTGCGGCGTCGACCCCCACGCCGGCGGAAACACGCGAGGCGCCGTACGCGACGATGGCACGGACCCCTGCCTTGTTGTGGACGACGCACAGGTTGTCCGCGCAGATTCCGTCCCTGCAGCATTCATGGTGCGGGCGGACCCTTCCCTTCAGCTTCTCCGCCAGTATCTCGTCAATCATCCGGTCGATCGTTGCCCGGTCCATGGTGTCATCGAGTGTGACGGTTTCCGTGCCCTCTGGGAATATAGCGACAACCGGGGAAAATACAAATCAGAGGAAAACCTTCCCCGGGTTGAGTATCCCGGTGGGATCAAATGCCTGCTTGACGGCTTTCATGAGCCCGATTTCCGTTTCAGAGAGCGCAATCGGGAGATACCCGCGCTGCGTATAGCCGATCCCGTGCTCACCGGAGATCGTTCCCTCCAGCGAGACCGTCAGGCGGAATATCTCCTCCACCGCCGGCTCGATCCCGGCGTCCCACTTTGCGTCGGCGAGTTTGCCTTTGAGGAGGTTCACGTGAACATTGCCGTCCCCCGCGTGCCCGTAGCAGATCGACAGTATCCCGTACCGTGAACAGATCTCTTTCACCCCCTTCACGAGGAGGGGAAGACGGGAGCGGGGAACGACCGTGTCTTCCTCCCGGTACGCCGAGATCGACTTCACCGCTTCCCCGATCCCACGTCGGAGCGCCCAGACGTCCGCGACCTTCTGACTGTCATCGGCAAGAAGCGCGTCTCCCGCGCCGTGCTTCGCGACAACGCCGGCGATGGCTTCTATATCGGCGTCCAGTGCGTCTTCGCTGTTCCCGTCCACCTCGACGAGAAGCTGTGCCTCTGCCTCTCCGCCGGGAAACTTCTTCCCCTGCCTCTCCTCCGCCGCCCGGACTGCCGCCCGCTCCATGAATTCGAGCGCGGACGGGGTGATCCCTGCCTGGAATATCCCCGACACGGATTCTGCCGCGGCTTCGAGTGAGGAAAAGGGGACAAGTATGACCCTGCGGTGTGAGGGGAGGGGGATGAGACGGAATATGATCTTCGTGATCACCGCGAGCGTTCCTTCGCTCCCGATGATGAGCTGAGTCAGGTTGTAGCCCGAGACGTTCTTGAGCACGCGGCCGCCCGTGTTGATGATCGCCCCCGTGGGGAGGACGGCTTCGATACCCAGAACGTAGTCCTTTGTCACGCCGTATTTCACCGCGCGGGGGCCTCCGGCGCACTCCGCCAAATTCCCTCCCAGCGTGCAGCTTCCGCGGGACGCCGGATCCGGCGGATAGTAAAGGCCCTTCTCCTCCACTGCCTCCTGAAACACCTGGGTGATGACGCCGGCCTCGGCGACCGCCTGGAGGTCCGCCGTATCGATCTCGAGTATCCGGTTGAGTCTCTCCAGAGAGAGGACGATCCCCCCGAACACCGGAAGGGCGCCGCCCGAAAGCCCCGTCCCTCCCGCGCGCGGCGTCACCGCCACGGCCCGGGCCGAGGCAAGCCGGAGCACTTCCGCGATCTCCCGGGAGTCCGCCGGGCGAACCACGACGTCGGGGAGGAAGACAAGGTCTTCGGTCTCGTCGTGTCCGTATGCCTCGAGCGTTTCCCTCCCGGCGAGAACGTGCGCCGCGCCGCATATGCGGGAGAGTGTCTCCGCGATCTCGGGCGTCACGCGGTTCATCACGGTGCTCATTCAGGTCTCCCGCGCGGAGGAGAGCCCGGCGAGGTTCCGCTGGAGCTTTGCCAGGTTCAACTCGAATGCGGCCAGTTTCTCCTTCTCTCTCGCGACGACCTCCGGAGGGGCGTTTGCCGTAAATGCCTGGTTCCCGAGTTTCGCCCCGATCCCCTTCAGCATTCCCGTCACCCTGTCCACTTCACGCTGGAGGCGCGCGCGCTCCCTGTCGAGATCGATGACTCCCTCGAGCGGAACAAAGATCTCCTCTCCCTCGACAACAGCGGTTGCCGAGAAGGGGTGCCGGAGCCCCGGCTCGACAATGGAGAGGGAGGTGACCCTCGCCAGGCGGGACAAGTACCCTTCGTACCTGCGGACCTCTTCCGCCGGATGCGCGCGGCCCGCCGTCATAAGAAGAGTGATCTCCCGGGAAGGAGGGATCGACATTTCCCCCCGTATCGTGCGGACCGCCTCGATCACCCCCTGAACGTATGTCATCTGCCGCTCCACAGCCGTGTCGATGAACGCGGCATCCGGTTCGGGGATCGTTGCACGCATGATCGTCGAGCCCGCGTCCCGCGCCCGTATCGTCTGCCACAGCTCCTCGGTCACAAACGGCATGATGGGGTGGAGGAGGCGGAGCGCGGCATCATACACGTCGAGCGCGCGCGTCACGACGGATTGCTTTACCGGAAGCGGCTCCCCGCCGTACAGCCGGGACTTGATCATCTCGACGTACCAGTCGCAGTAGTCGTGCCAGAAGAAATCGTACAGCTGCCGCGTGACGCGGTTGAATTCGAAGAGGGAGATCGATTCCTTCACATCCCTGAGCGTCGAATGAAGGCGCGAGAGTATCCACCGGTCGGCGAGATCGGAGTGCGCGGTCGTGAACTGCCCGCTCCGCGGCGCTTCGCCGGTCTGATCGCGGTTCATGAGAAGAAACCGGCCGGCATTCCAGATCTTGTTCGCCAGGTTCCGCCCGAGCTCGTTCTTTTCTTTCGCATAGATGATATCCTGCCCGACGGGAGCGAGCGCGAGGATCGTGAAGCGGACGGCATCGGCGCCGTACTCGGCGATAAGATCGAGGGGCTCGGGGGAGTTCCCGAGCGACTTGGACATCTTCCTCCCGCGCGTGTCCCTCACGATGCTCGTAAAATAGACGTCGCGGAACGGGACGTTCTTCGTCTGGTCGGTGCTTCCCGTGAACGACGGCCCGAATTTCAGTCCCGCCATGATCATCCGCGCCACCCAGAAGAATATGATCTCGGGGGCGGTGACGAGCGTGTCGGTCGGGTAGAAATACCGGAGGTCTTCCGCCTTCCCGGTGGAATCCTGCGCCGGCCAGTCGTGGACGGAAAACGGCCAGAGCCATGAGGAGAACCACGTATCAAGAACGTCCTCGTCCTGCCTGAGGTCCGTCCCGCCGCACCCCGGGCACGACGCGGGGGTGATTCTGCTGACGATCGGCCTGTCGCAGCGTTCCGTTCTGTTCTCCGCCGCGGTGCAGTACCAGACAGGGATCCGGTGGCCCCACCAGAGCTGGCGTGAGATGCACCAGTCCCTGATGTTCGTCATCCAGTTTTCGTATACTTTTGTCCACCGGTCGGGGTGGAAGCGGATCGTGCCGTTCCTGACGGCCTCCAGCGCGGGGGAGGCCAGCGGCTTCATCCGGACGAACCACTGGTCGGAGAGGTACGGTTCGATCACCGTGTCGCAGCGGTAGCAGCGGCCCACCCTGTTGGCGTGGTCCTCCGTCCGTTCAATGAGACCCAGGGCGGTAAGGTCATCGATGACCTGCTCGCGCGCGTCGTACCTGTCCATCCCCCGGTACGCGGGGGGGACCTCGTCGTTCAGCCTGGCGGAGATATCGAAGATGGTGATCTGCCCGAGCGCGTGCCGCTGGCCGATGAGAAAGTCGTTCGGGTCGTGCGCGGGGGTGACCTTTACCGCCCCGGTCCCGAATGCAGGATCCACTCCCTCATCGGCGATGACCGGGATTTCCCTCGCTGTGAGAGGAATGACAGCCGTCCGGCCGATGAGATGCGCATAACGTTCATCGTCCGGGTGGACCGCGACGGCGGTGTCACCGAACATCGTCTCCGGCCTCGTCGTCGCGACTGTCAGGAACCCCGCCTCCTCCCCGGGGAGCGGGTAGCGGATGTACCAGAGTTTGCCCTGCTGCTCGGTGTAGGTGACCTCATCGTCGCTGATCGCCGTGTGATCGTGAGGACACCAGTTGACGATGTACTTCCCGCGGTAGATGAGCCCGTCCTCGTACAGCCTCACGAACACCTCGCGCACGGCGGCGGAGAGTGTTTCGTCCATCGTAAACTTCTCACGATCCCAGTCACAGGAAGCACCCAGCGTCCTGAGCTGCCTGACGATGACGCCGCCGTACTGCTCTTTCCACTCCCACACGCGCCGGACGAATTCCCCGCGGCCGAGGTCGTGGCGCGTTTTCCCCTCCTTCCGGAGGGACCGCTCGACGACGTGCTGCGTCGCGATGCCGGCGTGGTCCATCCCGGGAATCCAGCAGGCTTCGGATCCGGTCATGCGTTTGTAACGGATGAGGACGTCCTGGATCGTGTTGTTGAGTATGTGTCCCATATGGAGGACCCCCGTCACGTTCGGCGGGGGGATGACGATTGTGTACGGCGGGCGGGTCGCGTTCACCCGGGCGTGAAAAAATCCCGACCGTTCCCAGAGGGCGTACCATTTTGATTCGACATCCCGCGGGGAATAGGCCCTGGAAGGTGCGGGGGGGGTCTGTTCTGTATCGGGCAGAATCGGGGGCTCCGGGAGATGTGACAAAAAAGGGGGAGAGGATGCTACGGAAGGACGAACTGCCGCTCGGTCGTTTCCGAATTACCCATCCTGTCCGCGAGATGCACCGCCAGCCGGTGCCGGCCGCGGCCGAGGACTTCATGCGCCTGGTAGACCGCCCTGCGGCGTCTGCCGTCGATTTCCGGTATCACCAGGTTTCCGTCAATGTACATTTTTAGGTCGTCATATTCAACGCCTGAGAGATCGTCGCGGAACCTTGCCGCGATCTCCGTCCCGGTCCCTGCGCGGCGCTCCACCGAGATGCGCACGAGCGCCGGGGGCGTGCTGTCGGCAATGAGCGTCACCTCTCCGAGCCTCCCGGTCACGCGCCCGGTGCACGCGCTGTCGTTCACGCCCTCGCGGCCGCCGACGAACTGCCAGCTTCCCCCGGTGCGCTCGAACAATCCCCTGTGCGCGTTCCCCGGTCCCGGTCTGATTGTGACAAGCAGCCCGCTTCCGAGCACGGTCCCTGAAGGCCCGAGGGAGTAGACCGGGGCGTCCGGCCCGGCGGTCTTTTCGGCGTGCAGGAAGAGCGTCCTGAGAACGGAAAGAGAGTCGTAGCGTATGAAGAGGTTTCCGCCGTCGAATGTCACGGCCCCCGATGTTCCGGGGAGCACCGGCTCGAGATCGACCGCGGATGAGTCGGCGGAGCGCCCCCCGCCGTATGAGCATGAAGCCAGTATGTGGCGGGCGCCCCTGTATTCTTCGCGCGGCGTAAACCATCCCGCATATTCCACCGGGCCGGCGGCCGTCATGACGACAGTGCTCTGGCTCGCACCTTCCCGGACGGTCACGGCGGGCGGGGAAGGGAGGATGCCGTCCGCGGTGACCCGTACGCGGACGAATTCCTCCCCCACCTCGTACGACAGGTGAATCGCCGGGGGTGTCCCCTCCGGCCGGCGTGGGGGGATGATGATCGGATGCGAACGTGTTCCCCACCGGTTTTCCAGCGTCACAGACACGGCGTCGATCTCGCCGGCGCTCCAGGGAAGGATGAAGGTCCCCGGGAACCCGCCGGGAGGAGCTCCCAGAGAGCGTACCGTCCAGGCGCCCCGGAAGGCCTGCACGGCGACCTCAATGCGGCCGACGTCCGCGGGGGTGAACAGCCGTACGGAGAGCGTGTCACCGGAGCGCTCGACGCTCCCCGCGGGGACCCGGCTTGCCACAAACGTGCCGCTCACCTCCGCGCTGTTCCCCTGAAAATCGGCGCTCACGATCCGGAACGTGTGAGGACCGGGGAGCAGCGCCGCGCAGTCGATCGTGCCCGCGCGGGGCGAGCGGGGGATGAAAAACGGGAGATGGTTCGGTGAGTCCTTGTAGAGCCGCGCAAACCGGCCCGCTCCGGAGAACCCGCGTTCATAGCAGAGTTCTATCTCATGCGCCTCATTCCACGGGGTTTTATCGAGCCGCTCGGCGTACGCCTCCTTCCCGTCGATCTCGAGCGTTCGCGCGTACACGCCGTTCCTGAACCTGCTGCCCGGCATTCTATCCTTCGATTCCAGAGCAAAACCCGCTTCACCCGTGATCACGATCGGCTGCACTATGCGCGCGAGCGTGGTGCCGCGCGATGTCCGCGCCCGGTAGATCCGCGCCGCCTGTGCTCCGTCGACGGTCCCGTCCGGGCTCAGGGGGGAAACGGCGATCCGCGTGATCGTTGGGGGGATATCATCGTTTACGCGGAGCTGGGGGGCGAGAAACGGATTGACGGGATCCCCCGCCGGATCCCGTATTTCGAAGTGAAGGTGGGGCGATGCCGCGCCGGTTTCTCCTGTGCGGGCAACGAGGTCCCCTTTGCGCACCGGGAATTCCCCGGGGGCGCAGGCGATGTCCACCGGGTACCTGCCAAGCTTCTGCTGCTCGGCCGCGGCGCGTGCGTCGAGTGTGGGGGAGAACCTCTCGAGATGGGCGTATGTCGTTGTGAATCCGTCCGGGTGGCGGATATAGAGAATTTTTCCGTACCCGGTCGGGCTTATCCGTATTCTGGAGACGTACCCGGATCGCGATGCGAAGACGCCGTATCCCTGCATGTCGCCGCTGGAGATGTCGATGCCGGCATGAAAGTGAGAGCTCCTGTATTCGCCGAACGTGGACGTGACGATCTTCCCCGCCTCCGTCGGCCACGCGTAGTCATTCCATGCGATGTGCGCCTGCTCAGGAGGGGGGACAGCAGGCGCGTCCGTTGTCCGTCCGGGCGCTGACTGGAGGAAGAGAATGAGAAGGGCAGTCCATGGACCCATTCCTCTACGCCTGACGGCTGAGCTGGATCACGGTCGGCTGAAGCGCAGGGGGGTGGCCGGCGTTCCGCGCGAGTATCTCCCGGGCGAGCTTGAGGTACGCGGCGGCGCCGCGGCAGTTGACGTCGTACAGAATGGCGGGTTTTCCGTAGAAGCTCGCTTCGCAGAGCGCGGTGTTCCGCGGAATGGATGTGGCGAGCATGTGCTTTCCGTATTTCGCTTTCAACTCGCGGACGGTGATATCCGTGACGCGCGTGTTGGGTTCGTGCATCGTGATGAGTATTCCTTCGACGTCGATGGCCTTATGAGACACCTCCCTGACCCATTCCAGGTACTTGAACATCCTGTCGACGGCGTCAAGAGCGAAATGCCCCGACTTGATCGGGATGAGGACGGAATCCGAAGCGGTGAGCGCGTTGGCGGAGAGACCGCGCAGAAACGGCGGGCAATCGAGTATCACGTAGTCGTATTGCTGTGCAACGCTCCGGAGAGCGTTCCGGAGTATCCCCCGGTTGTCGGCCACGCGGATGATCCGTTCCTCCATCTGCATCGACCGCACGTTGGCCGGTATGAAATCGAGAAACTTGAGCTCGGTTCTGTGGATGGCGTTCTGTATCCCGGTGATGAAGTTGAAGACCTCGTACAGTCCGGCGCGGATGGACCCCTCGGTGAATCCGAGCGAGAGTGCTGATGCACCGAACGTGTCCATGTCGATGAGGAGCGTCCGCTGTTCCGCCACCGCAAGGCTCGCGGCGAGATTGACCGCCGTTGTCGTCTTGCCGACTCCACCCTTCGGGAGCGCGACCGAAATGATTCGGGCCATTTACGTGACTCCGACGGTGAGCGAACCGACCCCGGCGATCGATGCGTCGAGTCTGTCCCCGTGGACGACTCGTCCCACGCCTTCGGGCGTACCCGTAAAGATCAGATCTCCCGGCTCGAGCGTAAAAACCGTCGAACAGTACGCGATGATCTCCGGGATGCGGTGGATCATGTGCGCCGTGTTCGAGGACTGACGGACGGTGCCGTTGACTCGCAGCTCGATCGGAAGTGCGTGCGGGTCGTTCACCAGGGCCCGCCGCACCGGCGCGGAGAGCGGCGCCGATGAATCGAACCCCTTCGCCACGCTCCACGGGAGCCCGCGTTTCTTTGCGTCGGCCTGCACGTCGCGGAGCGTCATGTCGAGCCCGACTGCGTATCCGGCGACATGCTCCATGGCGTCGTCGGACGCAACTTGCCGGCAATCCCGGCCGATCACAACGACGAGTTCCACTTCGTGATGCACATCGCCTGAATTCGGCGGTATAACGATATTTTCCCCCGGCCCGATGATCGCCGTCGACGGTTTTAAGAACACAACGGGAATGGCCGAAGATTCCGCTTTCATTTCCTTTACATGTTCAGGGTAATTCCTTCCAAGACAGAGGATTTTTCCCACCTGGAAGGACTCGCCGTCGCCAAAGCGAACAGATTTCATACGTGGTGGCCGGGTGATCTCCTAACGTATGAAATGTACTCCCGCTGATCATGATTATCAAGCTCTATCTGAATAATCTGAAAAAAAATGCGAACGACCATACATATGTTGCAATTCGTTAAAATCCTCAATATTATGTTTACGCTTCAGACGAAAGGGGCTTTTCCGTGACACTGACATATGCCGGTTCAGGGGTTAATATACCGGAGGGGGAGAGGTTCGTCAGGCAGATTAAAAAATCTGTCCGTTCGACGTTCCGGAAAGGGGTTCTGGGGGATATAGGCCATTTCGGCGCGTTCTTCGACGCACGGTTCCGGGGGATGAAATCACCTGTCCTTGTCTCGAGCGTCGACGGTGTCGGAACGAAGCTTCTCGTCGCCGGGATGATGAAGAAATACGACACCGTGGGGGAAGACCTTGTCAACCACTGCGTCAACGACATACTCGTCTGCGGCGCGCGTCCGCTTTTCTTTCTTGATTATTACGCCACGGGATCTCTGAACGTCGCCAGCGCGGCGCAGGTGATCGGGGGTTTCGCGAAAGCATGCCGGGAGAACGGGTGTTCACTCATCGGGGGGGAGACCGCGGAGATGCCCGGCCTCTATGAACCTGCCGAGTTTGATCTTGCAGGAATGATTGTCGGGGTCGCCGAGAAACACCGGATCATCGACGGCCGGCGCATTGTGAAGGGGGACGTGCTCCTGGGACTCTTATCGACAGGCCTCCACACAAACGGATACTCGCTCGCCCGGGCAGCGCTCCTCGGGAAGTACTCTCCGGACGACCATGTCGACGAGCTCGGGACGACGCTCGGTAAAGCGCTTCTCGCCGTGCACAGATCGTATCTCGGCGTGGTGCGGCCTCTCCTGACGAGGTTTGACATCCGCGGCCTCGCGCACATCACAGGGGGCGGGATCATCGGCAACACGGCGCGGATACTCCCGCGCGGGCGCTCGCTTGCGCTCCGGTGGGACGCATGGGAAAGGCCGCCCCTCTTCACGCTCATTCAGCGTGAGGGAGACGTTCCTGAAGAAGACATGCGCCGCACATTCAACCTCGGCATTGGTCTCGTCATCATCGTTCCCGAACGGCAGGCCGGGGGAGTCCTTGCGTACCTGAAGCGAAGGAAGGAGACGGCCGTCCTCCTGGGAGAGGTCCGCTAGACTGTCGTGAATTTCCACCTCATGCCCGACCATGACAGATCAGAATAAGCCCGGTTCCGATGACCCTCCCGTCGCGGAGGACGCGGCGGCAAGAGAGCTCGCCCCCGGTGACAAGGGCCCGTCGATCGTTCCTCCCGACAGCTTCACGGGGAGGGTCAGCACGCTCCATGAGATCGCGCTCCAGATCGACGCCGCGCGGAGCAACGACGAGATCCTGCGCGTGCTCAGGAACGAAATCAGGTGGATCCTCCAGCACCGGGTCTGCTTCGCTTGCCTGCTGAACACATTCCACTCCGAATACACGGTTATCGCCCTTTCGCCTCAGGGGGAATCCGGCCTGAAAGACGGCACGCGCCACCCGGCGGGCGCCGGCGTGTCCGGGACCGTGATCATGAACCAGTCTCCCCTGTGCCTCGACCCTGCGGAATTTGCGGGCGAGCCCGCCGGAGCGCAGGAAGGCGCCGCGGAGCAGCTCCCGGAGGAGTTCCTGAAATCCGCCGGGATGCGCTCGCTTCTCGTTGTCCCCCTGCGCACCGGGGACGAGACGATCGGGACGCTCGGGTTCGCATCGGAGGCGGAGGGGGCGTTCGGGGAGCATGAGATCGTGCTCGCCCAGCTTCTGGCCACGCAGGTCGCCATCGCCCTGCTGCACAACGCCGTGTTCGAGGACGCGCAGAGGCGCATCGCGCAGATCGAACTTGTGAACGAGCTTGCCGAGGACCTCACCTCCACGCTGGAGCTGGACCAGCTCCTTTCCGCGGCCGCCGAGACGATCCGCAAAACGTGCAGTTTCTTCGACGTGTCGATATTCCTCGTCGACCGCCCGCGGCAGGAGGCCTATCTCGTCGCCCATTCCGGGACGCATGCGGACTTCCTGCCGGCGGGGTACAGGCAGAAATTCAGCGAGGGGATCGTCGGATGGTCGATCACCCACGACGAGCGCGTGATGTCGGGGGATGTGAAGGAGGATTCCCGGTACAGCGCAAACTTCTACACGGAGACCCGGTCCGAGATGTCGATTCCGATCCGCGTGGAGCACGAGATCGTCGGGGTGCTGAACGTCGAGGATGAACGCCGGCACGCGTTTGACGAAACAGACGCCATCGTCCTGGAGACGCTCTGCGATCAGCTCGGAAGCGCCATCAAGAACGCGCAGCTCTACGACAGGCTCAAGCGGACGAACGCCAAACTGACCGAATTCGACAGGATGAAGTCGGATTTTCTCGGGATTGTCTCGCACGATTTCCGCTCGCCGCTGGCGAGCATCGTGCTCGCCGCAAGCGCGCTCCTGAAGAGGCCGGATGCGGTCGACGGGCGGCGGCTGCGCGAATACCTGACGGTGATCGTGGATCAGGCCAACAGGCTCATCCGGCTTGCAGAAGACACGCTCTCGATGACGAAAATGGAGGCGGGGCAGCTCAACTACTTTTTCAACATGGTGAATATCGAGCGCCTCATCAAGGATACGATCTCCATGGTGACGGTCTCCGGCAGACACACCGTAACGTATGAACTTGATCCGAGGGTGGGGTTCGTGCGCGGGGACCCGACGAAGCTCCGGCAGGTCCTTCAGAACCTTCTGTCGAACGCGGTGAAGTATTCCCCCGCCGGGGGAAAGGTGACGATCCGTGCGGCGCACCATTCCTCCGAACAGCTTGTCGTGGCGGTGACCGATGAGGGGATCGGGATCCCGGCGGATCAGATCGGGAAGCTCTTCCAGAAATTCTCTCGCGTCGACACGCCGCAGTCGAAGGAAATCAAGGGATCGGGACTCGGACTATGGATCTGCAGGGAGATCGTGAAGGCTCACGGCGGGCAGATATGGGTCGAAAGCCAGGTGGGAAAGGGGAGCACGTTCGCCTTCACGGTCAAAAAAGCGCATCCGGACACGACGCTCGAGTGAGCGTCAGCGCGTCCCGTCCCGCGCGGCCAGCCTCCCTTCAAGCACGCGCGACGCCTCTTCACTCACCGGCCGCCACCGTGACACATCCCGGTTGAGCGCGCGCACCGCCGCACGGAATTCCTCGCGGGTCATGGACTCGCTTTTCAGCACGGAATCCGCCGCCGCCGCGGCGGCCCGGGGATCGCGCCCCGCCTCCCTGTTTCTTGCCGCCGTTTCGATCAGTTCGGCAAGAACGCGCGCGGTCTTCCCACCCGGCGGCACGGCGTGATCACCGCCGGACCGGACGCAGCCCGGAAGCGGAAGGAGGAGAATGAGGAGCACGGGCGCTGCGGTCAAGAAGGCCCCCCGCATTGAAGCTTCTCGCATGAATAGGGTCCCGTTGTGTACCACGGAATATCGTCACTCCGCACTCAATACTCAATGCCTCGCACTCCCGCCCGGGGAGACTCCGGGGGCCGCGTCACTCCGGCGTCTTCGGGTTGACATTCAGGCCCCGGATCAGTATATTTCTTGTCATTTCGCTATTTTCCCATCATCGTCCAAGGGTGTATGCCTTCAACGTCAGATTTCCGCCCCGGTCTTGTCATCAAGTACAACAACGAACTCTGGACCATCATCGAATTTCAGCATGTGAACCCGGGCAACTGGCGGGCATTCGTGCGTACGAAGCTCAAGAACATCAAGAGCGGAAAAGTCATTGAGAACAGGTTCAGGGCCGGCGAATCGATCGACACGATCCGCATCGAGAGGAAGGAATTCCAGTTCCTCTACAGGGACGGGACGGGGTACGTGTTCATGGACAAGACGGATTACGAGCAGATGTCGGTGCAGGGGGGACAGGTCGGCGAAGGTGCGAAGTTCCTGAAGGACGGGGAGTCGGTGGACATCCTGTTCAACGGGAATGACATCACCGGGATCGAACTCCCGATCACCGTCGAGCTGAAGGTGACGGAGACCGTCCCCGGCGTCCGCGGGGACAGCGCCAACTCTGGGACGAAGCCCGCCACCGTGGAGACGGGGGCGACGGTCAACGTTCCCCTGTTCATCAACGAGGGGGATGTCGTCAAGATCGACACGAGGACGGGTGACTACATCGAACGCGTCAAGGCTTGAAGACGGTGCCTGAAGCGCGCGTGCGCTCATCGGTGTACAAGTGATCATCTGACATTAACGGAGACCGCATGGATTTAAACTACGTCAGGAAGCTCGTGAAGCTTCTCTCCGAGAGCGCGGTGGATGAAATTGAGATCGAAGAGGAAGGGAAGAAGATCCGCGTCGCCAAGAATCCCCATCCCGCGCCCGTCTACCAGGGGCAGTTCGCCTCACCGTCAGCGCTTTCACCCCCCGCCGGAGTTCCCGCCCCGCAGGCATCCCTCCCGGACTCCGCCCCGCCCCCCGTCCCGGCGGCAAAGCTGCACGAGATCAGGTCACCCATCGTCGGCACGTTTTACCGCTCGCCCGCGCCCGACGCGGCTCCCTTTGTCCAGGTGGGAAGCGTGATCCGCCCGGGGGCCGTTCTGTGCATCGTCGAAGCGATGAAGCTCATGAACGAAATCGAAGCGGACGTCGACGGAAAGATCGTGAAGGTCATGGTCGAGAACGGCCAGCCGGTCGAATATGACCAGACCCTGTTCCTCATCGAAAAATCTCAGCACCAGGTCTGAAATCCAGGAGACAGGGGTGTTCAAGAAGGTCCTCATCGCGAACCGGGGGGAAATCGCCCTCCGCATCATCCGGGTCTGCAAACAGCTCGGGATCAAGACCGTCGCGGTCTATTCCCAGGCGGACCGGGATTCGCTTCATGTCCGGTTCGCGGACGAGGCGGTCTGTATCGGGCCTCCGCCCGGGCGCGAAAGCTATCTGAAGATCCCCCGGATCATCGCGGCTGCCGAGATCACGGGCGCCGACGCAATCCATCCCGGCTACGGCTTCCTGGCGGAGAACGCCGGGTTCGCCGAAATCTGCACCACGTCGGGGATCAAATTCATCGGGCCCACCCCGGCGATGATCAGCGCGATGGGGGATAAGTCCGTGGCGAAGGACACGATGCGGAAAGCCGGCGTTCCTGTCATCCCCGGAAGCGAGAGCGTCGTCGCAAGCGCAGACGAAGCGCGGGAGATCGCCCGGTCGATTGCATACCCCGTCATCATCAAGGCCTCGGCCGGCGGGGGAGGGCGGGGGATGCGGATCGTGCGGGAAGAGTCCGAGATGGACAACGCCTTCGGGACCGCGCGTCACGAGGCGGAGCAGGCGTTCAGCAACCCCGACGTGTACCTTGAGAAATACATCGAGCAGCCACGGCACGTCGAGGTGCAGGTGTTCGGCGACGAGCACGGGAACGTGATGCATTTCGGGGAGCGCGACTGCTCCGTCCAGCGCCGGCATCAGAAGCTCATCGAGGAATCGCCTTCGCCCGTCGTCGACGACGCTCTCCGCGCGAAGATGGGGGATGCCGCGATCAAGGGGTGCAAGGCGGTCAACTATGTCAACGCGGGGACAGTCGAATTTCTGGTGGACCGGGACCAGAATTTCTATTTCATGGAGATGAACACCCGCATTCAGGTCGAACATCCCGTCACCGAGCAGGTGACCGGGCACGACCTTATCAAGCTCCAGCTCCGGATTGCGGGGGGGGAGCGTCTCCCCAGGAAGAAGATCGTCCAACGCGGGCATGCGATCGAGTGCCGCATCAACGCGGAGGATCCGGCCCACGATTTCCGCCCCTCGCCGGGAAAGATCACCGATTTCCACATGCCGGGGGGGTTCGGGGTCAGGGTCGATACGCACGCGTATGCGGGGTACACGGTCCCCCCGTACTACGATTCCCTCACCGCGAAGCTCATCGTGTACGCGCAGACGCGCGAAGGAGCGATCAACAAGATGGCGGGGGCCCTTGAAGAGTTCGTCATCGAAGGGATAAAGACGACGATCCCGTTTCACCGGCAGGTGATGCAGAACGAAAAATTCCGCAGCGGCCGGTTCGACACGAGCTTTCTTGACACGTTTGTGTTTGAATCACCGGGTGCGTAAGGCCGCAAGAATTCTCCAACCGCGTTCGAAGAAAGGATTCTCCATCATGAATATCCCTGATAATCTGAAATACACGAAAGACCACGAATGGATCCGCATCGAGGGAGAGACGGGGACGATCGGGATTACAGACTATGCGCAGGGTGAGCTGGGGGACGTCGTGTTCGTGGAGCTCCCGCCGGTGGGCAAAGCGGTGAAACAGCACGAGGTGTTCGGGACGATAGAGGCGGTCAAAGCGGTTTCGGATCTCTATGCGCCCATGTCGGGTTCTGTGACCGATGTGAACGCCGCCGTAGCGGCGTCCCCCGAAGCGGTGAACAAGGACCCGTACGGGAAGGGGTGGATGGTCAAAGTGAAGCTCTCCAGCGCGGGCGAGGCGGGCGGACTTCTCGATGCCGCCGCCTACCGGTCGCTCATAGGGAAATAGGGGGCGTCCTCGTGAGGGCCGCCCCCCTCCGGACGGCCGTTCAGACCTCTGCGTATTCCTCGGGACCGGGGCAGGTGCAGACGAGGTTCCTGTCCCCGTAGGCGTTGTTGACGCGGCCGACGGATGGCCAGAATTTGTGCGCCCTTACGTACGGCGTGGGAAACGCCCCCTTCTCCCTCGGATATGGCATCGCCCATGCGTCGCTTGCGACGACGGAGGCGGTGTGAGGCGCGTTTTTCAGGACGTTCAGCGTCCTGTCCGCGGTCCCTTCTTCGATTTCACGGATCTCCCCCCGTATCGCGACAAGCGCGTCGCAGAACCTGTCAAGCTCCTCTTTCGACTCGCTCTCGGTCGGCTCGATCATGAGCGTCCCGGCGACAGGAAATGAAACAGTCGGGGCATGGAAACCGTAGTCGATCAGGCGCTTTGCGACGTCTTCGGCCTCGATCCCCGCGCTCTCCTTGAAATGACGGAGGTCGACGATAAACTCGTGCGCGACGCGTCCGCCGGCTCCCCTGTAGAGTATCGGATAATGTCCTTCGAGCCTCTTTGCCATGTAGTTCGCGTTGAGTATGGCGATCTCCGTTGCTTCCTTCAGCCCGCGTCCCCCCATCAACGCAATGTAAGCCCAGGAGATCGCGAGTATCCCCGCGCTCCCCCATGGCGCGGCGGACACCGGCCCGATGGCACGGGGTCCTCCGACGCCGGGGATGATATGGCCCGGGAGAAAGGGAGCGATATGTTCGGCGACGCATATCGGTCCCATTCCCGGCCCCCCGCCTCCGTGCGGGATGCAGAATGTTTTATGAAGGTTCAGATGGCAGACGTCTGCGCCGAGTTCCGCGGGGCGGCAGAGCCCGACCTGCGCGTTCATGTTCGCGCCGTCCATGTACACCTGCCCGCCGGAGGCATGGACGATCGCGCAGATTTCCTTTATCGATTCCTCGAACACTCCGTGCGTGGAAGGATAGGTGACCATGAGGGCGGCCAGGCCGGCGGCATTCTCCCGCGCCTTGGCCTTCAGGTCTTCCAGATCGATATTCCCCGCGTCGTCGCACCGGACGACGACGACCCGCATCCCGGCCATCACGGCGCTCGCGGGGTTTGTTCCGTGCGCCGACGAGGGGATCAGGCAGACCGTCCGCGCGCCTTCGCCCCGCGACCGGTGCCAGGCCCGGATGACGAGAAGCCCGGTGTATTCCCCCTGCGCGCCGGCATTCGGCTGGAGGGAGACGGCGGGAAGACCTGTGATCTCCGCGAGCCACGACCGGAGCTCGGAAAACATCGCATGGTAGCCCGCGGCCTGTTCCTGCGGTGCGAACGGATGAAGTTTGCCGAACTCCGGCCATGTCACCGGGATCATCTCGGTTGTCGCGTTCAGCTTCATCGTGCAGGATCCGAGCGGGATCATGCTGACGTTGAGCGCAAGGTCCTTCGACTCCAGGCTGTGGAGATACCGGAGCATCGCTGTCTCGCTGTGGTACCTGTTGAACACCGGTTGCGCGAGGTACGCCGACGTCCTGCGGAGCGTCCCCGCATACTCCTCCCCCTCTGGCTGAAGGGGGCCCGCCCCTCCGGAGCGCCCCAGGACCCCGAGGATCCGGACGACCTCGTTCCGGTCCGTCAGCTCGTCGAGCGCGATCCCCAGCGTCCCGTCCCCGAAATCCCGGAAGTTCATCGAGGCCCCGGAAGCGGCCTGGAGGATGGCACGGAGCGATCCGTCCTTCGGACGGAGACGCACGGTGTCGAAGAATTCTCTGTGGACCACGCCGTGGCCGAGGGCGAGTGCTCCCTCTGCAAGCATGCGCGCCATTCCGTGTATCCGCCGGGCAATTGACCGGAGCCCTTCAGGGCCGTGATAGACCGCGTACATCCCCGCCATGACGGCAAGGAGCACCTGCGCGGTACAGATATTGGAGGTCGCTTTTTCCCTCCTGATGTGCTGCTCCCTCGTCTGGAGCGCCATGCGGAGCGCGCGGTTTCCCTGCGCGTCGATGGACACCCCGATGATGCGGCCGGGCATGTGCCGCCTGTGTGCGTCCTTCGTCGCAAAATAGGCGGCGTGCGGTCCGCCGTAGCCCTGGGGGACGCCGAATCTCTGTGTGGACCCGACGGCGGCGTCCGCGCCGAATTCCCCCGGGGGAGTGAGAAGGAGGAGGCTCATCAGGTCGGCGGCGCAGACGACGAGTGCGCCGACGGCGTGTGCCCTGTCGCAAAACGGCCTGTAGTCTTCAACGGCGCCGTCGGTCGCCGGGTACTGCACGAGCGCGCCGAAGACGTCCTCGGAGAACTCGAACCGGGCGCAGGACCCGACAACAACGCGTATGCCGAGTGCCGCGGCCCTCGTGCGGACGACCTCGATGTTCTGCGGATGGCACGCGTCGGAGACAAAAAACACCCCCCCGGTGCTCTGCCCGCGTATCGCGTGGAACATCATCATCGCTTCCGCGGCCGCCGTCGATTCGTCGAGGAGCGAAGCATTGGCGATGTCCATCCCCGTGAGGTCGGTGACGACGGTCTGGTAATTCAGAAGGGCTTCCAGACGCCCCTGGGCGATCTCCGCCTGGTACGGCGTGTACGCGGTATACCACCCCGGATTTTCCAGGACGTTCCGGAGTATGACGGCGGGGGTGATTGTATCGTGATACCCCATGCCGATGAATGAGCGGTACATCAGGTTCTTCGAGGCCATGCTGCCGAGCGCGGCGAGGACATCTTCCTCCGTCCGCCCCTCCCCGATGGCAAGCTCGCGCGTGCTGCGGATCGCCGCGGGGACGACAGTTGCAATAAACTCCCCGAGCGATGTGCACCCGAGTTCCCCGAGCATCGCCTTCTGGTCGGCGGCCCCGGGGCCGATATGGCGCCGTGAAAATGGTATGGTATCAGTGTGTGCGTTGCTCATGAACCGGGTCTCCCGTGAGAAAGAAACATAAAATACGGAGAACGGGCGTGACATTCAATAATCGCGGGGCCTTCAGCGGCGGCGGGACTGCGGCATCGCTTCAGGGTGAAAGCCGTACAGGACCAAGCGTCCGTACCGGGAGGTGCCGAACGCTTTCAGCGGAACGAGACTCGCGATAAATTCCTTATCGTCGTACCCGCCCCTCGATCGCAGTCCCTCATCCTGAAGCATATTCTCAAAATCAATGACGTACCTGACGTTTTTTTGCCGGAGGTACGAGGGGAGGCTGTTTGTCCGGGCATACTCGTAAATGTCATCGTTCACGAGACCGTCGATGTTGATCACGGTACCCCCCTCATAGTACCCGATGATCCCGGCGTTCCACGACGCGATGCTGCCTGCGACGCCGTGCCTGCCGAGGTACGCGCCGGCGTCAAACATGATCTTCTGGTGGGGCCACGGGGATTGAGAGAAGTCCTCCTGGACCGTTGCGACGTTTCGGGCGGCGATGCACAGAACGACGACCGACACACCGATCTCCATCAGCGTGCGATCATGGCCTCGCAGCGCCCGTTCACCCAGGCCCGCGCCAACGGCGAGCAGGACGACGACGGGAACGACAAGATTTCCCGAATACCAGGGCTGCAACGCCGCGCCGGCGATCGCATAGAAGGAGATATACCCCGCGATGCACAGGGCCGCCGACGCGGCGAGGGTCAGTTCGTGAAACGGCGCCTCTGCCGCCCGGTCCGGCCGGAACAACGATGCCACACGGGGGCCCTTCCTTGTCACGAAAAAGAGGAGATATGCCGCGACGGCGGAGAGAACCGCGATAAGCGGCACCACGCCTCCGGAATGGAATCCCCCGCCGACGACCAGGTTGCTGAGGAGCGTCATCGGACCACGGAACGAGATCCCGGACACCTGGGCCCAGTACGCCTTCATTCGCGCGCTTGACTGGATAAGCCTCCCCGAGATGACGTAATCGTGAGCAATGACGAGGAGAGCGCCGAGCGCCGCGCCGGCCGCGCCGAGGAGGGGCGCCCGGGACCATTCCCTGGTTCGCGTGAAATGGCGCACCACCAGACCGACCGCGAAGAGAGAGAAGGGGAGAAGGCCGAAATCCGATCTCGCAAGGCTGCCGAGCACCCCTGTGCCGAACAACATGAGCGCTCTGTTCCGGGAGGACAGGCCCCGCCCGTGCGAGAAGACTATAACGTAGAAGGATGCGCAGAGAACAACAAGGGGCCACTCCGTCACGGAGACGGTATTCCAGACGAAGTTCCCGGACGTCACAACCAGGGTCAGGAAAATCAGGACATAGGGCGTGCCGCGGCGCAGACCCAGGGTCCAGGCGATAAGCGACGCCGTGAGCGCGGCGATCGAGCTGAGCGCGAGGCCGCAGTGGACGAAGCCTGCGGGCGTGGGTCGTGCGAGTCCGTAGAGCAGCGAGAGAGCATACGCGAAAAGAGGATGAAAACCCGTGGCCGTGCTCACGCCGGAATCGAATGTCCACGCGCCCCTGACGGCGAAGTTTCTGGCGAGCGTCAGATAGTAGTAGGCGTCGTCCGGAATATACTGGACCTGGAGGCCCTCCGGGGCGGTGAAGATTCTCATATCAAAGAGCGCAACGTGCGCAACGGCTGCCAGGCCGGCCGCGGCCCAGAAACGATGCAACGTCAAACCCGCAAACTTCATCGCCGTACCCCGCCTGAGGCAGTAGTGTCCACGGAGCGTTTCATCCTCCGGCGCGGGTCCGCCGCGCCGGCCCTGCGGCGGCGGGGTACGTGCCGAGGAGACGGAAATGGGAAACGATCTCGCGGAGATGATCGAACGCGCGGGAGACCCGCTCTTCGTCCGGCCCCCCCGCGATGTCCGCGTAAAACCGGTAGTCGAACGGCGACCGGGGATCGGGGCGGGATTCAATTTTGAGGAGATCAATGTCGCGGAGTGCGAACACGCCGAGTATGTGAAAGAGCATCCCCGGCCGGTTCGCCGCCGGCGTGAAGACGATGCTTGACCTGGTTTTTGTGCCGTGCGTGAATTTCCACGGGGCGCGCGAGAGGACGAGAAACCTCGTGAAATTGTTCGGGCTGTTCTCGATGTTCCTCTTCAGTATTCTGAGTCCGTAGAGGCGCGCCGCATAGGCTCCCGCGATCGCGCCGGTGTCCGTACGCCCGTCCCGGGCGACCGCATGGGCGGCCCCCGCGGTGTCGAAAAACGGGACGGGTTTAATCGCCGGGTGGGCGAGAAGGAACCTGCTGCACTGGGCAAGGGCCTGGGGGTGGGAGCGGACGGACGTCAGGCGCCCCAGTGTGCTCCCCGGAGGGGCGAGGAGGGCGTGTTCGATACGCTGGTGGATCTCCCCCACGATATGCAGTCCGTGCGTCAGGAGAAGGTCGTAGTTTTCATGGATGCTCCCGGCGAGCGAGTTCTCGATCGGGATGACGCCCCTGTCCGACTGCCGGCGTTCCACCCTGTCGAACACCTCTGCGAACGTCTCACAGGGGGATGTCGCAATTTCTTTCCCGAGCGCCGCGCGGGCTGCGGCCTCGCTGTATGCTCCGTGGACCCCCTGGAATGCGGCGTTCATCGGTTCCTCTCTGGGTGCGCCTGCGCCTGCGGTCTTCTTCCGCGGGGCGCCGGCGGGTTCATTGAAACGGAGGTGAAATCTCCGTACATTCATAATATACAACGAACATCCGGACAGAATCCACAGGGAGTTCACTCGTGAAAAAGAAAACCGCCCCGCCTCCGGCGGGGAAGGGGCTGAGGGGGAGAGATTTCATATCCATTGATGATTGCTCCACAAAAGAGATTACGGCTCTGCTCAGGCTCGGGGCCGCGATGAAGGCAAATCCGAAGAAATACCGCCGTGCACTGGACGGGAAGATGATGGCGCTGATATTTGAAAAGCCCTCTCTACGCACGCGGACCACGTTCACCGTTGGGATGAGCCAGCTCGGCGGAGACTCCATACTCCTCACGCCGGCCGATATAAGCCTCGGGAAACGGGAGTCCGTGTACGACGTGGCGAAGAACCTCGAGCGGATGGTGGACGGGATCATGATCAGGACGTTCGCTCATGCGATTTGTACGTCGATGGCCCTGAACGCGCGGATCCCGGTAATCAACGGTCTGACGGACCATGAACACCCGTGCCAGGCGATGGCCGATTTCCTGACGATACGTGAATGCAGGAAAAACCTCCGGGCGCTCAAGCTCGCATACGTCGGGGACGGCAACAACGTCGCCCATTCGCTCATGCTGATTGCCGCCAAGCTCGGGGCGACGCTTTTCCTCGGCACACCCGCCGCCCACAAACCGGACCCGGCCGTGATGGAGCGCGCCGGGGCGCTTGCGCGGGATGAGGGGGGCGCGATTCACTGGAGCGAAGATCCCGCTGCGGCAGTGAGGGGGGCGGACGTCGTCTATACCGACACGTGGGCGAGCATGGGGCAGGAAGACGAAGCGGAAGCACGGCGGGCCGTGTTCACCCCCTACAGAGTGAACCGTGCGCTCTTCGGGCTCGCGAAGAAGGACGCGCTCTTTATGCACTGCCTCCCGGCGCACCGCGGAGAGGAAGTCACGGACGAGGTCATTGATTCTCCGAATTCGGTCGTCTTCGTGCAGGCGGAGAACCGGCTTCACGTGCAGAAGGCGATCATGTTCGAGCTTTTGCGTGACTGAACGCATGGGCGGGCTCGTCCTCATAGCGGTGGGAGGGAATGCCCTCATCCGGGCAGGTCAGAAAGGGACCGCGCAGGAACAGTTCCAGAACGCCGTCGACACGGCCGGAGTAGTCGTCAGGCTCATCGACGCCGGGTACCGGGTCGTTCTCACGCACGGCAACGGCCCGCAGGTCGGCGCCGCGCTCGTCCGTTCCGAACTCGCGGCCGCTCACGCATACAGAATGCCCCTGGATTGCTGCGTCGCATCCACACAGGGAGAGATCGGGTACGTCCTCCAGTATGCGCTCTGGCAGGCGCTCCAGGCGGAGGGCTTGAGGACGCCGGTCGTCTCACTTGTCACGCAGGTTCTTGTTGACAAGAACGATCCCGCGTTTGCGCGCCCCACCAAGCCGATCGGCCCGTTTTACACGAAGGACGAGGCGAACCGCTACCGCGATCTGTTCAACTGGGACATCGTGGAAGACTCCTCCCGGGGTTTCCGGCGGGTCGTCGCCTCCCCCGAGCCGCGCGGGATCGTGGAGCTTGAAGCGATCCGTGCGTGCGTCGACAGGGGACTCGTCGTGATCGCCGGCGGGGGCGGGGGCGTGCCGGTCTTCAACGATCACGACATCACGAAGGGGGTGGAAGCGGTCATCGACAAGGATCACACCTCCGCGATACTCGCGTCGCAGCTGGGGGCCGATTTCTTCGCCATCGACACGGACGAAGAGATGGTCTGCCTCGACTACCGGAGGCCGTCGCAGAGAAAACTCCCCCTCCTGACGGTGGAGGAGTGCCGCCGGTACATTGCGGAAGGGCAGTTCCCTGAGGGGAGCATGGGGCCAAAGATCAGGGCAGCGATGGTCTTCCTGGGCAGGGGGGGCGGGGAAGCCGTCATCACAGATTCGGAGCACCTGATGGACGCCGTCGCGGGACGCGGCGGAACGCATATCATCCGTTAAAGGATAATCGCCGAGACAAGGAGAACGAATGCCGAAAACGCGTGTACTGATTATGGGAGCGGCGGGGAGAGACTTTCACAATTTCAACACCGTCTACCGTGGAAACCGCGCCGTCGAAGTCGTCGCGTTCACCGCGACGCAGATTCCGAACATCGCCGGGAGGAAGTACCCTGCGAAGCTTGCCGGTCCCGGGTACCCCCGGGGAATCCGCATCTATCCCGAATCCGAACTCCCCGGGCTCATCCGGAAGCTCCGCGTGGATCAGGTCGTCTTCTCGTATTCCGACGTGTCAAACAACTACGTGATGGACAGGGCGTCGATGGTGATGGCCCTGGGTGCGGATTTCACCGTCCTCGGCGGGGAGCATACGATGATTCCCTCGAAAGTGCCCGTAATCTCGGTCGTCGCCGTCCGCACGGGATCGGGGAAGAGCCAGACCTCGCGCAGGGTGTGCGCCTACCTGCGGAGCCGCGGGAAGCGCGTCGTTGCGGTGCGGCACCCCATGCCGTACGGCGATCTCGTGAAGCAGCGGGTCCAGCGCTACGGGACGCTCGCCGATCTTGTGAAGTACAAATGCACTGTCGAGGAGATGGAGGAATACGAGCCCCACATCGTGGAGGGGACGATCATCTATGCGGGGGTGGACTACGAGGCGATACTGCGCGAGGCGGAGAAAGAAGCCGACGTGATCGTGTGGGACGGCGGAAACAACGACATGTCGTTTTACAAATCGGACCTCACGATCACCGTCGTGGACCCACACCGGCCGGGACACGAATTGACGTACTATCCGGGACAGACGAACGTCCGGCTTGCCGACGTCATCGTCGTGAACAAGGTGGATTCCGCCGCGCCGGAGAACGTCGCCGCGGTCATTGCGAACTCGCTTGCGATAAACCCGGGAGCGACGATCATCGAAGCGAATTCGAAGATCACCGTCGAAGACGAATCGCTCCTGAGGGGGAAAGACGTCCTCGTCGTCGAGGACGGCCCGACGCTGACACACGGCGAAATGCAGTTCGGCGCGGGGACGATCGCCGCAAAAATGTTCGGCGCGCGCTCGATCATCGATCCCCGTCCGTATGCAACCGGTTCGATCGCCGGGACATACGCAAAATACCCCCGGACCGGCAGGGTCCTCCCCGCGATGGGATACGGGGAGGAACAGATCGCCGACCTGGAGGAGACGATAAACAAGGTCCCCTGCGACACGGTGGTGATCGGCACGCCGATAGACCTGAGGCGCGTCCTGAAGATCAACAAACCGTCCGTACGCGTCAGTTACACGCTTCAGGAGAGGACGATGCCCGACATCCCGGCCGTCCTCGACGATTTCCTCAAAGCGCCCCGCCGGCGGACGGGGAAAGGCGGGGGACGGTAAGGGGCGTTGGAGAAGCAGATGAAAATTCTTATATTAGGTGAATCCGGAATCCGAATCCCCTCCCGATGATCCACAACGAGCTCGTTCTTGTCCTCGATTACGGTGCGCAGTACTCCCAGCTCATCGCCCGCCGCGTCCGGGAAGCGGGAGTCTACTCGGAACTTCATCCCTGCACGATCCCCGTCGATCGCATCCGCGCGCTCAATCCCAGGGGGATAATACTCTCGGGAAGCCCCCACAGCGCCTACGAAGAGGGGGCGCCGCTCTCGTCCCCCGAAGTGTTTTCGCTCGGCATCCCCGTTCTCGGCATCTGCTACGGACTGCAGCTTATCGCCTATCAGCTCGGCGGAGAGGTCGACAAGGCTGCCCGGCGGGAGTACGGCCAGGCGCTTCTCACCATCGATGATGCGGGGGATCTCTTCGCCGGCATCGAGCCGGACGTGCCGGGGGGGCTCAACGTCTGGATGAGTCACGGGGACCACATCACCCGCATGCCCCCCGGATTCGAATCGATCGCGCACAGCGCAAACGCTCCCGTGTGCGCGATCCGCCACCCCGGGAAGAAAATCTACGGCGTTCAGTTCCATCCGGAGGTCGTGCACACGCCGAAGGGGCGCGCAATACTCAGGAATTTCCTCTACAAGATCTGCGGATGTGAGGGAACGTGGAGCCCGTCGGCATTCATCGGCGAGGCGCTGGAAAACGTCCGGCGGACGGTCGGGGAGGGGAAGGTGCTCTGCGCGCTCAGCGGAGGGGTGGACTCGTCGGTTGCCGCACTCCTCCTCCACCGGGCCATCGGGGACCGGCTCACCTGCATACACATCAACAACGGGTTGATGCGGAAGAACGAATCGGAATCGGTCGTGAAGACGTTCCGGGACATGTACGCGATCCGCCTGGAGTACGTCGACGCCTCCGCGCTTTTCCTCGACGGGCTTCGCGGTGTGACCGATCCCGAATCCAAGAGAAAAATCATCGGGAAGCTGTTCATCGACGTCTTCGAGAAGGAGGCGGCGAAGATCGGGAAGGTCGATTTCCTCGCCCAGGGGACGCTGTACCCGGACGTGATCGAGTCGACCTCGTTCAAGGGCCCGTCCGTGACGATTAAGTCCCATCATAACGTCGGCGGACTCCCCGAGAAAATGAACCTCCGGCTCATTGAGCCGTTCCGGGAGCTCTTCAAAGACGAGGTGCGTGCCGTCGGTGCCGACCTGGGGCTTCCCGACGATCTCCTCTGGCGGCACCCGTTCCCCGGTCCCGGGCTTGCCGTCCGCATACTGGGAGAGGTCACCCCCGCACGGCTCGCGCTCCTCCGGGAGGCCGACGAGATATTCGTGGAGGAAGTTCGCCGGGGGGGACTCTACCGCGACATCTGGCAGGGGTTCGCCGTGCTCCTCCCCGTCCGATCGGTGGGGGTGATGGGCGACGGCAGGACGTACGGTGAAAGCGTCGCGATCCGCGCGGTCGCCAGCGTGGACGGGATGACGGCCGACTGGTTCCGCATGCCGCACGAGGTGCTCGCGAGGATTTCGAGCCGGATCACCAACGAGATCCCCGGGATCAACCGGGTGGTGTACGACATCAGCTCGAAACCGCCGGCGACGATCGAATGGGAATGAGAGACGGGGTGGACGATTGAAAAGGTATTTCTCGTTCGTCAAGATCGAGCACACGCTCTTCTCGCTCCCGCTGATTTACAGCGGCGTGATGCTCGCCTCCAGGGACGGCGCGCCTCCGCTCCGCATACTCATCCTCGTCCTGACCGCGGCCACGGGGGCGCGGACGGTGGCGTTCGCCCTCAACAGGATCATCGACAGGCAGATCGACGCCCGCAACCCGCGGACGGCCTCGCGCGACCTCCCCACCGGACGGATGACGCTCTGGGACGCCGCCTGGGTGACGATCGCCGGGGGGGCGCTCTATTGCGGATCCGCGCTCCTGATCTCTCCATTCTGTCTGTACATGGCGCCCATCCCCCTTGCGGTTTTCATCATCTACCCGACGATGAAGCGGTACACGCCGCTCGCCCACTTCGGCGTCGGCCTCGGGCTCGCCATGGGTCCGCTGGGCGGATGGTTCGCGATTTCTCCCTCCTTCCACGATCTCTCCGCCCCCGCGCTTCTTGCGCTCTTCACGCTGTTCTGGGTGGCCGGTTTCGACATCATCTACGCCACGCTCGACGAGGAGTTCGACAGGAGGGAGTCGCTCTACTCGTTCCCCGCCCGATTCGGCAAACGGACGGCGCTCCGGATCTCCGCGGTCTTTCACGGCATCGCGTTCCTCCTCCTTGTCGCGCTCTTCCTGTATTCATACATGTCCCTCCTTGCGCTGCCGCTGCTTCTCCTGACCGGCGGCCTGCTGTACCTGGAACAGAGGAAAGCGGAAGACGTGCCGCTCGCCTTTTTCAGGATCAACGCCGTCGCGGGGTTCGCCGTGTTCTGCATGGTCCTCATCGGAGTCTACGCATGAACGTTGTTGTCGCCGTCACGGGATCGTCGGGCGCCGTCTACGCGATGGATTTCCTGAAGAAATGCCCGGGGAAGAAATTTCTCATCGTCAGCCGGTGGGGGAAGGTGCTCCTCAGGGACGAGCTCGCGCTGGGGGAGAAGGATCTCTCGCCGTTCGTCACGCGGACGTTTTCCGACGACGATCTCGCCGCGCCGGTCGCCTCCGGGTCCAACCTCATCGATGCGATGGTCGTCATCCCCGCGTCGACGTCCACGGTCGGGAAAATCGCTTCCGGCATCGGGGACACGCTCATCACCCGCGCTGCGCAGGTCTGTCTGAAGGAGCGCACGCGGCTCATCCTGTGCATCAGGGAAACCCCCCTTTCCACGCTCACGCTCGAGCAGTGTACCCGCCTTTCCTCGTACGGAGCGGTGATCATGCCCGTCTCCCCTCCGCTCTATTTTGGTCCGCAGACGATCGCCGAGGAGGTGGGGACGTTCACCGACAGGGTCCTCGCACAGATCGGCGTGAGAACCGGCCGGGGGTGGCGGGCGGAGGAGCTGGAGTGACGTTCACGTCGTTCGGCGATTTTTCCCGTTATCTGGAGTCCGTGGGGGAGCTTCACAGGGTGAGTGTCGAGGTGGACCCGTATCTCGAGATCACGGAGATCGCCTCCCGCGCGCTGCGCGAGGGGAAGCCCGCGCTGCTGTTCGAGAACGTGAAGGGATCGGCCTATCCGGTCGTCGTCAACGCCATGGCAAGCGACAGGCGGTGCGAGCTTGCGCTCCAGAAACACCCGGAGGAGATAGGGCGCGACCTGATCGGGTTCTTCGAGGACGCGTTTCCCCCTCATCCCGCCGCGCTTTTTGCGCGCAGGAAGACCGCCGCGAGGTTCCTCCACGCGCCGGTGCGCGTGGTGCGGATTGCGCCCTCTCAGGAACTCATGCTCGGGCCCGATCTGGATTCGCTCCCCGTCCTGACCTGCTGGCCGGGTGACGGGGGGCGGTTCATCACGCTCCCGCAGGTCGTCACGTACGACCCGGTCCGCCTGACGAGGAACATGGGGATGTACCGGATGCAGGTGTTCGACCGCCGGACCACGGGGATGCACTGGCAGATTCAGAAGGGGGGAGGGTTCCATTACGCAAAGGCCGAAAAACTCGGTCGTCCGCTGGAGCTCGCCGTTGCGATAGGGACGGACCCCGCGCTTCTTCTAGCGACGGTCGCCCCCCTCCCCGAGAATATCGACGAGGCGATGTTCGCGGGATTCCTCAGGGGAAAGAGAACGGAGTTTGTGAAGGGGAAATCGGTGTCCATCGCGGTTCCCGCATCCGCGGAGTTCATTCTCGAAGGGATCGTGGAGCCCGGCGAGCGGAGGATGGAAGGGCCGTTCGGGGATCACTTCGGCCATTATTCACCGGCCGCCCCGTTTCCCGTCTTTCACCTGAGCGCGCTCACAAGCCGCCGCAATCCCGTGTATCCCGCCACCGTCGTGGGGATCCCGCCGATGGAGGACAAGTTCCTCGGGGACGCAACGCAGATGATTCTCTCCCCGATGGTCAGGCTCCTCCATGCAGAGGTCACCGCCATGTGGGCGTACTACGAGGCGGGATTCCACAATCTCCTCGTCGTCGCCGTGGACCAGCGCTACGGGAAGGAAGCGATGAAGACCGCGCTCGGACTGATGGGGATGTCGCAGCTTGCCCTGACGAAATGCATCATACTCGTCAGCGAAGGGGTCAACGTCCGGAATTTTTCCGACGTGCTTCAGGAGGTGCGCGCGCACTACGACCCGCACTTCGATTTCGTCATGATCCCCCGCGTCCCGCTTGACACGCTCGATTTCACGAGTGCGGCAATGAACCTGGGAAGCAAGATGATTCTTGACGCCACACGGAAGGAACGCCCGCGGACCCCGGTGCCCGGCAGGAATCCGGGGCGCCGTGCGCTTCCGCCGCTCAGGCCGCTCGACCGGAGGATCCTGGGCGGCACGGTCCTCGATGAGACGTTTCTCGTCGTGAGCGTCCGCCGGGACGGGAGGCAGGTCCTTGCAAAACTTCTCCGCCATCCGGCGCTGGGGAAATACCCGCTCATCGCGACGGTGAGCGATGACGTGGATCTCCGCGACAGGGAGAATACGCTCTGGGGGATATTCACCCGGTTCGACTGCGAGAGGGACGTCCTCTTCGCCGCCCAGAAGCTCGTCGGCATCAGCCCGGTGTACGGGGGGGCGATGGGGATCGACGCGACGTGGAAGGAGGGCTATCCCGCGCCGCTGGCGATGACGGAGGAGATACGGCGCAGNNGTTCGAGAGGAGATGCATGCACATACGTGACAGAAATCTGATCCCGGTCTGGGAGAAGCTCGAGCGGGGGGAGCGGCTCACGCTCGAAGACGGGTTGACGATGTACGCTTCCGGGGACCTTATCGGCCTGGGGGCGATGGCAGGCGCGATGCAGAAGGAACGGTCCGGGGACGCAGTCTACTTCGTCCTCAATCAGAAGATCGAGCCCACGAACGTCTGCGTCCTCGCGTGCAAGTTCTGCGACTTTGCCGC
>PMJQ01000059.1 GCA_003157485.1 Ignavibacteriota bacterium
GCCATGTGGGAGAGGCGGAACCCCTCGATGCCGGTGCCCGCAACCACGCCCACCGAGGCGACATCGCTCCCGCGGCGGGGCCTGACGAATATGCAACAGATGTCCTTCCCCTTCGCGGTCTTCTTCCCCATGACCACGCGGCCGCGTTCCACGTTCACCGGGGAGTCGGCCAGGAGCGTTTTCCAGAGCCGGTTGGTTTCACTGTTGCCGTAGAGGATGACGTTCCTGTCGGGCCACGCCGAGGGCGTGAAGCCGGTGTCCGGGAATACATCCACGGCGGCGTTCCCCTGGTACCAGAGCTTCTCGGCGTCAAAGCGCGCGCGCTCGAAGGCCCAGACGTTCTCTTCCCGCGTTCCGGACGTGCCGTACACGAGCGCCATCCGGTTCCTGAACGCCTCCTTGAACGTGCCGTACCTGCGCCCCCCCTTCACGCCGGCAGCCGGCCGGGCGGCTTCATGCCACTTCCCCTTCTCCTTCTCAAACCAGAGGGCGCCCGTCTGCACATCGGCGGGGCGGACGTCGACGCTCTGGCTGTCGAGCGCGACAGTGGCGGCGGCCGCCGACCCGAACACGCTCCTGTCGATGGCGATGCGCGCGACGTTGACGGTCGTCCCTTCCACCCTGTGCAGTCCCGGATCGACGTGCACACGGGCCGTGCTGAGCAAGAGCTGGCGCTCCTGCGCATCGATCGCGAGCCACGCGTCGCGCGAGGAGATCCCCGGGTTGGCCGTGGAAAACTCGACCGTGCGCAGGCGGTCCGCTCCCGGCCGCACGTGGCGCGCGAAGAAGTCGAACATCGGCCTCCAGTCGACACAGTCGGTGCCCGGTTCCGGGGAGACATCCCACCAGTGCCCCGCCCCCGGCTGCTCGTGGAACACAAAGTCCTTCTGGAACGGCTTGATGCGGTCCACCATCATGCGCGACTGCTCGATCGGCACGTTGTCGTCGTCGATCCCGTGCACGATGTAGATGCCGAAGTGGCGGTAGTTCTCCGCGAGGGCAAAGAGGTCGCTCGGGGCCGCCGCGCGTGTGAGCATCAGCTTCACCGGCGACGTCTCGACGGGCACCGGGGCAAAACGGTACGTGCGGAACGTGATCCACCCGGCGCTCGGGCCGATGGCCGCGAACCTGTCAGGGTACGTGGCCCCCATGAACCACGTGCCGTGCCCCCCCATCGAGTGGCCGGTCAGGTAGACGCGCCCTTCGTCGATGGGAAACTTCTTCAGGGCGATGTCAAGAACCTCCAGCGCATCCAGCCGCCCCCAGTCCTCCCACGAAAACCCGTACGGGCGGCGGTTGGTGGGCGCCACGAGGTACCCCCATGTCTTCGGCTCGTATGAGCCAGCCTGGTTGTACGCCTCGACACCGGCGCCGTGGAGAGAGAGAAAGAGCGCGGGGTGGTCAGCGGCGGGGCCCGGCACCGGCGGCAGAACCGCGTAGTACTGGACGCTCCCGTCGACGCCGCTCACGAACGTCTCGCGGCGCACGTCACCGGGAGCGACGACGCGGAGGGTGAGCGAAACGGTGTCAATCGCGCGGCGCGTGCGGCCTCCTGCAAGGAGCGTCAGGCGGATGGGAATCTCACCCTTTGACGACCGCGGAGAGACCCTGATGTTGAACGCCACTTTCCGGATTCCCATGGCGGGGACCTGCGGGACGGCAGAGGTGTCCGGCACCTCCCCCTCCGGAGCACACACGAGCGAGCAGCCGCGCAGTGTCGAGGCCTCGGCGTTGATGATCGCGATCCCCCCTGGGGCATCGAGCGGGCTGCCCGTGACGGCATCGGGGATCGTCACGTCGCAGGCGTTGAACGCGACCGGCGCCGCGAGCGGCACGAGGCGGATCTTGAGCTTCCCGCGCGTGTAGCGGAAGAGGAGGAGATTGTCCCCCGTGCGGAGGTCGACGGGAAGCATGGAGTAATCGAACCGCGGCTCCCACGCCTCGCGGAAGTCCTTCTGCAGGTACGGATTGCCCGAGCGGGGAACGCCGTTCACGTAGGCGTAGTCGTTCCCCATCCCTTCCAGCAGCATCCGCACCGGGGCATCCCTGCGTATCGTGACCGCGACGAACCGCTCGGCCGGCGGGCTGTCCGTGAACCAGCCTGCGGAGTCGGCAGCGATCCGCTGCCACTTCAGCTCCGTACCGTCGGCGGCGCGCACGGACTCACCCTCGGAGGGGGGGTCGGTCCGGAGTCCCGCGATCCAGGGATCGATCGGCGTCACCTGGATGATGGAGGCCTCGGTCCTGTGCGTGAGCGTCACCCCCAGCGCCTGCCGGACGATCAGCGTGTCTCCAGCCCGGGCGGCCGCCGCTGCAATGACACACGCAACTCCGAGAAGAACGATCGGGCGCACGCGGCTCCCGAACACTGCACTGCAAGCACGCATGTTCATGACTTCTCCAGCGATGTTCCTGACTGCGGGATATTTCCTTCCATTGCCGCGTCGATGAGATCCTGCACGGTTGCGGTGGCAAGTCCCACGACCGTGTCCGCGGCGCCGTAATAGATCGACACGGCGCTCTCCGGCAGCGCATACCCCTCGCTGTCCGTTTTCGCGACGATCATGCCGCTCGGGAAGACCACGTTGGGCACCTGGCCCGTCAGCTCGTACAGCTCGCGGGGCTCCAGGATGTTGCAGCGGGAGCGCCCCAGCACCTTCGACGGATCCGCGAGGTCCAGCAGGAGCGCGCCCGCTTGGTAGATGTTGCTGCTCCCGAAGTGGCCGGCCACCCCGTGGTACACGTGGAGCCACCCCGTGCGGGTCTTCACCGGTGGCGGCCCGGAGCCGATGAACTCGTCCCAGTAGTGAAAGCGGCCGCTCACCACCGGCGCCATGGGGCGCCACGCGATCAGGTCGTCCGATTCCGACAGCCAGATCGTTGTTCCCGACGTGGGACCGTCCGCATGCCGTGCTTTGTTCGGGCGGTCCAGCCTGATGTACCGGCCGCCGATCTTGCCGGGAAAGAGGACGCCGTTGCGAATGTCCTCCGACGACGTGATGCCGAGGAACTCGAACGAGCGGAAATCGGACGTCGCACCGAGCCCGATCTGGCACCCGCTGTCCATGTCCATGGCGAACATGACGTAGTGCGTGTCGCCGATGCGCGTGATCCTGGCATCGTAGATGTGGTAGATCCGTTCACGGACCTTCTCGATACCGCGGAACCGGACGATCTCCGGCGTCACGGTGAACCGGACGCCGTCGGTGCTCCGGGCGACGACGATAAACGTCTCGCGGGAGCGGGACTGGACCCGGGGCATGAGCAGGATCTCGCCGCCGAACGCGACCGCGCCGGGATTGAAAACGGACGTGACGTCGCTCAGGTAGGGCGGGATCGGGGGAACATCGCTCCTCGAGAGGACCGGGTTACGCTCGCTGCGCCTGATCACGGGACCTCCTTCCGCTCTTCGCGCAGCGCTCCTGCATCAGCACCGACAGACCCGTCGTCCCTGTCGTCGCGCGTCATTGTGCGGAGGCGGTGGAGCATGTCCCTCATGTCCCTTGTCCCCCCGACGGCAAACCAGATGATCACCAGGGCGGAGACCACGATGTTGATCATGATGAACGCCCGCCAGAACGACATCCAGTCGGCGTCGGACGCGCCGGTCGTCAGGTTGATGTACGTGCCGATGACGAAGACGACGCTCCAGGCGAACGTCCACGTATAGGCACCGATATAGATAATCCTGTCCCCCCGCGTGAATTCCTTCCCCATACCGAGCATCCGCCACCCCTTCTGCGGCACCTCCTCGACGACACGGATCTCTTCCCTGATGGCGTGCGCTCCGCGATGAAGCATCCGGTCCATGTCGAACGTCCGCCGGCCGCCGAGCAGTGAGACCGCGACGTAGACGATGGACGAGGAGAGCATGGCCAGGCCCCAGAACTGCTGGCCGTTGATGAAAAACGCGGGGTCGATCTGCTTGAGGATGATCCCGCCGACGGCGACGACCGATCCGGTGATGAGGGCGCTCCAGGCGGCGGCCGTGGTCCCACGCTTCCAGTAAAGACCCCCGATGATCACGGCCCCGGATCCCCCGGTGAATATCGCCCCGGTGATGGCGAAGAAGAGAAAAATGTACTCGCTCTGCTGGAATATCATGCTGAAGATGAAGATGAACACGCACACACCCAGAATCGCGAGGCGCAGAACACGGATGTGCTGCTCGGGGGTGAATGGCCTCCTGCGGAACGGCATCACGACGTCCTGGACGAATATCGCGCCCCAGGAGTGGAGATACGTGTCGTGCGTCCCGACCGTCGCCATCAGCATCACCGCTGTCATCGCGCCCATCATCCCGGGGAAGAGGAGCCGTGTAAGGACGACCGGCACGATGAGCTGGCTCCGTATGGCCGGCGATCCCACGTCCTTCAGCACCGCGCCGACCGCAGCCGCCTTGTCCGCGAAGTCGGGGTGGTGCATTACTGTGTACGCGACGATCGGGACGAACACGAGCATCAGCCACTTCGGGATGTCGCGGTAATTCCCCATCACATCCCCCATCTTCGCTTCGTGCGCGCTCTTGGCCGAAGAGTTGTAACCCTGAGTCCCCTGCCAGGACATCTTTCCGTAGATTACGCCGGCCATGCCGATGAGGAAATACCAGAGGTTGAAATCCTTGACGTTGCTCGTGTGGTACGGGTTCAGCAGGGAAGCGTCCGGCGGCGCCGCTGTCAGCGCCTCGTAGATGTGCCTCCAGTCAACAATGAACAGGAGGAGGACGATCAGCACCAGGAAGACCGTGTTGGCAAGTATCCCCTGCAGGAACTCGGTGACGAGCACCGCAATCTGCCCCCCGGCGAACACGAAGTAGAGCGCCAGGGAGAGGAAGATGAACATCACAAGAGGAAACGAGGGGACCGGCAGGCCAAGGACCTGGAACGACTGCGGCAGTCCGCAGAAGTAGATGAAGAACCTCGCACCCACCGCGGGGAATATCCCGAAGTTCACGATGCCGGAGAGAAACGCCAGCACCCCCGCGAAGACGCGGAATCCCCTGCTGTAGCGTATCTCGAAGAACTGGGCCATCGTCAGCGCGCGTGTCTCCCGGAACCGGTAGAGTACCCATCCCGACACCGTGATCAACAGCAGCACCACGCCCATTGTGAATTCCCACCACCGGAGGGAGAATCCGGCGACATAGTTCATCTCCCACATCCCCACGATCGTGATAGAGCCGAGCGCGGACATTCCCTGCGACATGCTGATCATGTAGCGGCCCGCCGTGCGGCCCGCCGACAGGAAATCCGCGACGCTCCGCATGTAGCGCCTGCTCATGCTGACGACCCCGACGAGAAAGGCCATCGACACGACGACGATCGTCCAGTCCAGTACGGTCAGACCCATAACTCAGTGTCCTGAAAAAGTGAATGTCCCCGGACGGCGCAGGGACGCCCCTGCGGATTCAAATCACCGGCCGGGAGAGGAGCGTAGGTCGTTCCGCATCCAGGCGGAGAATGAGCTCACCGAACAGCGTATTGGCCCACGCAAACCACCCCCGGGTGAAGTTCGCCGGATCGTTCTTGTGGAACGACTCGTGCATGAATCCTGTCCCCGCGTGCGTCGTCTTCAGCATGTGCAGGCACTTGAGTATCTCCCCATCCTCCGTCGACGTCAGACCCCGGACGATGATCCCCATCGGCCAGATCATATCCAGCCCCACGTGGGGTCCCCCGATTCCCTCGCCTGCGGCCCCCCGGTAGAAGTAGGGGTTGTCCTCGCTGAGGAGGAACGAGCGCGTCGCGCGATAGCGATCCTCCTGTGCAGTGCACCATCCCAGGTAGGGGAGCGCAAGCAGGCTTGGGATATTCGCGTCGTCCATGAAGAGCGCATTGCCAAACCCGTCAACCTCGTAGGCGTACACGGGACCGTGTACAGGATGTCCCGCAACGGCTGTTATGTCGAGCGCCTCCCGAAGCTCATCGCTGAAGCCAGCGCACTCCCGCGCAAACACGGCGTCGTGAGTCTCCGCCAGACTGATCTCCTCCAGAGCGCGGAGCGCGACGGCCGCGAACATGTTCGAAGGCACAAGAAACGAATAGATGCACGCATCATCCGACGGTCGGAATGCCGAGCGAATCAGGCCGCAGTCCCGGGAAGGATTGCCGTACCCCCCCAGAGGCACCGTGTCGTACGGCACCGCGCTCACCCGCTGAAAATGGTACGGGCCCGTCCCGCGCCTGCGCTGCTGCTCGCGCAGCGTCGCGACGGCGAGTCGCATGGCCTCCCTCCACGTGGTGTCGAACACCGAGGCGTCCCCCGTCGCTTTCCAGTACCCGTGCGCCAGGCGCACCGGGTAGCAGAGCGAATCGATTTCGTACTTCCTCTCGTGGAGCTCGGGTTTCATGTCCGTGAGGTCGTTTGCCCACGGGCTCTTCGCCCGACCGTCGTTGAACGCATTAGCATACGGATCGATCAGTATGCACTTCGTCTGCCGGCGGATGACGCCGGCGATCAGGTCGCGCAGGTTCCTGTCGTCGCGCGCCAACGGCAGGAATGGCCAGACCTGCGCAGCGGAGTCGCGGAGCCACATCGCGTCGATATCCCCGGTCACCACGAACGTGTCCGGTTTGCCGTCGATCGTGCGATGGCGGACGGTGGTATCGAGCGTGTTCGGGAAGCAGTTCGCAAACAGCCACGCCAGCTCGGGATCGGCTATCTTCCGGGTGAGCCGTGCAATCGTTGCTTCAACCGATTGGCTCGTGAATTTTCTCCGGTCGACCGGGGGACGACGGGAGCTGAAGTCCGTCACTGTGGCTCTCTCCTGCAAGCGGGATGAAATACTGCACCAGGGCGCTGAACAACAAGAGCGCCCGGATGTAATTCCAGGCGCCCCGGTACGTCAATTCCGATCAGGTGGACTCTCTCACGTGATCAGGCGATTGAAAGATGGGTTGGTTTGTTGCGGAAACCAACTTGCCGAAAATAAGCTGTTTCAATGACTGAATCAAGTGTTGTTTCCTTGGTTGAACCACCAATCTGCCTACCTTCCTTCTACCCCGAGGGTACCCCGCAGCCGGATATCGGCAGATGAGGCACCTATCATGAGACTGTACTGCCCGGGAGGCGTGACGGGCTTCAGCCCTTCTCCCAGCATCGAGAGCATCCCGGGAGTGACGATAAATGTAACATCCCGCGATTCTCCCTTTTCCATGTGCACTCGGCGAAAACCCTTCAGCTCGATTACAGGCCGCGCCACTGATGAAACCGGTCCCTCGACATAGAGCTGCACCACCTCATCCCCACCGCGGGTGCCCGTGTTTTTCAGCGTCAGGCGGACGGCAACTGAGTCCCCGGCACCGATGAGCGGCCTGTCGACGCGAAGATTGCTGTAGCCAAACGTCGTGTAGCTCAGCCCGTATCCGAAGGGAAACAGTGGCTCGCCCGGAAGGTCGTGGTAGCAGTCGAGGCGGCCGGTCGGCCTGTGGTCATAGATGAGCGGCGCCTGCCCCACGGCCAGCGGGAACGTCACGGGGAGTCGTCCCGCCGGACTGTAGTCGCCGAAGAGGACGTCGGCCACCGCGTGTCCCCCCTCTTCGCCCGGATACCAGACATCGAGGACGGCATCCACGCTGTCGATCCACTCGTTCATCGTGACAGGGCTGCCCGAGACGAGTATGACCACGACCGGTTTCCCCGTGGCGGCGACAGCCCTGATCAATTCGGCCTGGTGCCCGGGTAGTGCAAGCAAGGCCCTGTCCATCGCCTCTCCCTCGACCATGCCGGCCACGACGAGCGCCGCGTCGCACGACGCCGCGGCCCGCACTGCAGCGTCGATCCGCGCGCGAGCGTCTCGGGCCACGCCGTAATCCCATACGAGCTTCAGCCGGCCGAACCCCCTGGTTTCGCGGTATTCGATCCGGAGAGGGTACGACCGCCCGCGGATGACGTCGACACCCCGCAGGACCCGCCTGTACGAACTTTTCTGCCAGTTGTCGACCAGGAGTGAATCGCCCACGTACAGCCTGAACCCGTCATTCCCTTCGAGGCCGATAGTGATCCTGCCCGTCATGGGCGCGACAAATTCTCCCGTCCAGCGGGCTGAGAACCAGTCGCGCGCGACTTCAGGGACGGGAGGGAACAGGGACCAGTTAAACTGCATTTCGCTGTCGAGGCGCTCCAGCGCGGGCTTGCCGGAGAAATCCGCGTTTGTCCAGTACCGGCCCAGGAGGCCGCTCTGCAACGCCCCGCCGGATGTGCAGCGGAGGCTGGCGCGGGGAATCACAAACGCATCCGTGTCCTCGCGCGCGCAGCCCTCTGCATAGAGTACGCGGGCGGCGTTGCCCAGTTTTTCCCGTATGCCGTCCAGTATGGACACATTCCTCACACCGGGACCGCTGTACCCGCCCAGGCGGGCGCTCGCCGCATCGGGCCCGATCACTGCAACAGAGCTGACGCCCCGGTGCAGGGGCAGGACGCTCCCTGCATTTTTCAGGAGGACGATCGACTCGCGCGAGGCCCGGCGCGCGAGTTCCCTGTGCGCCGGGCTGTCGTTCACGGCAGCTGCGCTGTCGGGATCGACGTAGGGATGGTCGAAGAGACCGAGCTGGAACTTCACGCGGAGGACGCGCGCCACTGCGTCGTCGACCGCCGCGGGAGCAATGTACGGGCGCTCGAGGGCGCGCGCGAAGAAGAGGGGAAACTGGTCCACGCTCGTCTGCAGGAGAACGTCAAGCCCGTTTTCGATCGCCTGCTTTGCCGACTCAGCGTAGTCTTTTGATGTCCGGTGGAGGTCATTGATCCCGCCGACAGCACCCGCATCCGAAATCACGAAGCCCCTGAATCCCCAATCATCCCTGAGCTTCGTCTTCAGCAGCCACGCATCGGCGCTCGCCGGGCGGCCGTCGATCGAATTATACGACGACATCACGGAACGTGAGCCGCCCAGCGTGACACACGCCTTGAAGGGGGGGAGATACGTCTCCTCCATGAGGCGGTCGCTCCAGTACACAGGGTAACTGTCCCTCCCCCCGTCTCCGTGGTTGGCGGCAAAATGCTTCGGCGTGGTGACCACACCCGCGTTCTCGAACTGAGAGACAAAGGCAGTTCCCATCACGGAACAGAGGAGCGGGTCTTCACCGTATGTCTCTTCCACCCTCCCCCACCGGGGGTCTGTGGCGACATTCACGACGGGAGAGAGGATCTGGCGAATGCCCCGGGAGCGGGTCTCCAGGGCAATGGCGCCCGCCACATCGGCGACGAGCGCCGGGTCCCATGTGGCGGCAAGTGCAATCGACTGGGGAAACGCCGCGGCGCCCTCGCGGACCAGCCCGTGGAGAGCTTCATCAAACGGAATGATGGGGATGCCGAGCCGGGTTTCTTCGAGGAAGAAGCGCTGCGCCGCGTTGTTCGCCTCGGCCGATGCCCGCGCCGCTCCCTGGAACGTCCGCTCGATCATCTGTTCGGAGGCCCCCGAGCCGGCGGGCCGCGCGGACATCTGCATGCCGCAGATCCCCTTGCTGTATTTCTCCTTCCCGTCGGCCAGATTGCCCGAGACCATGAACAGCTGACGGAGCTTTTCCTCGGGCGTCATGCGCGAGAGGAGGTCTTGGACACGCTCCTCCACGGGGAGCGCGGGGTTCTTGAACGGCGGCTGCTGCCCCCGGGCGACGATGGGAAGGCAGAGCATAACCGACAGTATGCACGCAGTCTTCATCCGGCTACTCTCCCACGATCAGCGTCGCAATACCGTAGGCGGGAAGCCTGAGTTCGCTCAGCTTTGCGCCCCGTTCCTCGCGGAGGCTGCTCATGTAGACGGACTTCTTCTGAGCGCCGAACGAGAACGTCGCGACCCCGGGCGACCCCCCGGCGTTGAAGAGGCGGACGAGACAGGCTTTGCCCCCTTCGACGGGCTTCATGTACGTGACGATGATGCCCCCGGGCGAGAGCGTGAAGGGCGTCACGGGCTTCGGCTCACCCGCGCGCACGCTCCTGACGATGAGCGGCTGGCTCCGCTCGATGCCGCGGCGGCTGACGTCGGCCTGGTTGTAGAGCCCGTGGGGGAGTATGGAATAGTGGTAGGCGCTCACCCCCTCCTGGTCCGCCTTGTAGTTCGTGTACCAGTAGTTGTTCATGACATACGACGCCAGGTGCGATGAAGACGGGGTGAATGTTTTCCAGTCGACATTGCGCGGGGCGGGAAGCTCGCTGTGGAGATCGCCCATCTCGACGAGCGGGGCCTCCGCCACGGTGAGCGTCACGCCGAAGTCCTGGTTGGAGACATCAGCCCACCGCTGCGCACAGTAATAATCCTTGCAGGAGCCCGGCAGCTGGTCTGCCTCCGGGCGCATCACACCGTACCCGAGGTCGACGCGCACCGTACCGCCGGGAACACCGAACGGGAACGCCATGTGGACGGCCTCGTTGGTCCGCACAATCTTCTTGTCGATCGTGTTGATGACATCCACGCCTCCCAGGCCGCTCACAACGCGGTATTCGCGCTTCAGCGCATTGCATCCCGGCGCGTCGGACGTTACGACGAACGAGGCCACAAGGGGTCCGCGCTCACCGGCGGCAATCGTCGGACGACTGCTCCGGAGCGCCTCACGGGCATCCAGTCCCGCCAGGTAGAAGTACCCGTCCAGCCCGCTCCCCTTTGCCGTGTCGACATACTCGACGGGGGGATCGATCGTCCTCAGGCTGCTGATGTCGCCGGTCGACTTCTCCAGCCGGATGGCGATGTTGTCGTCCAGAATGGACTCGCCCTCGATGCGGAGATTGCTCCGGAACGAAGGGGTCCCGGCACGGAGCGTGTAGCGCCGCGACCCGAGCGCAGGGACGCCCCGGGCAAGGAACGCAAGCTCTCCGGTCGTGAGCCGCTGGCTGGGGACCTCCGTCCCCGCCTCGTCCCTGACAACGTCGCCGGCGGCGCTCGCATCGCGAGCGAGGACAACGAGGTCCGTGCGTTCCCACGAGCTGGTATTGACGACGTCGAATGAGCCGGAGCCCGCCGCAAGGGGGGCGACGCGGGCGAGCAACTCGTTCGACTGGCCGGCCGCGTCGGTGGCGAAGCGCCGCTTGATCTCCCACTGCCTGATCACAAACGAGCTGTCGGGATCGCTCGTGCTGTTGAACGCACCCCACGTGTGCTCGTCGAACAATACCACGTTTTTCCAGGCTTCAGAGAATTCCGACGGGTTGTATTTCGCCGGCGCGACCATCGCGTAGAATGCTTCCGCCTGCACGAGCCGCTCGGCGCTCGTGCGGCTCACGCCCAGCTCGTACGCCGAGGAGGCGGCCCCGTCCTCCCAGTACGGCGTGAAATCCCCCGTGAACGAGGGAAGACCGGCGCCGTATTTCTTCTCGAACGCCGAAAACAGCTCTTCCGTCGTCGCGATGGCGAGCTTCGGCGAGACGTGCGCCTCGTTCCAGTTCCTGACGTAATCCGGAAGTCCCGGATCGACCGTCCCGTTGTCGCCGTTGAACGTGTGCCGCATCTGTATCATGTCGTACGGGTACGCGAACCCGTCGAGGTAGTCGAAGTAGCGGGCGAGGCCGCGGAGGAATCTCATCTGGCCCGGATCGCGCGGACCGGTGAGGAACGAACCGTAGCCGTACCCCGCCATCCAGTACAGTATCTTCTCGGTGCCCGACGGAGACGTCCAGTAGAACGGCCTGTCGGACCAGGCGGCGTTCGTATGGCCCGTCCGGTCTCCCCCGGTGTACTGTCCGTTGGGACCGGCGGAGAAATACCTGACGCCCGCCTGCGCGAGCGTGGGGACCATGTTCCATGTCATCCCCGGGACATCCGAGATCATCGCCGTGTTGATCGGAACATTGTACTTCGCGCTGAACGAACGGGCGAACTCCGTTGCACGGTAGAAGTCCTCCGGCCTCATGATACCCGTCAGGACGTTGGCGTAGAGGGCCTCCATGCAGATGCTCCCGTCCTTCAGCGCCCTCAGGAATTCCCGGCGGTCGGCTTCCGAGGCCTCCTTCATGAACGTCTCCACGGCCCAGATAACCTCGATGTTCCACTTGAAACGCGCCCCCGCGGGGTACGCGGCGGTCTTCCGTATCAGTCCGAGCGCGTCGTAGATATTCTGGATGTGCCTCTTCAGGACTTCCGTCTGGATGTTCGTGTACCCGATGTCGTTGTGGGCATGCGGAAGGAGGTAGATCGTCCGCGGCGTGACAGGCTTCAACAATGCGCTGTACGACTCACCGGGACCGCCGTCCACCGAAACGCGCACGGGGACTTCCCTGGGAGCGCGCACGGCCGGCACCGGGAACATGAAGATGTTCGCTCCGCGTTTCAGTGATTTCGATTCCTCCACACCCACGTCCACCGCAATGCGGGCGTTCCCCTTTTCCTCGAGGTACGTCACGGCGACACAGAGCGTCTGACGGAGATTCCCGGCAGGCCCCTCCAGGAACGGGAGCGGGAGGACCTCAACGCTCTCCCCCCGCATGTCGTACATAAACGTCATGTACCAGTCGCTCGAGTTCGCCTTTTCGCCGACGACACGCAGCCGGAGGGGTTCCCCTCTTTTGTACAGTCCCAGGGGCACGGTGAGCGTCATGTACCCGTTGGCATCCCGCGCGAGATCCTCAGCGACGAACGTGAACGACAGCTCCGAGCCGTCCGCCGATTTCAGGCGCCATTCCTTCGGGTTCTGTCCCTTGATCGTATGGATCGTGAACGCCTTTTTCCCGTTGATGGAGAAATCGAAATTCCTGTCGCCCGAGCTGGTCGTGGTCGAATAGCTCACGACCCAGACGAACGAAACGGTCTCTCCCGCAGCATCCGACGGGATCCTCTCCGTCTCCCACTCGATGGCCATCTCCCCCGTCGTGCACCGCGTGAGCAGCGCGGTCGTCGCCAGCGGGTTGAAGCAGTTATACTCCAGTTGCTCCCCCCTTATGCTCCTGACGTATCCCTTCAACGGGGCGCTTCCCCGGGAGGACGTGCGGGCAACGGCGGACGGGACGGCGGCTGTCGCAATGATAGCGGCCAGCGTCATCGCCGCAACAGGGAATCCTTTCATGGCGGGTTCTCTTCTTAAAATGGGAGAGGCGGGGAATTTTCGAATATCGTTCTGCCATTCATTCCCCGTGTTCTTCCGAGAACGTAGAGACAAGTTCCTCAGGAAGCAAGGGGAGGCGCAGGCAATATTGTCAATACGCAGAGGGAAATGGCGCGGCGTATCAGTGTCGATGCGCGCATGGTCACTGACGTTTTTCTGGAAACTAGAGGAGAAGCGTGCAAAAAGCAAGCTCGAAGAGGCGGGCGCAATTGACACTGCGCGTGGAAATAGCTATGTTCGCATCACATTCGCCCATTCATGACACGCAACAATGCTCGCCTCACGCCCGAAATCTGCTCCCGTGTTGATGTGTCTCGCGGCATCGGCCGCGCTCTCGCAGGTCACCGGGGGGCTCCCGCGCACACCGGACTGGCTGATTTCTCCCGGCACATACAATGCCGCTATCGTCACCGAAGACGCCGGGACGACAATCCGGATGCAGAACGGGCTAATCAGCCGAGCGATTCGCCTGAAGCCGAACGCGGCGACCTTCGACATCAGGAATCTCGTCACGGGAGAGGAGTATGTCCGCGCGGTCCGGCCCGAAGCGATACTCCGGATCAACGGGAGGAGGGTTGCCGTGGGAGGGCTCACCGGGCAGGTCGAGCAGGGGTATCTGCTCGACAGCTGGCTTGATTCACTGAGGAGCGACACGGCGGCATTCCGGTATGCAGGGTATGAGAGCGGCCCGACGGTGGCGCCGTTTCCATACAGGAAGAAACGGTGGGGACCGGATGCGCCCTGGCCGCCGCCGGGACGGTCGCTCACGCTCAGGTTCCGTCACGCCTCCCGCGCTCTCGCGGGGATCGACGTGGCAGTCCACTACGAATTGTATGACGGAATACCTCTCGTCTGCAAGTGGATCGAGGTACACAACGGCGGCACCATTCCGTTCCGGCTCAACGCATTCACGAGCGAGATTCTCGCGCTCGTGGAGCCTCACTGGTCCCTCGACGCTCCCGGCACGTGGGACAGGTACAACATACACGTCGAGAGCGATTACGCGTTCTTCGGCATGACGGTTGCCCAGGCGAACAAGACGGCGTACTGGAGGACAGACTCCACGTTCACCTCACAGGTGGACTACGGCCTCACCACACCGTGCCTCCTCGAATGCCGGCCGCCGCTCGGCCCTGACGTGGACGTGGCGCCGGAGGAGACATTCACAACGTTCAGGACGTTCGAGCTGTTCTACGATTCCAGCGAGCTTGAGCGCCGATCGCTCGAGCTCCGGAGAATGTACAGGGTGGTCGCCCCGTGGGCGATGGAGAATCCGATATTCCTCCACCTGACATCGATTGAACCGGACGTCGTGAGGAGTGCCGTCGACCAGTGCGTCGAGGCCGGGTTCGAAATGATCATCCTGAGCTTCGGGAGCGGGGTGAACATGGAGACGGACGACGAAGCCGCGATCGCCCGGATGAAAGCGCTCGCGGACTATGCGCACGCGCGGGGGATAGAGCTCGGAGGCTACTCGCTCCTTGCGAGCCGGCATGTGAGCGACGAGGATGATGTCATCAACCCCGCCACAGGAAGGACCGGAGGAGCTGCCTTCGGCAATTCCCCCTGCCTAGGGAGCAGATGGGGCATCGAGTATTTCCGCAGGATCCGGGCGTTCATCGAACGGACGGGTTTTGACATGCTCGAGCACGACGGCTCGTACCCGGGGGATATTTGCGCCTCTACGTCGCACCCGGGGCACAGGGGGGAGAACGACTCGCAGTGGAGGCAGTGGAAGACGGTCACGGATTTCTACAAATGGTGCCGGGGGCGGGATATCTATCTGAACGTGCCCGACTGGTATTTCCTCAGCGGATCGAACAAGACCGCTGTCGGCTACAGGGAGACGAACTGGTCACTCCCGCGCGACCGGCAGATACTGCTCGGGAGGCAGAACATATTCGACGGCACGTGGTACAAGACCCCCTCGATGGGATGGACGTTTGTGCCCCTCGTAGAGTACCAGGGAGGGGGCGCCGCGGCTACACTCGAGCCGCTCTCGGAGCATCTTGAGGCCTATGAGGCGCATCTCGCGCAAAATTTCGGATCGGGCATACAGGCGTGCTACCGCGGCCGCCGGCTCTATGATACGGACACAACAAGGGGGGTAGTCAAGAAGTGGACCGACTGGTACAAGAAGCACCGCGCGATATTGAATTCCGATATCATACACATGCACCGGCCCGACGGGCGGGCGCTGGACTGCATGCTCCACGTGAACCCCGCGCTTCCGGAGAAGGGACTGCTCATGGTGTATAACCCGCTCACACAACCTCTGACCGGGACAATCACTGTTCCGCTGTACTACACGGGCCTCACGGGGAGCGTGCGCATACGACAGGAAGAAGGGAACGCGCAGACATACGCGCTAGACGCATACGGCCGGACTGAGATCACAGTCACGGTGCAACCCCGGAGCCGCACATGGTACACAATCGAGTAGGAGGAGCCATTCCGTGAAGAGATCGTTCATGATGATCGTCGCCGTTTTCCTGTGTGTCCCCATGCCAGGCAGGGGGCAGGAATCAGCCGCGTACGTCCCGGAAACTGACACGCTCGTTCTGAAGAAGCTCGCCGGGTGGCAGGATCTGAAGCTGGGGCTCATGATGACGTGGGGACCGTACAGCCAGTGGGGCGTGGTGGAATCGTGGTCGCTCTGCGGGGAGGACGAGCCATGGTGCCGGCGGAAGGGGGAGGACTACGAGAAATACAGGCGGGAGTACGAGAACCTGAAGTCGACGTTCAATCCGGTCAGGTTCGACCCGGCCCGATGGGCGAAGGAGGCACGGCAGGCCGGCATTAGGTACGTCGTTGCTATGGCCAAGCACCACGACGGCTTCTGCATGTTCGACACGAAGACCACGGACTACAGTGTCACGGACAGCGGCACCCCCTTCTCTTCGAATCCACGTGCGAACGTCCTGAAGGAGATACTCGACGCGTTCAGGAGCCAGGGATTCTGGACGGGAATCTACTTTTCCAAGCCCGACTGGCACAGCGAGTACTACTGGTGGCGGTACTACCCCACCCCCGACAGGAACGTCAACTACGACATCAGGAAGCATCCCGACCGCTGGCGGAAGTTCGTGGACTACACCCACGCCCAGATCGGCGAGCTGATGACAGGGTACGGACATATCGACATCCTGTGGCTCGACGGCGGCTGGGTCCAGCCGCTGACGCACGATGAGGTGATGAAATACGTCACGGCGCCCGGCTATGCGTTCATGCACGTGCAGAGTCAGGACATCGACATGCCGGGCCTCGTGCGCGAGGCCAGGACGTACCAGCCGGGACTGATCGTCGTCGACCGCGCCGTGCCAGGAAAATACCAGGACTACCTGACGCCGGAAAATGTCGTGCCCCGCGAGGCGCTCCCCTACCCCTGGGAATCGTGCATTACGTCGACAAGGAGCTGGTCGTTTACGTTCAACGACATGTACAAGAGCGGGAGGGAACTCGTGGACATGCTCGTCGATATCGTCTCAAAGGGAGGAAACCTCCTGTTGAATATCGGCCCCGGGCCGGACGGCACGTGGGCAAACGACGCGTACGAGCGACTGCACGAGATGGGCGACTGGCTGCACGTCAACGGGGAGGCGATCTACGGCTCGCGCCCCATCGCGCCGTACGGGGAGGGAAAGCTCCGGCTGACGCAGGGGAAGGACGGAAGCGTCTATGCCGTCTATCTTGCCGATTCGGCCGAGACGCACCCGCCGGCGGAGATCCGGCTGGGCGCGCTTCACGGCGGGCCGGGGTCGACAGTGACGATGCTTGGCGTGCAGGGCACCCTGCACTGGAGAAAGGAGGGGGACTCAACCGTGGTGGAAATTCCCAGCCCGGTACGGGCGACCCCCCCCTGCCGCTATGCGTGGACGATCTGCATGTCGCGCCCCGCGAAGTAGCGGGGGTGCGGACTGGATTGCCACGCCAAAGAGCGGCGTGGTCCAAAGAGCGGACTTCGTCGTGGCGCCTCCGGCGCCGCCCGCAACGCCGGGGGGCGTCAGTTGGATTTGTCGGTGTAGAGTTCGACAGGTCCGTCGAGCAGGAGGGCGATCACGGTCACCTGCGGATCGAGCACCTGGCGCGGGACGTCGATGTACACCAGTCCCGGAATCCGGCTCCAGTATTGTCTCATAAGGATTTTCGTCTCCAGTTTCGTCCCGTTGCCGACGACCCAGGCCCTGTTGATCCTGTTTTTCAGGCCCTTGATGAGGAGCGGACCCGCGGGTTGACCATCGACGAAGAGAAACAGCGTCGATCGGTCTTTCGAGAGGGCGGAGGGACCGTAGAAGTAGTCTTTCGGGATCCCGGCGCGCGTGCCGTAGACAGCCTCGCGGTGCTTCCGTGTCCAGCGGCCCAGCTCCTGAAGGATGTTCACCTGCTCCGGGGGTATCGTCCCGTCTTCCTTCGGACCGATGTCCAGCAGCAGGTTCCCTCCCATGCTGACACAATCCACAAGTATCCTGATGATCTGATTGGGAGTCTTGTAGTTCCTGTCGTTCCCCTGGTATCCCCACGAGTCATTCGTCGTTATGCACAGCTCCCACCACCGGCTTTGGGGCGGCGTGATGGGAACGCCCTGCTCCGGCGTATCATAGTCGCCATACCCGTTGATGCGGGAGTTGACGATGGCCCGGGGGAGCCACTTCGTGATCTGCGCACGCATCTCACCTGCCCTCCACTCCGCGGCGGAGTAGTCCCAGTCGCCGTCAAACCAGAACAGATCGGGACGGTAGCGCGCCGCAATCTCCCCGATCTGCCCGGAGTGGAATTCCAGGAAGCGATTCCAGCGGACGGAATCGCCCACGTAGCGGTCCTCCGTCCGTGTGAAATGGGGATAGTCGGGGTGGGACCAGTCCAGATGAGAAAAGTAGAGGCCGACTTTCAGTCCCTGAGCGCGGAGCGCATCGCAAAACGGTCCGATGAGATCGCGGGCGGCAGGGGTCTTCTTGACGACGCTGAGATCGCTCAGGCGAGTGTCCCAGAGGGCCACCCCATCATGGTGCTTGCTCGTGAGCACCGCGTAGCGGGCCCCGCTTTCCGTGATAAGCCGGGCCCATGCTGCAGGATCGTAGCGGGAGGCCGTGAACCCTGTCAGTTGCTTCATGTAGTCCTCATACGTGAGGAGTCCGTTGTAGAACGACCACGACTCGTCGATCCCGTTGACCGCATAGATGCCCCAGTGAATGAATATGCCGAGCTTCGCGTCCGCAAACCATTGCATGCGCCGCTCTTTCACCGAGTCGGGTTCCTGTGCCGCAGCCAGAGCTGCGACGCAGAGGAACAACAGAAGCATCGTCCGCAGTTTCATTTCCGGTTCCCTAGTGTTCAAGAAGGTCAACGATCGTGCCGGGGCCCGCCGCATCCATCAACTGCTGCCGGAACTCCTCGTGCACCAGCCTGCGGGCCAGGCCGGCGATGATCTTCAGGTGCTCGTCCCCCTTCGCCGAGGCCGCGATGGTGATAAGTATCAGGAACTGCACGGGATCCTGATCAGGCATTTTCCAGAAGACGGGTGCGTCCAACTTGAGCACGGCAATGGAGTTGACCGTGACACCGGGCGACTTGCAGTGGGGGATGGCGACGCCGTACCCCATACCCGTCGGATAGGTCTCCTCCCGGAGCCACACGGCATCTTCGACCGCGTCCGGATCGTCCACCCGTCCGTCGGCGTGCAGCATGTCGACAAGCTCCCTGATCGCTTCGTCCTTCGACGCGCTCTGCGAGGAAAGACGGACAATGTCTTCCGTGATCAGCGCACTCCCACGAAGCGATGCAGCGTGGTCCTTCAGGGCGGTCTCCACCCCCTCAGGGTCCTCCATCTCCATCACCGATGAGAGGAGCGCCTCGCAGTCAGGCACGCGGCAGCGGCGCACGACATCCTTCACGGCGGGAATCAGCGACGGAGAGAGGCTGATTTCATCGATCCCGTACCCGAGGAAGAGTGGGGCGGCGAGCGGGTTTCCACCCATTTCCCCGCACAGCCCGATCCATTTCCCGTGTCTGTGCACGCCGTCGATGATCTGCTTCAGCAGACGCAGAAACGAGGGATGGAAGGGGGTGTAAAGCGACGCCACATTCCGGTTCGCGCGGTCGACCGCCAGAAAGTACTGTGTCAGGTCGTTGGAGCCGATGCTGAAGAAGTCGACTTCACGGCAGAGCTGGTCGAGTATGAATGCCACGGAGGGGATCTCGACCATGATCCCAACGGGTATCTGACGGTTGAACGCCGCCCCTTCAGCGTCGAGATCTTTCATCAGCTCCAGGATCAACTTCTTCATCGCGCGGACTTCATGGAGCGAGCAGACCATAGGGAACATGACCTTCAGGTTGCCGAGGGCGGAGGCGCGGAGTATGGCCCGCAACTGGGCGTTGATCAGGGCGGGATACTCCGCGTACAGGCGGATCGCCCTGTATCCCAGGAAGGGATTCTCTTCAGGGGGAATCCGGAGTGAGGGGAGGGGCTTGTCACCGCCGATATCGAACGTCCGGATGATCACGGGCCTGCCGGAGGCACACTTTGCGACCTCCGCATAGACTGCGTACTGTTCCTCCTCCCCCGGAAGCTCCTCCTTCCCCATGAACAGCATCTCCGTGCGGAAAAGACCGACGCCTTCGGCCCCGCCGGCGAACGCGGCGCCGACTTCCTCCGGCGATGCGGCGTTTGCCGCAATCTCAAGCCTCTTGCCATCGGATGAGACGCCCGGGAGGTTCGCATGCCGCTCAAGGCTCGCCCGCATGAGGGCGAGCTTCCGCGACTCCCGGTCGTAGAATCGCCCGACGCGCTCAGGCGGGGAGAGTATCACCAGTGCGCGGTCCGCATCCACGATCAGGTCTTCCGCCCGGCGGACAGTGCGGTGTATGCCGGGGATTCCGGTGACGCAGGGGATGGCGAAGGCGCGGGCAAGTATCGCGGTGTGCGACGTCACTCCACCCTGAGAGAGCACCAGGGCTCTGACATGCCGCCTGTCCAGCGCGATGAAATCGGACGGCGCCAGGCTCTCCGCAACGCACACTGCATCATCAGTGACCTGCACATGCGCCCCTGCGTCGGGGACCCCGTACAGAGCGGCAATAAGCCGCGCGGTCACATCCTCGATATCCAGAACGCGCTCACGGAGGTAGACGCTTCCCGAGGCGGAGAGTGTCTCGCCGTAGCGCCGGGCGGTCTCAAGCAGGGCTTCTCCGGCAGAGCAGTGCTTCAATCGGAGAGTTTCTTCAACGCTGCCTGCGAATTCGGGGTCGGAGGCAATCGAGAGGTGCGCCCTGAGTATGTCGTGCTCGACTCCGCGCGGGGCGGAGTCCATGCGCGCACGCATACTGGCCTGCGCGTCGCGCACGGCAGCAAGCACGCGCGCCACCTCATCGTCGGCCGTTCCCTTCGGCCACCCTCCCGGGGGCGGCCCGGGTGCACGGCGACTGAGCAGCACGGCGGGCGCACGGGCGATACCCCCGCTCGCGGCGATCCCCCTTTCGATACGTAGGTTCTCTCCGCGCAGCGCCCGGGGGAGTGAGCGAGGACTGCCGGGCGCCTGAGGGATCACCAGATCCTCGTCGCAGCCGGGGAATTCATCTGTCAGGAACCGCTGCATACCTTGGCGCGCCTCTTCCTCATCCTCCCCCTCAATGATCAGGGCGCACGGGTCGCCCTGGCGCGTGACGGAAGCGACGAGCGAGAGCGTGCTTTTCCCGTTGGCACGCGCGCCGGTCTGCCTGTTGACAAACGTGATGCTCGAGCGGTACGCACCGGCGACGTCCTGAAAGCGGCTCGCCGGGCGCGCATGCATACCGTTCTTCAGGGGAAAGGTGAATGGGATTTCCAGGGCCATGGTCACACCGAGGGCGGACTAGCCGAGCTTCGCGAATATGCTCTCGGGGTTCTTGATCGCGTCCTGCACGGGCATTTCCAGGACTCTGATCTTCGCGAACCGTTCGATGTTCCGCACGGGAATCCCGACTGCAAAGATCGCCAGATCGGCGCCGTCGATTTCCTCCTGCGTCAATTCGTTTTCGATCCCCATCGAGCCCTGCGTTTCCACCTTGATCGCGTGCCCGTGTTTCTTCGCGGTCTTCTCGAGCTGTTCGGCGGCCATGTATGTGTGGGCTATGCCCGTCGGACATGCAGTCACTGCGACTAGCTTCATAGCGTCCCCTTTTTCTGATTCGTTGCCGACCATTTTCTGAGCGTGTTGATGATGAACGCCACCGTCAGGGATCCGGCCACTATCGCGACGACGTAGATGATGCGGTTGTCGATCACCGGCAGCACGATGGGCCCTCCATGAGGGGCATGATCGCCGACGCCGCCGAGCATGGCGATGACCGCACCGACCATCGAGCCGACCATGATGGTGGGGATGACGCGGACGGGGTCGGCCGCCGCAAACGGGATGGCACCTTCCGTAATCCCGATCATCCCCATGGCCAGTCCCGCGTACCCGGCCTCCCGTTCCTCGGCCGACCAGAGGTTCTTTCCGAGCGCCGTCGCGAGACCGAGCCCGATGGGGGGTATGCAGATCGCCGTGGCGCAGGCGCCCATGACGGCGAAATTCCCTTCTCTGATCATCGCGGCCCCGAAGAAGAAGGCGACCTTGTTCACGGGCCCACCCATGTCAAACGCAATCATCGCCCCCAGGATCAGGGCGAGCACAACGCTGTTCCCGGTTCCCATATTCCTGAGCCAGGCGGTGAGGAAAGTCATCAGATCCTTGATCGGCGCCCCGACCACCCTGTACATGATGAACCCGACGACCAGGGTGGAGATGACCGGGATGACAAGTATCGGCATCACCGGCCTGAGGTAGGGGGGGAGCTTGATCTTCTTGATGTAGAAGACGACGAAACCGGCCAGGAGCCCGGCCACTATGCCTCCGAGGAACCCGGCGCCGACCTGATTTGCGATGTACCCGCCGACGAAACCCGCCACCAATCCCGGCCGGTCGGCAATCCCGAATGCGATGTATCCACCCAGCACCGGGACGAGGAACGAGAACGCGGCGGTCCCGATGTCGAGGATGAGCTTCAAGAAGGGAGAGCCGGAGAAATCCGGCCCGGTCGGCGTCATCGGCGCAAACGCAATCGCGATCGCGATCAGGATGCCGCCGCAAGCGACGAACGGGATTGCATAGGAAACGCCTGTGAGAAGATATTTCTTCGTCTGATCAACCGCTCTGGACATGTCATTCCTCTGACTGTGTGAAACGACGGTTCATTGATCCTTCAGTACCGCCCGGCACGTGAACCTCACCGTGACCGGCCCGATGATCCCCGATGTAACGGGTCCCCCGTACCGCGTTGGAATGCTCGTGTAGTGGTTGGCGGCGGTGTTGTACACAAGGACCCCGATGTCATTGTCGCCCGCGTGAATGCACTTCGAGATGTCATAAACCCAGGGGGGAGACACCCTCAGCCCGGCGTCGAGACCGTTGACACGCACGGCGGCGGTCGAAACGACAGAGCCAAGGTCGAGCTCAACCTTCTGCGCAGATTCGGCGGGGCTGAGGCGCACATGCGTGCGGTACCAGGCGCCGCCGGAGTACGCATGGAGAGCGTCGTTCAGTGACCAGTCGCCGACAATGAAGACCCCCTTCCCGCAATCGATACGCACAGGTTCGGGCACGGCGGCCCCCGCATAGTATCCTCTCTCCTGGCGGATTCGTATGACAACTTCCACCGGCGTCGGGAGAACGCCGCCAATATCGATCAGGTACTCTCTGGCCCCGTCTTCACGGGGAAGTCCGCGTGTAACAGGGAGCGGCCGCCCCCCCGCGTCGACACCGATGGTGCCGTGTGCTACGACGTGCATCTGATACATGCCCGGCGGCGACATGAACCTGTACCAGCCTTCAACGTCATCCCGGCCGTATCGTGTGTCAAATCGAAGGACAGTCGTGTCGGCATACCAGCGCATGGCGAGGGGTTTTCCGGTCTCCTCGGGGAGCCGCCGCGGTGTCCCCGGCGTGTGCAGTACAAAATACGTTACGCAGGGTCTGTCATACCAGAGGAGGAGCGTATTGCATCCGGCTTCAAGATGAACCGCGCCGGAAGAGGGATCGACAGGCAAGCCGTTGATGCGGATCGAGGCCGGCCGCACGCGGCCGGCCTCCAAACGGTACGTCCCCCCACGGGGGGCGATCACGCCCGTCGAGAGACAGTAGCATGTTCCCCCTTCCTCCGGCTGCCGTTCCGTCATCGTGTATCCCAGGGCCATTTTGCCCAGGCGGATGAATTCGTCGTTCACCTCTTCCTTCAGCCCGTGATATCCCTGATGTCCGGGATCGTTTTCCACGCCCCACCGCCAGGAGAAACTGTACGGATGCCATCGATACGTGGTGCTGTGAAATGAGACGCCCGCACAGGGATCGATCGTGCGGCCGTCAAGGAGCGTATCGCCCTCAATGATTCCCGGAAGCGGCCCGAGCTCCCAGAACTGCGGGCCGAATGAACAGGAGACCGTATCGCCGAGGGTTCCCCGGGCATCGCCGGGGCCGGGCGTCTCCCGGTATTCGAACCGGCGGACCTCCGGTCCGATCAGTTCCGGCGTGGGAGGCCAGTGAAAGTCGCCCCACCTGTTGTCCAGGACCGGATGCACTTCGAACTCCCATGGACCCGCAAGAGGCCGGGACGCCGCAGGCGAAGTGATGTCTCCGCTCAGTGTGTGCAGACTTCCCCGGTACATCACGCGCGCCTCCCCCTTCCCCCGGGCGGTACTCTCCCCCCACAACGTCAGTTTCCCCCCGAGCATGCGGACCGAATCGACAGAGGAAAGCGTCGATGATTCCACAACCGCGTCGTTCCCGCCGGGGCTGAATACGATGAGCTGGACATCATACTCCGACAGAGGAAGCGGCAGTATCGTACCGTTCCGCACGGGACGCGCCGTCAGGAGAGGAAGCCGATCGCCGGTCCATGGGTTCCAGACCTCCGCGCGCCCACTGGATCTGAAGAAGCATTCGGTCCCCCGGGGAAGATTGTAGACGGCGTATATGTCCGATGTCTTTACGCGTCTGTGCATCACCCTCGGCAGTCTCTCCGTGGAAGGGGACACCACGGCAAAGTCACGGGGGAACAAACCGCTCACGAGGCGGCTGAGACTGTCGCTCCCGCTGCACCGATACACCGCACCCCCATGCGGGCCGGTGCGGAGCAGCTCGTCTGCCCGATGCGCCGCATTCGCAGCGCCGAAGAGACTCCGCCGGAGGAACTCGAATTTCCGGTCTCCCCTCCCCCTCTCGCTCGCTTCCGGGGTGCTCCCGAGATTCACAACGATTCCGCCCGAGCGGAGGAGGTCGCGTGATTTCTCCAGCGACGCAAACCGGATTGTCTTCATGGAGGGGATGACCAGGACCCGGTACTCCTCCCCCGAAACGGAGATCCGGCCCCCTTCCACGGTCGAGCGGGCCAGCGATTGGTAGTCGACGAAATCGAAGTCGATCCCGGCGTTATACAACGCCTCCCCCGCAGAGAACGCCGCGGCGACAGACTCCTCCCCCCCCGTTCGGGCGATGACAGGCTCCACGGGATACAGTATGGCGACATCGCACCGGTGCGTCCCCTGTGTGAGTATATAGCTCAACCGCTGCACTGCGTGCATGAGCGGATCGATGTGCTCCCAGTACGGCATGCGGAAGTGATTGCAGGGGGGCGCCCACTCCCACCACCCGCCGTGCGTCGAATAGTAGAGGCCGTGGAATGTCAGCAGATTCTGTCCCATCACGAAGTTGCCGAACACTGCATCGGCGACCTGTGCGGATGACGTGCTCCATCCGCTGCTGTGGAAGCCCTCCAGCCAGACGCGGGGGCGCAGGTAGAGATGCGCAATCGAGGAGGCCACCTTGTCCTTGACGATGTCCTGTGCCAGCCGGGGCTGATCGCATCCGGGTCCCTGGTTCCACCGCACAGTCCGGAAATAGTCACCGAACTCGGCGACGTCCTTCCCCCGCCCGCCGTGGTCGCAGCCGAATGTCATTCCGTGATCCTGGTGCCACCGGTAAAGGGGTCGGAAGTAGTGCTCTTCACTCAGGGAAACCATCACATCGTTGTAGTCAAGCCGTATCCGAGGGGTCTCCGGTCCGGTGTCAATGAACAACGCGGGAAGATGGGGCCTGATGTCGTATCCCTTCCGCTTTGCGAACTCGCCGGCAAAACCGTCGTCCCAGATGGGGTATTGAAGGCGAAACGAGAGCTCATCGGAAAAGAAGTAGTTGATCCCCTTCCCCGACTGGCCCGGGAACCTCTGCTCAAACCGCTGAAAGAACTTCCTGACGTACTCACTGCCGGCACGCGGATTCATCGGATCGTACGAAGCAACGATACGTTCCGCCCAGACGCATGCGATCATCCATGTCCCCTCCTCCGGGCTCCACTCGAGCAGACGTCCCGCCGCGAAGCCGGCGAGGTCCTTCCCGGGTCCCGGAAGAGGGAGCGAATCCGGGCCGACTCTGTATGCCTTGAGAGCAAGCGGGTCCCCGGGCAGGTTCCAGGTCGCGCGTCCGGGACCCCTCACGATCCGACTCCCGCACCTCAGCTCGGATCCAGCCAGGTCGGGGTTCTCCGCCAGCGCCTNNGCGATGCCGCGTTTATTCGCCTCGCGCATGAACCAGCCGAAAAGATCCCACCATTTCTCCGAAAAGAGTTTCGGCTGGCTGGGCAGGGTGAGCCCCCACATCAACCCGCCGGAATCGCTGTGGGCGTAGTTGACCTGAAGCCCAACCACCCCCTTCCCCTTGAGCCGGTCAAGCTCCCACAGGAGGCGATCCTGCGTGAGCGTGTCGCCAAGCCACCAGTAAAAGGCCACCTCGCCGTACCCGGAGGGAGGAGACGTGAATTTTGCTGCAATCTCCCGCATGGAAGCGCGGGGAAGGGCGCCGGTCGCCTCCCGTGAGCCCGGCTCTCCCGATACTGCAATCAGGGGAATGACGAGACACGAGAAGAGAATTATCCGTCGTCCGATCAGATGCATGCGAAGCGTTCTCCGTTTTGTGTGACGGGAGGAATACTCACTCGACGGTGATTTCGTCACAGAACGTCCATGCCTTGCCGCCGGCACCCTGATGCCAGGGAGGGCATACGCCGACACTTCGCGCATGGACATGCACGAAACGCGCCCTGACGTCGTGCAGCACATACTCACACACCCTGATGCCCGGTTCCTCATCGCTCGCCGCAGGCGGATACTCCAGCGTGCCGACCTGAACATAGTTGACGCCGTCCTCCGACACTGAGTACTCGACGGAGGCGGGAAAGAAGATCCATCTGCGCGTATCCCTAAGATATCGCGATGCCACGCTGCGGAGAACCATGACACGGCCCAGGTCTACAACGGCGTCAATGTCGACTCCTTCGTAGCCCTGCCAGAACCCGTCGTCAAATCGCTTGCTCCCCTCGAAACCGTCAACAAGCGCCCCGGCCCCTCCGGCCGCATAACGGGGACTGAACGGGTGAGCGAGCTGCAGGGGTTTGCCCGTGGAAAGTGAAGGGCGGATTTCAATGCGTGCCGGAGTCTCCGATCCGATCCCCCGCCTGAACGCTCTCGCGGTCAGTTGTACCGGGCGGTTGAACGTGAGCGCCGAATCGTACCGCCCCGACTGCATCGCGGGCTCGCTCCCGTCGGTCGTGTAGAATATGGCGGCGCCTGAGCCCTTCGTTTCCAGACGGACGACGCACGCGCGCAGGGCCGCATCGTATGTTCCCGTGATCACGACTGACGGCGCGGCAAGCTGATCCAGGACGGGGATCCCCAGCATCCCGACGGAGTCCTGACTTTCGTTCAGCAGATCAAGAACGATGATCTCGTTGCGCCCCCTCTTCAGCCATGGCCCCGGAACGTACAGCGTCTGCTGCGGGCCGATGTACCAGTAGCGTCCGAGATTGTGCCCGTTGATCCACACGCACCCCTTTCCCCAGTCGCTCATATCGACATATGTGTCGGCGGTATCAGCAAGAAAGAACGTTCCGCGCCGCACCACGGGACCGCCGGAATGTCCGGTCCCGGGGAACATCGTCGTCCCCGGGTCGTCAGACGGAAATCCGTACATCCGCCACCCCTTCAGCTCCTCTTCGCGGAACGTCACACGCTGTGTGATCCCCTTCCGGTTGTCATTGAGGTATGGGCCGAAGTTGATCCGCCCGAGGTTCTCAACAAGTATGTCCAGCGTATCACCGCCGGGGCGCACTTCAATCTCCGCGGATTCCTGACGGAGTCGCCGGTCGAGGACTTCAACCCTCCTGCCGCCCAGGAATATGAGGCCGTAGTCTCTCAGATGATCAATGCGGAGCGTCCCCTTCGCCGGGCCTTTCAGGAATGTCCGGTAGAGGACGTATCCGTATCCCTGACCGAGATCCTCAAACGACAGCGGGCGTTCCGACGCCACAGGCGCCGGGAGGATCGAGAAGAGATCGGTGGCTTCCGTCAGGCGGAATCGCGCAACGGCGATGGCGCTCTTCCTGGCGGGAAGGGGCGGGAGGACCGTGCCGGGAGGGAGGTGTTTTCGGATCACCTCTCTGAACGCCAGGAACTTCTCCGTCGCATTTCCCGACTCGTCAATCGGCGCGTCGTAGTCGTAGCTGCTTGTCTGGGGCGCATAGGGCTGCCGGTCGTCGAAGTTCGCTCCGTTCATGAACCCGCGCGTCGTACCCCCGTGGACCATGTACAGGTTGATGGAGATGCCTGCGGAGAGAACCTCCTCCAGTCGGTGCAGGTACTCGCCTGCGGGCACAACGTGGTGCTCCTCTCCCCAGGTGTCGAACCAGGCAGGATACCACTCGGCGATGAAATACGGGCCGGCATTGCCGTGGTACCTGCCGATCACCTCCCTGACCTGCGCCGGATCGTCCAGGCCGTTCACCGCGGGAAGCACGCGGGCGAGCGAGCCGGCGCCCATCTGCGAGGGGCCGTCGCAGGTGTACAGCTCCACGTCGAACCCGGAATTCCTGATGATGTCCCTGTTGAGGGCCAGGTACTCCTTGTCGCTGCCGTATGAGCCGTACTCGTTCTCAAGCTGGACCATGATGATGTTGCCACCGTGCGTGATCTGCAGGGGGGCAATCTGCCGGCCCAATTCCCTGTAGTACCCGGCGCAGAGCTCCAGGAACCGGGGATCCCTGCTGCGCACTTTCAGGTTCTTCTCGTTGAGCAGCCACCAGGGATACCCGCCAAACTCCCACTCCGCGCACGCATAGGGGCTGGGACGGATAATGACCCAGAGACCCTCCTCACCGGCCATCCTCACGAACGCAGCCACATCCGCGTTCCCCGTGAAGTTGTACTTCCCCTTCGCCGGTTCGTGGTAGTTCCAGAAGACATATGTCGCAATCGTGTTCAACCCCATGGCCCGGGCCATCTTCAGACGGTCCCGCCAGCACTCGCGGGGAATCCGGGCGAAGTGCATCTCCCCGCTGATGAGCTGCAGGGGTTTGTCGTCCAGCAGGAAGCTGCCGCTGCCGATCCGGAAGGTATGCGACGTTCGCTGCGCAGCAAACGAGGCGCCGGCAAAGGCAAGCAGGACGAAGAGAACGTGAAAGGTTGTTTTCATCGGCGTTGTCATCGAACCACGATCTCGTCTGTGAAGAGCCATGCTTTTCCTTTGTAGAAGTAGCCGATATGCCACGGGGGACACATCCCCACATTTCTGGCGTGAACCCTGACGAACCCGGCGCGCCGATTCTCAAACGAGACAGCGTATTCCTTTGCGTATGACCCGCTCATCCGCTCGTGCTCGTTCACTGTGGTGATCTGGCCGACATTCTCGAACCGGGTCCCGTCGGAAGAAACAGAGAACTCAACGGATACCGGGAAGAAGATCCACGACCCGATATCCTGGAGCATCGTCACGCTCATGCCCTGGACGTCTTTCGCTCCCCCCAGCGACACGACGACATCCATGTCGTTGAATTCGAAACCCTGGAATCGGCCATCGGAGAACGTGCTCCCGCGCCTTCCATCCACGAGCGTCAGCACCCCTTCTCCCGGCCATTTTTCGCTATAGGGCTGCAGGTAGCGCGGAGGAGGGTAGAGCGACCGCCGGTAGACGGCCTCTCCCCTGATCGCGGGAGCAGAAGGGTCGGGAGGAAAAAGAGCCGCCCTGACCGTCGCGGGCTCCCTGAGCGTAAAGGGTCCCGTGTACAGGGGTGATGCCGCGGTCACCTCGCCGTCGCCGAGCGTGTAACGAATCCGGCCCCCGTCGTCGAGCACGGGACGAATGTCCACGGCGGCGCTGTCATAGAAAACGGTGCTTCCCTCAAACCTGATCCGGTGGACGTCAGATCTCGCGGCCACTTCGTCGGAGAGCTCACCCGCCTGATCCGCCTCATCCACGGCGCAGACCCTGTAATAGTACTGCCTGTTCGGCCGGGCGCTCTCGTCGGGGTACACGATCATGCTGTATTCGCGCAACTCCCTCGTCACGCTCGCAAACCCGTGCGGCGTGACGTGCCGGAATTTCTGTGTGGCGTCAATTTCAGCGAGCAGCGACGCGCTGTCCGCCCGGAAGCCTGAGTTCTCGCCGCGGTAGACGCGGTATCGGGTGACATCCGATTCCGTGTTCGTGTAGAAGAGCAGACAGATATAGTTGAAATCCGAGACCGGGCTGACGTCAGTCGCCTCCAGGCCCAGCACTTTCTTCGGGACAGAATTCCGCTCCGACGACAGGAGGGTTTTAACCTCCACGGGTCCGCTTGCCGGACCACGTGTGTTGTCGTGCCCCACGGCCTCCACGCGGTAATAGTACGTGGTTCCGGGCTCAGGCCTGTTGTCAAGCCAGCCGCCGTGGTTCAGTACCGGACCATCGGTATACGGAGGGGACGTGACCGCGGCGACACAGTTGATCGGGGCCGGCGTAAACCCGGGAGTGGTTCCGCGGTAGACCCGGTAGAAGCTCGTCCCATCCTCCGCAGACCCGTCCCACGAAAGAAGGACCTCCCTGTCAGAGAGCGCCCGTGCGCCGAGATGTGCAGGCGGGCGGATGGGCCTTCGCTCCACGGGAAGAAGGCGGATTGTTTTCACGCCGAAGGGGCGGACGGAAAACCGGATCTCGTTATTTCCCGCCACGGCCAGAGGGATGTGCCTGTCGGCCTCGACCAGGTTTGTCTCCTCCGCCTTCAGCCTGCCGGCGGAGAAGTTCACGCGGGCGCGCACGTCCGAGCGGCGCCCGGCCAGCTCGAAGAACCGGAGTATGAGACCCTCCCCGTTGGCTTCCGCGGGTTTCACGGTGGTGCAGAGAACGTTCTCCTTGTCGACAGAGAGGAAACTGTGCGACCCGTCGGGAAGTGCGCCGCCCGGGTTTCTGCCGATCATGAAGACTTCCAGCGGATGGGATGTCTCCCAGCCGAAGCGGGACGCCTTTCCGTCGCGCCAGTCGCCGTCATGCGAGCGGATGCTCCAGCGGAACGTCGCCTCGCCTGGCTGGGAAATGGGAATATTGGTGAAAAACATGTTGTTCATCAGGTACAGATAGACATGGCTCCGGTCCGGCTTCCTGATGATCGATTCCGCATCGTTCGGCGCGTTCCAGAGCGCCGGGCGCGGCGTTCCGTACTCCAGCAGAGGAGCGTCCACCGTCGAGAGCGTCACGCCGTACCGGCCGTTCGCGATATCGGTGAAATGCTGAACGGCAAAAAAGTTGGACGTCGAGCCCCGGAACTGGTGGGCCAGCGGTTCCACGACGCCGCCTGCAAGCTCGTGCCGTATGGTGAATCCGGGAACGTCAAACGGGAGGGCGTAGAATAGCGCCTCTTTGTTTTCGGTGCTTGTCTGCTTCAGCAGTCTTCCCGACGGCGATTTGTCGAGACGGACGACGACATCGATCCTGTCGGAGTTCGCATAGAGCATTGTGGTCTGCTCCACGGAGGCGCAGCCGGTCGCGCTCACATTCGTCGTGATCCCCGCCGCAAGCGCCCCCTGAAACGACGTGCATGAGACCATGCAAGGATGGTGTGTGACGGGCACGCGTGAGACCGGGTCCTCAATCCTCTGGTAGATGTATTCGTTGAGCCTGTAGGGGGCATTCCGGTCCACAAGCTCGAGACCGCGCCGCCTGTCGAACAGGCTGGAGAGAGCGCCCGTCACAGAGTCTATCGCCAGACGGTAGAACTCGTTTTCCAGGATGCCGCCGCGTACTGAGGGGGACGGGCCGCCCCCCGGCAAAGCCCGTCCGGCAATGAGCCTGTACGTCCGGTACCCCATTGACGGCACGCCCCCGGCCGCAAAAATGAGTCGCCCGTCGGGGAGCCTCTGGGATGGGACGGCCTTCCCCGATGCATTATCGATGACGATCCAGCTCCCCGCGGGGGGGGCGGCAATCACGGCAATATCCGATCGCGCGAAGCTCAGCGGGTTGAACACAACAAGCGTGCTCTCGTGCGCGGCGGAGATCAGGTGCGCGAACTGCCCGACGGCGTGCTCCCTGGCTGCATCAGCGAACATGCGCGCCTCCTTCACAAGGCCTTTGTGCATTACCTGCTCGCACTGGTAGTAGTTGGCATTTGCCGCCTTCGTGTCTTTCTGAAGGGGGATCGGAAGGATATCCTCCTCGCTGAACGCCCCGTCGGTGTGCTCGTGGTATGTCAGGAGCTTGTGGTACGATTGCCAGATCTCCTTCCACGGGTACCCTTTGCCGCCGGAGGCGAAGGCGAGCGTCGAGAGCTTCTCGATCGTCGGGAGCTCGTAGTTCAGCTGCCGCGCGCCAGCCTGGAGCCTTGCGTCACTTCCGTCCTGATCGGCCCAGGCATCCGGCGCGTCCTCGTCGTACACGGGGATGGCGGATGTATCCGCCTGGTGGACGACATCGTCGAAAAACATCGTGAATGTCCCTGAAACCAGAAGCGGATTGGAGTATTCCTGATTCCACTTCCTGATCCCTTCGACGTTCTCGAATCGGGGAAGGCTGAAATCGTAGCTGTCCTCCGCAATGAGGCAATCGTACGTCCAGCGGGGGTCAGCATCGTACTTTTCCAGCAGCTTCACGATCTCCGGCAGATCATGTTTTGTCAGGCGGTCGGGTGAATAGTAGGGGAAGCTCCTGAACAGGGGCCTGTGATTCCGGTCGCCGTCATTGGCACCCCAGTAGAAGACGGGATTCGCGGAGGCGGGATAAAGGCCTTCGATCGTCTCGTTGTAACCGTGGTAGAAGTAGGGAACATCTGCCTCCTTGAGGAACAGAGAGAGCGTTCGCGTAAATCCGACCACGTCATCAATAAGCGCAGTCCGGCGGGGAGGGACGCCCAGAAGATCCACGATGTGCCTGTTGGGGGTATAGAAGAGCCGGGCCATGAGCTCGTATCCCATCATCTCGGTGTAGACGGTGCTGTGGAGACCGCCCAGCTCGATGCGGCCTTCACGGATTCTGGAGGCGAGCTCCTGCACGACGCGCGGTGGCTGCGAGCTGATGAACCTTGTCATCGGCTCGCTGGTCTCCACAGTCCAGTGAAACCGGGCAGGTCTTTCCCAGGCATCGGTGCGCCGGCAGTATTCCAGAGCCATCTCAATCCCCATCTCGCGAACATCGCGGCGCATGAAATGGTAGTAATCCGCATAGCCCAGATCGTGATGGGAGACCTGGACATCGTAGACCTTCCTCCTGCGGGGAGGGGTGAGCCTCGCCTTCTGTGAGCAGAGGACGGTGTCGTTCAGCACAAGCTCAACGAGGGCGGAGCCGGATTTCCGCACGACCGGTATTTCCAGAAACTGCGCATTCTCTCCTTTCCTGAGTCCCTCCAGAGACAGCACGAGGGGCGCCTTACCGGCGGAAGAGCCCACGCGGATCTTCACGCCGGCGAGCTCCGAGGCCGATGATACAATGGCATGGAGTATCTGCCGCTCGCCCGCCGGGGTCCTTCTGACCACGGACGTGCTTCTGATATCCAGACGCGTGATCTGCTGAGCATTCAGCGTCGAGCAGAGGAGACAGACCGCGGAAGCAACGTATGCGATTGCGCGCGTCGTCATTTCACCTCAACCTCATCGACGAATATCCAGCTTTTCCCCCCGGCGCCAATGTGCCAGTCGGGGCACCTGAGCCGGGACCGCGCCGAGACCCTGACGTACAGGGCCTGCACGGGATGAAAATTTGCTTCAAAATCCTTCGTGAATGCGCCCGCCACGGTGTCGGGGATCGCATCGGGGACAGAGGCAACCCTGGTGAACGTCGTCCCGTCCGTCGCCACCGAAAAATCGACGTTGAGAGGGAGCCAGGCCCATGAATTCCAGTTCTGCAGGAATCTGGCCGATATCGAATGCACAGGCACGGGCCGCTCAAGGTCGATGATTGCGTCCAGGTGCTCTCCCTCAAACCCCAGCCAGTTGCAGTGGTAGTCGTTCGGACCGCGCAACCCGTCGGTGAGCGCCGCTCCGCCGTGCGCGGGGTATTTTTCGCTCGCCTGCGTCAGGAGCCTGACCGGCTTGCCGAACGCCAGGTCCTCTTTGAGGACGGGGTGGAGCATCTGCTCGACGGACGCCCTGTACTCATCGGGGGAGGTCCCCCCCTCTTCCAGGCGCCGGATCCCGGCGTTGTTCGCCTGGCGTACGAATGCATCGAGCCGATTGCGCATCGACCGGCGCACGGTCCAGGCAGTCCCCCGCTTGTCAAAATACGACAGTTCCGGGGTCGGATCGTGGAGCGCGATATCGAGAATCGCGAATTCGAGCGGGAGCCGGGCGTTCTTCACCCTCTCCAGGATCTCGGGTTGATGCCGCACGGCCCGCTCCGCGCCGTCGAAGAGGCGGCTGTACGCTCTGATGAGGCGGGGTGAAAGGTAACCGTCGATCGCATCATAGGGGTACCCGTAGATCCCGAGCTGCTTTCCGGACTTCGCCAGCGCATCGTGCATCAGATCGATGTAGCGCCGTATGAACGATCCGGCAGCGCCATAGTACCCGTGCAGGAAATCGTCCATGACCCCCTTGATGTCGATGTCGGGATTCCAGAGGAGCTTCGCGATCAGGTATGTCCTGAGCTCGCCGAATTCCCCCACGTTTGCGCCACACCCCTGCTGGAACATCATGCGGACGCCGTGGTCCGCAAAGTACCTGATGTTCGGCTGCAGGACACGGAGATTGGGAAAGGGGCTGACCAGGTTGCGGAATTGCACAACATAGTCCCAGACGAGGATGTTGTCCGTGAGGCGGCTCCAATCCTCCATGTCCCGGCGGAACGAGGCGCTCGTGGGATCCGTCGGGATCGGCTCGCTCCGGTTGCACTCGATGGAGCAGAACATGATGTTCACGTTCGGAGCCGGCGTGACGTGCGAAGGGGCCCCGCGCGTGTACCAGTACGCGAGCGTGGAGATGGTCCTGTCGGGGAAGCGGGCCGCCACGCGGTTGACAAAATCGAGCACCGTCCCCGAGCTCCCTCCGAACTTCGCGTTCAGCGCGCGGCAGTCGTCGCACTGGCATTCATTGGCATTGTCGTTCTGCGACACGGACCAGAAGCGGGCATCGGGTTTCTGCTCCATCATCGCGCCGAGACGGGCCGTCAGAAGCGAAAAGACATCGGGGTTGGAGAGACAGAGCTGTCCGCTGGGAATCCTCCTTCCGCCTGAGATCGCATAATACGCGGGATGCGCCGCGAAGTATTCCCTGGCGGGGAGCAGTCGGTCGAACGTATGCACCCACATCCCCCATACCTTCTCCTGATCGGCAAGGGAATGGAGCTTATGCCAGTTGCTGTATGCCCGGTCCATCGCATTGAGATAGTGGATCTCGCGAAACCTGAACCGGGGGTTGAAGGAGATCCTCAAAGGCGGGAGTACGATCGTCCGCGCGCGGGGAACGACGGTGACAGCGGCACTGTATTTCCTGCACCCGAGCTGGTCCTCGAGCAATGTGTACACTGCGTAGAGCGTCCCGTTCCTCGCTCCGCCGCAGAGCGCGAGCGTCGTTCCGGAGGAGACGATGGCATATCCGTCGTCCTGAAGCGTATCGAGCATCGCCTGCGGAATGAGGCCCGGCGTGCCGCGCGTCTTCCCGATGAGAACGCAACGGCCCGCTGCGGCGGACGGCGAATCGGCAAAGACGGGCAGGCGCGCACCGCTGATCCGTCGGACGTACGACTGGAATTCCGCCGCCGCGAGTGATTCAGCCTCCGTGGCATGGAGGGGGACGACGATGCAGTACGCGCTTGTCCCGTTTCTGACGAGCGTGATGCTCCCCTGTCCGCTTTGACCGGCAATGCCGAAGGACGGGAAAAGCAGAAATGCGACCAGGAGACAAGGGCGGAGGTTGTTCACTGTGGACCTCTTTGACCGAAGGGTACGGAGAGTTTCTGAAACAGGCAACTGCCTGCTGCCGTCGCAGGGGGGGATCGACCCCGCGGCCTCATGCTCCTCCCGCATCGGCCTGGTGGCGCGCTTCTCTTTCTGATAGACAGGCATATCGTCCGGGCCATCCAGGCGCGGCGAGTCCTTCACTCCCTGCCAGTCGATTTTCTCATCCAGGGAGACGAGAGCCTTCTGTGGATCGAATATCCGGGGATCGGAAGGGAGGGCGTGAATTCCGCACACTGATCCGATGTTGAGTTAGAAAATTCTCTATATTGGAACAAAGGAGGCAGCACATGGGCAGACAAGACCGGTGATGGAAGACCGATAAGGATGCCGGACATTGTGGATGAATACTCGCGCGAGTGTCTGAAGATCCACATTGACCGGAAGCTGAAGGCGTCAGACGTAATCCATGAAGAGGTGAACTCTTGAACGGAGAGTTCTTTGATGCGATATTGGAGGCGAGGAAAGAGAGCATTTTGAGCGATGGCGGATCAGGGAATGGAGCAAAAGGCTGTATATTCCGGGACGCACCACGACACGATTGCAGCACGAGTGAATGGAGAGTGAAATGGCTTCCGATGTGACGCCTCATGTCTATCCTGCGCGCTGGGTCCCCACACTGTATTTCGCCGAGGGTCTGCCGTTCGTCGCTATCGCGATGGTCTCCGCACTCATGTACAAAAACATGGGGATCGCGGACGCGCAGATAACCTTCTGGACGTCTCTTGTCATGCTCCCCTGGACGCTGAAACCCCTCTGGGGGCCCGCCCTGGAAATGTTCAAGACGAAAAAGCACTTCGTCGTCGGGACGGAGTTCATCGGGGGGGTCGCGTTCGGGCTTCTCGCCCTCACGCTCCCTCTGGACGGATTTTTCAAGTATTCGCTCGCCCTGTTTGCCATCATCGCGTTCAATGGCGCAACGCATGACATCGCCGCAGACGGGGTCTACATCAACGTCCTGTCACCGAAACTCCAGGCGCAGTTCGTCGGATGGCAGGGAGCGGCGTACAATATCGCGAAAGTGTTCACGCAGGGGGCGCTCGTGTTCCTCGCCGGACAGCTCGAAACGAGCATCGGCATCACGCGCGCTTGGATGACGATCATGGGGGTGTATGGCGCGATACTCGTCGCGCTCAGCATCTACCATGCAAAATTCCTCCCCTCCGGCGGGGCTGCGACGCACGTCATGACGCTCGGGGAGGGATTCGGGACCCTCTGGGACGTCATAAGAACCTTCTTCCAGAAGAAGTACATACTCTGGGGGATACTCTTCATCATCCTGTACCGGTTTGCCGAAGGTCAGGCGATCAAGATCGTCCCCCTTTTTTTCAGGGCAGCCCGCGATCACGGGGGACTCGGTCTCACGACATCGGAGATCGGCATCGTCTACGGGACGTTCGGCGCCGCTGCGTTCGTCATCGGCTCCCTTCTTGCCGGCTACTTTATCGCAGGGCGCGGGCTGAGGAATTCGCTCTTCCTTCTTTGCTGCTTCTTCAACATCCCGTTTGTCGCCTATGCGTTCCTCGCGATCACACAGCCGACGAGCCTCGCCGTCATCGGCACCGCGGTCGTGTTCGAGTACTTCGGCTACGGTTTCGGATTCACGGGTTTGACGCTGTTCATGATGCAGCAGATCGCACCTGGAAAGTACAAGATGGCGCATTATGCGTTCGCAACGGGGATCATGAGCCTGGGGATGCTCGTCCCCTCCGCGCTGAGCGGGCTCATCAGCGACTGGCTCGGGTACAGGGATTTCTTCATCTGGGTGATGTTCGCGACGATCCCGTCGTTCATCATGACCTGGCTTGTCCCCTTCCGGGAGACCGAGCCCGAGACACCTCCCCCGGGAGGCGCCTGAAACGACAATGCGACACGCGCTCATCATAGCTCTTGTTGCCGCGGCCGTCTCACTCACAGCGCAGGGGCAGCACGCGAGGCACGAGGTTGTCGGTTACTACCCTTCCTACAAATGGCGGCCGGGTGCGCACGGCCTGACCCCGGAGGAGATCCCGTTCGACCGGCTCACGGTGATCAATTATGCGTTCTTCGCGCCGCTCCAAGACGGTACGATCGCGGGGAAGGACACGGCGGGAGACGCCCGCATCCTTCTTCCGCACACGGTGGAAGCCACCGGCAAGCGTTCCGCGTCGCTCACCGTGCTGGCGCACGGGCGCGGCGTACGTGTCTTCCTTTCCATTGGCGGGTGGGACGATTCGGGGGCGTTCCCGGCAGTGGCATCGGACCCCACACACAGGGCGCAGTTCGCCCATTCATGCGCCGGGATAATCCTCCGGTACGGCTTTGACGGCATCGATATCGATTGGGAATTTCCCGGCCTGGAGGTGCACAACGGGTCCCCGGCGGACAGCGCCGCATTCCCGCTCCTGCTCCGGACACTGCGCGACACGCTCGACGGTCTCGGCACCTCGCTCGGGCGGCACCTGGCCCTGAGCGCCGCGCTCCCCGCCCTTGACGTGCGTGCCCGCATGATGTCCATCGAACAGAGTGCTCCGCTCCTGGACTTTCTGAACATCATGACGTACGACCTGCACGGGACATGGGAGCCGCGGGCATACCATAATGCCCCCCTGTACGCGGGACCGGGGGGTGACAGCGCCCTGACCGTGGACGGGGCATTCCGCCTCTACCACGGGAAGTACGGAGTCCCGGCCCGCAGGATCAACCTCGGCGTCCCGTTCTACGGGCACACATTCTTCGATTGCACGGAGCTTCAGGGCCCCCACAGCGGCGAGGACACAACACTGTTCCCCTCCTCCAACGGGGCGTTATACTCAAACATCGCGGCCCACATGGGAGATTTCACCCGCCACTGGGATCCGTACGCGCTGGTCCCGTATCTGACCAGCCCCGTGCGGCGCACGCTGGTGTCGTACGACGACGCAGAATCGGTGCGCCTCAAGGCGGAGTACGCGGCCGCTCACGGCGCCGGGGGGCTCATCATCTGGGAGATCACGCAAGACTCACTCCCGGACGGCTCACACCCCCTCTTGGAATCCATCGACAGAGTATTTCATGAATCGCACTGATAACGCCATCGACTGAGGAGCAGCACCATGCGGTACGGACATTTCGACGATGCGAACAGAGAATATGTGATCGAGCGGCCCGACGTCCCCGTCTCCTGGACGAACTACCTGGGGGTGAAGGACATGTGCACGGTGATCTCGCACAACGCGGGGGGATATTCCTTTTACAGGACGGCGGAACATCACAGGATCACCAGGTTCCGGCAGAACGGCGTGCCGCTGGACCGGCCGGGACACTACGTGTACATCCGGGACGACGACACCGGCGAGTACTGGTCGGTCTCATGGCAGCCCACGGGAAAGGACCTCGCCGCCGCCTCCTACGTGTGCCGGCACGGTCTCTCCTATTCACGGTTCACCTGCGACTACAGGGAAATTCACGCGGAGCAGACGCTCTTCATCCCGGTGGACGACGACGTCGAGCTCTGGGATGTGATTGTCAGGAACGACGGGAAGCGGACCAGGGCGCTCAGCGTCTTCAGCTACGTCGAATTTTCCTTCCATCACATCGAAATAGACAACCAGAACCTCCAAATGTCGCTGTATGCCTCGGGGTCAAGCTTCGCCGACGGGATCATAGAATACGATTTCTTCTACGAGCCGTGGACATTTCACTACTTTGCGTCGGATTTTACGCCGGACAGCTACGACTGCGTCAGGGACCGATTCCTGGGGAACTACAGGACCGAGACGAACCCGGAGGCGGTGGAGCGGGGTGCATGCCATAACTCGAGCGAGCTCGGCGGAAACCACTGCGGGGCACTCCACAAGAGAATCAATCTCCGCGCGGGAGAAGAGGCGAGACTCCTGTTCATGCTCGGGGTCGGCCCCCGCGGAGCCGGGAAGGCAATGAAGGAAAAGTACGCCGCACCTGGTAGCGTCGATGCGGCTTTCGCGCAGCTCGGTGACTACTGGGAGAGAAAGACCTCCGTTCTGCAGTGCCGCACGCCGAGCCAGGGGATGAATACGATGCTCAACACCTGGACGCTCCTGCAGGCGGAGACGTGCGTCGTCTGGTCGCGTTTCGCGTCGTTCGTCGAGGTGGGGGGAAGGACCGGGCTCGGGTACCGGGACACATCACAGGACGTGATGGCGGTGGTCCACACGAACCCGTCAAAGTGCAGGGAGAGGATCATCGAGCTTCTTCACGGGCAGGTGAGCCGCGGGTACGGCCTGCACCTGTTCGACCCAGAGGTCTTCAAGCCCAGGGACGAGAAGCTCCCCGGCGTGAAGCTTCCCACCGTGGTCCCGACGCCGAGCGCCGCGGACATCATCCACGGACTGAAGGACACCTGCTCCGACGACGCGCTCTGGATCGTGGCGACGATCTGCGAGTTTGTCAGGGAGACCGGAGACACTTCGTTCTTCGACGCCGTTGTGCCGTTCGCGGACGCCGGCGAGGCAACGGTGTACGAGCACATGAAACGCGCACTCGATTTTTCCGCGGAGCAGGTCGGCGCCACCGGCATCTGCAAGGGGCTCCGTGCGGACTGGAACGACTGCCTGAACCTCGGGGGCGGGGAGAGCGCGATGGTCTCCTTCATGCACCACTGGGCCCTCCTCGAATTCATCGAGGCGGCGGAGCATCTCGGGAGAACCGGGGACGCCGAACGGTACAGGGCGCTCGCCGCGAAGGTAAAAGCCGCATGCGAGCGGGAGCTGTGGGACGGCGGGTGGTACATACGGGGCATCACCCGGAGGGGGAAGAAGATCGGCTCGCACGAGAACAGCGAGGGGAAAGTGTTCCTCGAGAGCAACAGCTGGGCGGTCCTCTCGGACGTCGCGCCCAGGGAGCGGGCGATCAAATGCATGGACGCGGTGTACGATCATCTCTATTCGCCGTACGGCATACACATCGTGTGGCCGACGTTCACGAAGCCGGACGATGACATCGGGTATGTGACGCGCGTCTACAGGGGGATCAAGGAGAACGGCGCGATATTCAGCCACCCCAACCCCTGGGCCGTCGTCGCAGAATGCAAGCTGGGGCGCGGAGAGCGTGCGATGGAGTTCTACGACTCCCTCCTCCCCTACAATCAGAACGACAACATTGAAGTCCGCGAGGCCGAGCCGTACTCCTACTGCCAGTTCATCATGGGGAAGGACCACACTGCGTTCGGCAGGGCAAGGCATCCCTGGCTGACGGGAAGCGGCGGATGGGCGTATTTCGCCGCGACGCACTGGATTCTCGGCATACGGCCGGGCTATGACGGTCTGATCGTCGACCCGTGCATCCCCGGGGAATGGACGGGATTCGAAGTGGTACGGAAATGGCGGGGCGCGACGTACAGAATCAGCGTCAGGAATCCGGACCACGTGCAGAAGGGGGTAAAGAGCGTCCTCCTCGACGGCAGGACCGCCACCCTCCCAATACCGGTGCAGCCTGCAGGAACGACGCACGACCTCATCGTCACCATGGGGTAGGCCAACGGGCAGCAATAATCGAGAACGCCCCCGGCGCGACAGGTACCGGGGGCGTTTTTATGTTTCGGGCGGAGGAAACGCTCCGCTCAGAGATAGCTGAGCCACGGATCGTGCCGCCGTTTCTTGACGGCAGCGAACCAGCGGCACGCCGGATAGAGCACAAGGACGGTCGCGGCCCAGAACGCGTAGACGGCGGGAAGACCAAACCCCCAGCCGGGAGCAGGCGGCGTGAAAAACGGGGCGGCGAGGAGGAAACTGACATTGAACCCCATGACGGCAGCCGTCCCGACGGCGAGAAGATGAATCAGATAAATGTGAAGGATATAGTAAAACATCGGGACGCGGCCGAAGACGAGAAAAAAGCCGGCCGATTTCCCCTTCCACTTTTCGAGAAGGGGGAGAACCGCAATGGCCGGCCCGAGAGTCATCGCAAGATAAAGGAGAGAGGGGGGATACTTCAGGCAATTGAGGAACGAGATCACCGTCAGCCCCGCCGTCGACTGCGCGGTCCAGGGGAGGGGATCGCCGTACAGGTTGAACGCCCGGAGGAATGCAAAGAGAACGATGAGCCCCCCTCCGAGAACGTACAGCGCCCTGGTCCTCCTTCTCCGCTCCAGCGTGAATATCTCCCCGAACGCAAAACCCGCAGCCATGACGCCGATCCACGGGATGAGGGGATAGGCGATGAAGAAGACCCGGCCGGGTGCGTATACGATCGGGCCGAACACGTGAAGGACCTGCCAGGGCCAGCCGAATATGCCGAGCCTCCCGGGATCGACGCCGTCGAGCACGTTGTGGACGGCGATCATCGCGACGCCGAACGTTCCGACGACCCGTGAGGGGAGGTGCACGAGCGCGGAGAGCGCAATCATGGACCACCCGATCGCCCAGATCACCTGGACGAATGGAACGGTGTAGTTCATATTGAATTCCCACGCAAAGCGGACGACGGTCAGTTCAAGGAACACCAGCCAGAGTCCGCGCGTCAGGAGAAACCTCGAAAGCGCCGGCCGCGATTTCCCGCGGGAGAGCGAAAGGTACGCGCCCGTCCCCGCAAGGAAAACGAAGACCGGCGCACAGAAATGGGTTATCCACCGGGTCAGGGCCAGGGGGATCGTCGTCTGCGAGAGGTCGAGGGGATCGAACCGGGATTCCGTGAAATAGTCCCTCGCATGGTCGAGCGCCATGACGACCATAACGAGCCCGCGGAGGAGATCAATCGAGTCGAGGCGCTCCCGGAGCGGCTTTGCGTAGAGCTCGCGGGAAACAGGCACCGGATGTTCCGCCATGAAAGGCGGGGGGGGAGCCGTTGCGACATGACCGCCGCGCTGCGGCGAAGAGCCGACCCTCATAAGACCTCCTGCATGGATGGGAATGAACGGGGGAACGAACTTCATTACGAAATCGGGACGTCAGGCGCAGGGGGACACGTCTACGAACAGATGTGCGCCATGAATTTCCTCTTGGCGACAGGGAGGAGCGTCTCGGCGAACGGGAAGTCGATGTCGATCTCGGATACGTAAGTCGCGGGATTCGGGAGATCCCTGTATTTTCTGATGAGATCGAGTTTCAGGGTTTCCGGAGGAAGCCGGACCGCCCCCTCTTCAATCGCATCCACTTCCGTGGTCTTCAGCGACCGGAACTTCTCTTTCGAATCGGAGAAGAGTGAAATTTCATAACGGAGGAGGTGGACGACTGATCCTTTCGGATCCGGAACGAACCAGTATCCTTCCTCCCTGTAGGAAGGGACAATGCCCACTTCTTCGATGTTGATATGATTCTCCACGAAATCATACAACCCCGTCCCCTCTTCAAGCACCAGGCGGACGCGCGGGAGGACCCATGCCACGAGCTCCATGATTCTTGTCAATTCAGGAGCCTCCCCGCCTGCCGGCTCATGCACGAGTTGCAGGTTCTCCATATCTAAGTCCCGCAGGCGCCCGGGCAATTTCCGGAGCATTTCCTCACGGCTCGACTGAAGATCCTCGAGCTCCCCGGCAAAATGGATAAGCTCCGCCAGACACGGGAAGAGCCGGTTCTGGGAAAATTGTTCCCGCCTCTCCTTTAACGCCTGCAGGATCCGGTACTGGTTGAGCTCCGTGTCCGACGGTCCCACCAGAATCGATTCAAGGTTGAGCTTCTCCATCCCTTCTCCCTCCCCTGTCGAATGCCTGTCATTGTTGTGACAACATTTGTGCCCGCGAAGTTCCGCGTGCGGAGCAAGGCCGATCCGGGACGGGCGGTCAACCTGGCAGCAGGCTGACGAGAGTGCTACGCCCTGTCACGGGAATCACTTACGGATCCGGCGGAGAAGCCTGGAATTCAAGAAAGCGTCGATGAGGCAGATGGAACTGGGAAAGTCCGGTGCGAAGAAATGTCTCAATTCCCGCACAGATGTACAAAGGAATGCAGCCGGGGAGGGCGCGGGCCATCCCGGGAAGACCCCACCATGGAACGGACGGGGAAAGAAAGTTCCCTCCTAGAAGCGGTGGGGGGGGGACAAAAAAAGATCCCACGCCGGAAAGCAGCGCCGCAGGCGGCGGGACTAAAAAAAATCCCCGCCTGATGAGGACGGGGACTTTTACATTAAATCTGGCAACGACCTACTCTC
>PMJQ01000226.1 GCA_003157485.1 Ignavibacteriota bacterium
ATCCAGCTCAGCCTCCCGCAGCGGAGCGAAGTGTCCGAGACGCTCGTCGACAAAAACCTCCTGATCGGTCTCCTGAAAGGGCTGCACGGGCCGGAGGGGATACGCGTCAGGTTCCGGGACGTGGAGTGGACGGGCGGCCTTGCTCCCGTTGTCGTCCTGAGTGAGGGGGTAGCCTGGTACCCGACATCCCCGGCCGTCCCCCCCGTCCCCGCACAGATCGGCATCGAGCCCGGATTTTCGCTGGCGATCGATTCGCTCGTCATTACACCGGCGAAAGCTTCCGTCCGGGGCTCGATCCTCCTCCCTCCGTGTATCGTCAGCACGACTGCCTGCACCAGATCGTCGGTGAGCCTCCCGTGGACGACAATCACGGGGCAGTGCGAGCTGTACCGGGAAGTCCCCGATTCATTGTTCGGGCCGTTCTACGTCGGCGAGACCGGGTTGAAGGTTTCGGGGAAGGGATATACGATCGACTTCTCATCCGTGCACTCAGATCCTTCCGTCATCCCCTCACTTGGAAACTCCTGGAAAGGGGTTGTGCTCAAGGAGGGAACGACACCCGATCCTCCGACCGAAATGGTGCTTTCAAACCGGGGATACCTGAAGGCGAAGTACAGTTTTACAAACGGGCTGATCGTCACATCGGGCCTGGAAGCACGGTTGGATCTCACATCGCTTTTCGGTTTCCGGACGGTGGAGCCGATGGGATACCTCGTGGTTCTACGACCCGGTGACAGCTTTCTGAGGCTCGGTGCATGCGGTGTCCAGGGGGGACAATTCCTCTCAGGCGAAATCCAACTCCCCTTTGCCGCGGTCCGCGACGAGAACGGAGGGGTCGTCAAAGCGCGTTACGACACGCTCCACGTGCAGGGCGACATGGATCTCTTCGGAGCCGTGAAAGTGCCGGGTGGATTCACCTGGGGAGAGTTCTTCAAGACCGCCGGAACCCCGAAATTCTATCAGCTCGGAGCCGATCCCGGGGGCGCGAGCGCCGAAGGGTACTTCTATCTCGCGGCAAGGCAACTCCGTCCATACTATCCGATTATCGGCGGAGTATTTACGCAACCTTCGACCTACCCACCCGATGTGGAGCTGGAAGCGCAAGGGGTGCAGGGAGTCACGCTCACGAATATCGGTCACAGGCAGTTCACGATCTGGACCCAGGATGTGCCGACCGTGAACGTGTTGAGCCCGAGGAAGCTCGTCTTCGCCGCGGAGTGCGTTTTTCCCGCCTGGATGAACGTGATCGGCACCGGAATCCACACCGAAGTCCGCGTGGCAAAGTACATCGATCAGGTGGATCCGGTCTACCTCGGGCCGACATGGTCCACGAACCCCCGCTATCTCGGCGAAAAGGCGTTCAACGTCTCGTTCAAATCGGATCAGGATTCAAAGCAGCGGCAGATGCGCATGCAGTTTGTCGAGAGCGCCACGTGGTTCAGCGATTTCGACGGCAAGATCACGCTGGNNATGGATTACTGGGGCGTGACGGCGGTCCCGAAGGATTCGACAAAGTCCGCGGGGATCGTCTGCGTGAAGCTCGGCGTCATTTATCTTACCGCCGCAGGGATATTCGAGCCCCGGCATTTCGGGACGCCTTTCTGGCTGACGTGGGGGGAGTTGAAGGCTTCCGGGAATATGGGAAGACTCTTCTTCGACTACAACGGCGGCGGGCAGACGTTCGACCGGTTCCCGTACTCCCCCTCGCTCGTCAAGCTCTCGGACTACCGCGCCACGGCGCCGACGGATTCGGGATTTGTCATCACGTTCGGTTCGCTCGCGTTCAATTTCTTCGGTGCCAAGCCCCTCTGGGTTTACGACTGGAAATCGGCCGGGCGCACCGGGGATCCGTATCTCGGCCGCACGGTCCGGATTCCCATGTCCAGCCCGTACGGGACAGGCGCGACCGATCTTCATCTCCTCAGGAACTGGGGGGACGGCGTCGCCGATCTGAATTTTACCGTCATGTACGACAGCGTCGTGCAGAACGGGTTCGCCGGACCCGGGTCCGCGTCGATAAACAAGTTCGTTGTCTTTTCGGCCCCGCTCCCCGGTGCGATCAATGTCAAGGCACAACGGTCCTGCTTTTCGCTCAATAACGAGACCGACGTGACGATCGCGCTCGCCCCCCTGATGACGACGAGCGCGCTTTCAAAGGTCTGGGGATGCGGCTGCATCGTGGGGGAGAATCTCGAAAGGGTGGCCGTGGGAGGAGAGCTCTCCGCGAACAACGGCGCCGGTTTCAGCATCGTCGCCCGCTCCGCGGGGGTTGTCAGCGTCGTCATGGGGGTCAGTCCTTCCCGGACGGACTTCCTCCTGGCCGGGGATGCCTTCGTCGTCCTCCTCACCGCGAACGCGGAGATTGTGGGCTACATGACGCTGACGATCGACAGGGATGTCGGGTATGCCGAAGGGTACGCCAAGGGGATCGTCACGATGGACGCGATCGTCGCCGGCCTTTCGGGGCAGGGGGAATTCCAGTGGCACATCGGGACCGACAACGAGACGATTCAGGGACGGGTCGCGGTGTCGATGTACGGCATGGGATGGCCGGCCGTCGGAGCGGGGCTCGAGGCGGGACTCTGGTTCGGCATCAATTCGAACAAGGACGACGTGTGGGTCATGGACGGGATCAGCGGCCGGTTCGGGTTGAACAAAGCGGCCCTCCCGCAGCACATCACCGGGCTCTATGCGTACCTGAGTTTCTCCGCGTCCGTGAGCTATTACGTCGTCTCGGGCGGATACCAGGCGTACGCGGGTGTCGGGGCGTTCGCCGGGTACGGCCAAAATACCGGAGCCGGATTCGGCGTCATAGGGAACGTCGGTTTGTACGTCTGGGGGAAGATACTCGGCGGACTTGTGAGCGCGGACGCCTGGGGTGACCTCCAGATGGTCATAGGCGTGCCGCCTGCCTTCCAGGGGACACTCGGCCTTGATGCATGCGTCCTCTGGGTATTCTGCGGCTCCGTGAACGTGAATGCCGGGTTTAACGCGAACCAGGGATTCTACCTCTATTGACGAGACCAACATGAACACACGTGCCGGAACGACTCCCGGAGGCTNNCTTATGTGGGGTGCCGACACGCTCAGCGGGTCTCCCGTCCGGTATAATATTTACAGGAAGCCTGCCGCGGCGACGGCATACCCCGTCATGCCGCTCAATACGACACCCATCGGCCCGGCAACGGATACAGTCCTGTTCAAGTCAATAATACCCCGCGGCTCCGACGACTGGAACTTCATTTCGTATGCGCTTGCGGACAGCATGGGAGGAAGGAACCCGGTCCAGCCGCTCGCCAATGTGTTCGCGATAACGACGTTTCCAAGGGGATCCAGGAACTGGCTGCGGGTTCAAATGCTCGTCGCAGTCAAACCCTCGGTTGCGGCGGTGATGGGCCAGGCGTTCACAGATCTCTCCGTGGTAAACGGGACAGCCTACAAGTACAAAATTTTCCGTGTCAATTCCGGCGGGACGCAGCTTCCTCCCACAGGAGCGAACGAGGTGACTCTGACGGCGGGCAGCCCGGGCGCGATCCCGCCTCCTTCAGGCGTCCGCATCGTTATCGGAGACGCAAAGCTCCAGATTCTCTGGACCAAACCTCTCCCGCAGTTCTCCGGATTCAACGTCTACCGGTCGAGCAGTTCTATCGGACCGTACAGGCCCGTAAACGACGTGGACTATAGCGCCGACATCTCCAGGGACATCGACAGCGTTGCCGTGTCTCCCGCGGCGAACGGGTTCACGGACTACGAGCACTGGGACACGGCGGGGAATCCGCTCCCGAGGACCGTCCCCGGCAACCCTCTCCCGTTCACCGGCCCGGCGAACGGCGTTACGTACTGGTACAAGGTGGCTCACAAGGACATACTTGGGAATGTAGGGCCCTTATCGACGCAGGTCTCGGGGTCCCCCGTGGACCGGACTCCGCCGGCAACGCCGCAGGATATATTCGTCGAGTCGATCGAATCCAATAGCAGCTTCCGTATCCGGTGGAGCAAAGTCCGTCTCGACATCGACGGCCACCGGGAAAATGTCGTCTCGTATCGCGTGTACCGGTATGCCCGGGCTGACAATCCTTCGCTCGGGGCCGTGCTGATCCCCCCGGCAATCCCGCAGCCGGGTCCGCTGGACTCAACACGCATACTCACGAAAGACGACAGCACGGCGGGACTCCGGAGCGCGTGCATCGACAGCACGCTCTACTTCAGAGTGGAGGCTGTGGACGCATCGGGAAACATTTCCCGCCGCTCGATAGCCGTGGGAGCGGCATTGAAAGATACCACGCGCCCGGCGGTCGTCCGGGGCACAACCGCGGAAGGGTATGACGACTATATACGCGTCAAGTGGTCCCTCAATACCGATTGCGGGGTCGACGCATATCTCGTGTACCGGTCATTGTGCGACAGAGGAAAGTGGTTTCCCTGTCTTCCCACAGTCGGAAAGGGTTCGCTTGCAAACGAGCCGTCCACCGCGGCTTACAGTGACAGGAAAAGGGGAGATTGCGGCGGACCCTTCGTCCTTGTGGGTGTGGTCCCCTCATCGCTGGCAAAAACACTCGGAGGAGGGTCGGCGTATTTTGACGACCATTCCGTCCCCGCCGGCTCGCCCCTCTGCTATGCATATCTCGTCAAAGCTCAGGACCACTCACAGAATATCAGCGGGACTCTTCCGATTCCGACGGTCCCCCCGGAGATTATCGTCTGCCAGCGTCTCCGAGACAGAACGCCCCCCGAGCCTGCGATCATCGCCGGACTCTTTGCGCGTGACAGCGCCATACAGGTTGATTAC
>PMJQ01000063.1 GCA_003157485.1 Ignavibacteriota bacterium
AGGCGCGTCGAACATCGACGGCGAATACTACATTCTGAATATCCCCCCGGGGACGTACCAGTTGAAAGCGTCTGCGGTCGGGTATACCGCCGCACTCGTTGCCAATGTCAGCGTTACCGCGGATCAGACGACGCGCATTCAGTTCACGCTCCAGCCCCAGTCCGTGGAGCTCGGCGAAGTCGCCGTGACGGCGACGCGCCCCATCGTCCAGAAGGATCTCACGTCGACAGTCGCGAGCGTCGGGAGCGACCAGCTCTCCAAGCTTCCCCTTGAGGACGTGTCGGCGGTAGTCAACCTCCAGGCAGGCGTCGTCGAAGGGCATTTCCGCGGCGGCAGGAGCGGCGAGGTGAAGTATCTCGTCGACGGGGTGTCGGTCAATGACGTGTTCTCGGGCGAGTCCTCCATGGAGGCCGAGCTCAACAGCATTGCCGAGATTCAGGTGCTCAGCGGGACGTTCAACGCCGAGTACGGCGAGGCCCTCTCGGGGGTTGTGAACCAGATCACCAAGGTGGCGGCGGATCATTATACGGGAGAGCTCTCCGCCTACACCGGCGGATATTTCAGCACCAGGAGCTCACTCTTCCCGCATATCGACCGCGTGGATCCGTCGAGCCTGTACAATTTCCAGGGGAGTGTCAGCGGGCCGATTGTGGGAAACGCACTGAAATTCTTTGCCTCCGGCAAGTATCTCTACGACGCCGGCTACCTCTACGGCAAGAGGGTGTTTAATCCGAAGGACTCGACGAATTTTTCTTCCAACGACCCCTCCCACTGGTATGTCGGTGCGACGGGGGACGGGAAGTACGTCCCCATGAACGATTCGAAACGGTACACGGTGCAGGGAAAAATCGCCATCGATCTCGGGGGGGCGAAAGACCTTGTGCTGAACGGGATGTATCAGAATCACGATTACAGGAACTATGACTACCAGTTCCAGCTCGACCCGGACGGGGACTATACGTACCACCAGAAGGGGATTCTGGGGAGCGCGAGCTATACGGCCGTCTTCAGCGACGCGGCATTTCTCGACCTGAGCGGATCCTATTTCAGGACCGACTACAAGCAGTACGTGTTCCCCAACCCCACGGGACCGGGCGATCCCGTGGTCGATCCCGGCTACGTCGATCCGAACGGGATGCTGCAGACGGGGGCGAACGCGTTTTACACCGGGGGGACGGAGAACTGGCATTTCAACCATACGAGCACGACGTGGACGGGGAGAGCCGACCTCACCGCGCAGCTCTCGACGGTGCACCAGATCAAGGCCGGGGCGGAAGTGCAGGCGAATCACCTTCAGTACAACGACTATCAGATCCACGTCGATGCAACGACGAATTTCATTCCGACGATGCCCGTGCCGGGGTCGTTCGATTACAACGTGTACGACAATCACCCGTATCAGCTCGCACTGTACGCGCAGGACAAGATCGAGATGGAATACCTCGTCGTCAACGTGGGTCTCCGCTGGGATTATTTCCAGCCTGACGGGCAGGTGCTCCTGAATGCGGACAGCATCGCGGCGCTCGATAATTACACGGCAGCGTCTTTTCCCGCCCGGTATTTCAGGAAGGCGAGCGCAAAGCAGCAGCTCTCCCCCCGGATCGGCATCTCCTATCCGATCTCCGACAGGGGGGCGGTGCACCTCTCCTACGGTCATTTCTTCCAGATCCCGGCGTTCGACTTCCTGTACAAGAACCCGAACGAGCGCATCGCCCTGAACGGCGTCTACCCCGATTTCGTCGGGAACACGATCGGGAACGCCGATCTCCAGCCGCAGCGGACGACGATGTACGAAATCGGGCTCCAGCAGGAGCTGACCCCCGTGCTGGGGATTACCGTCACCGGGTATTACAAGGACATACGGAACCTCCTGGCTCTGCAGATCCATGTCAAAAACAACGTCGCAAAATTCGGAGAATACATAAACCAGGACTACGGCGCGGTGCAGGGGTTCACGTTCTCGCTCGAGAAGAGGCTCACGGACGGGTTCGGGGCGAACCTGGACTACACGTTCCAGGTCGCCAAGGGGGATGCGTCGGACCCCAACGACGCATACAACAAGGCGCAAAACTCCCCCCCCATCGACGTGAACAAGGAGCTGGTTCCCCTCTCGTGGGACAGGAGACACTCGCTCAACGTCACACTGACGTTCGGGACCCCCGACGATTTCATCGCGAGCGTGATTGGCCGCGCCGGGTCCGGCCTCCCGTACACGCCCGCGCTGCAGAACCAGCGGACGGGCCTCGAGAACAGCGACAACATGCCCGGGTTCTACAATTTCGACGTGTACATGACGAAATATCTGAAGCTCTTCGGGGAGTACCGGCTTTCGGTCTTCCTGAAGGTCTACAATCTTTTCGATACGGCGAACGAGATGAATGTATTCACGGATACCGGGAGGGCGGGGTATACGCTTGCGCTCTCCCAGCAGCAGCCCGTCGTCCGCGGCGTCAATACGCTTGCGCAGTACTACACGCGCCCCGATTTCTATTCGGCCCCGCGCCAGGTGATACTCGGCGCGGCGTTCGCGTTCTAGAATCCCATACACAGGGTTATCATCAGGACTTCACATGAGCAGGACATGCATAGGTTTCCTTTTCGTCGCCTCTCTTTTCGTCATCTGCGCTGCTGGGTCGCAGACGGTGGTCGACAAGAACAAAGGGACCGTGACCGAGGACAGGCACGGGACGATGGACGGGAACCTGGTGGCGACCGTCTACTATAACTTCGGCGAGATCGCCGACTGGAAAAACTGGCCCACGATAAGCGGCGTGTGGCCGAAGGCGACGAACCACACGTACATCGACGGCGTGGCGGTCATCGTGCAGGCGGAGGCGCGGGATGCGCGGGATTCGCTGATCCATCCCCTGGAGACGAACTACTACGAGTACACGAGGTACAACCAGGCCACGGGAAATACCTACGGCTGGCAGCCGCTTCCCGGCTATGCAAACCCCTTCCAGGCGACCCCGGCCCAGAGCACGAGCCCCGAGACCTGGCCATCCCACTGGCCCGACCGGCCGTCGTCATGGGACGGGTACTGGGACGGGTTTTTCGGGAAGGGAGTCCAGAACGCAGACCTGGAAACCTATTTCGTGTTCGACGACGATGCGGACAGGCAGTACATCCAGGCCCCGTACTTCTTCCATCCCGATGCCGCCGATTCGACGCGGGGGGGACTCGGCATGCAGGTGCACGCCCGAGGTTTCCAGTGGTCCCAGGTGCTCGCCGAAGATGTGATATTCTGGTACTACGAGATCACGAACATGGGGACCACGGATTACGCGAAAACACTCTTCGCGCAGTACGTGGACTGGGGGATCGGCGGGCATGACAACTCGTCGAACAACGCGGGGAGCTACAACAAGCAGCTCAATATTTCGTACGCCTGGTCGACGGTCGCGTACGGCAGCCCGGGGCAGTGGAGCCCTGTGGGATATTCCGGGTACGCGTTCCTGGAGAGTCCCGGGATTTCGGACGACAATATCGACAACGACCAGGACGGCCTCACCGACGAACGGCGCGACAACAGCGCGAGCGTGTTCATCACCGATCCGCTCAAGGATCCGTTCCTCCGTGATGTCCAGTCCGACACGGCGAAATTCCGGGCATTCTACGGGTATTCGTGGAAGCCTCACTGGGACGCCGACGAAAACTGCAACTGGCGGACGTACACCGATCTCAACCACAACGGGAAATGGGATCCGGGCGAACCCCTCAATGACGACGTCGGGACAGACGGGATCGGGCCGCTGGATCCCGGGTATCCGGGGCCCGACGCGGACGGCTCGGAGGGGGACGGAAAGCCGGAACAGGGGGAGCCGAACTTCGGCATCCTCGACAAGGACGAATCGGACCAGCTCGGCCTGACGGGGTTCCTCATCGCAGCGGTCCACACGTATGATCTGAACAACGACGAAAGGAACTGGACGGCGTTCACGACGCTCCCGGCGCCCCCGAATCAACAGCCGTCCCTCACGAACGTGAACCTGGGGAACTGGTTTTCGAGTTTCATCTTCCATCTGTACGGTCGGAACACGTACAGCCTCTCGACGGGCCAGAGCCAGCTCACCGGTCAGACCGAACGGTTCTCCATGGCGCTGATATTCGGCAACAATACCGACGACCTGTTCCGGAGAAAGCGGACCGTGCAGAGCATCTATAACGCCTCGTACAAGTTCGCAAAGCCCCCGGACAAGCCCCTTGTCAAGGCCGTTACGGGCGACCATCGCGTTACGCTCTACTGGGACAGCCACGCCGAGCAGACGTTCGACGCGTTCTACCAGAAATACAATTTCGAGGGATACCGGGTCTACAGGAGCACGGAATCGAATTTCCTCTCGGCGCAGATCATCACCGATGCGTACGGCAACCCCACGTTCCGCCAGCCCATCGCGCAGTTCGACCTTGTGGACGGCATCACCGGGCTCGCCCTGATCGACGTCAACGGCGCGAAGTTCTACCTGGGGAACGACAGCGGTCTCCAGCATTCGTTCATCGACACGACCGTGCAGAACGGCCAGAAATACTACTACGCCGTCTGTTCCTACGACCAGGGATTCACGACGACGACGGTGACGGGGGATTTCATCGGCATCCCCCCCTCGGAGTGCACGAGCATCATCAAGGTGGACGTCAACGGGAATGTCAAGACGGACGTGAACACCGCCGTTGTCATCCCCCGCGCACCTTCGGCGGGATATGTGCCCGGAAAGATCACGACAGCGGCAAGCGGACCGGCCACCGGGTCCGTCCAGGTGCAGCTCATCGATCCCGATTCGATAACCAATAATCACAACTTTATCCTCTCGTTCGTCGACTCAACGGCGTTCCACAACAACCCGAATCCGTACTACACGCTCGTCGACCTTACGGGGAAGGACACGCTCCTGAATATGGTGAAAGTGAAGACGGCGCAGGACGTCACAACCGTGATGCAGGGGTTTGCCGTCCAGATCAATAATGCCCAGGGCGTGGCGGTCAACAGTTTTACATGGAAGGTCGGAAATTCCAATATCGTCGGGCAGGTCGGGTTCGATTCGCGGTACGCCCCGGCCCTCCAGGCGCGCCGTGTGAATCTTCCCGATGACTTTGACATCACGTTCACACAGCCGGGGCAGGGGGATGTTTCGTTCCCTTCGAGCTCGTTCGCGACGCAGGGGATTCAGTCGAACATCACGATCCGGAACCTGACCGAGGGGATCGACCATCAGCCCTTCCTCTTTTACGACAATAACAATGACGGACTTTTTGATGCCGGGGACGCAATATTCATAGTCTGCGGCGATTCCGCGAACCTGACGCCGGTGGACTTCCCCACCGCCACGAAGTCCTGGTCTGTCACATTGATCCAGGACAGCTCGATCGCGCCGACGAAACAGGTCCCTCCGAAGCCGGGAGACATTCTCCACTTCTCCACCACGAAGCCGTACCGGACGGGAGAGACGGTCAGGTTCCAGACGCAATCCCCCGTGCTCGACGCGCAGAAAGCCCGTACGGACCTGAGCAGGATACTCGTCGTCCCCAACCCGTACGTCGGGGGCGCGTCGTGGGAGCCCCAGCCGACGAGCGTCGGAAGAGGGGACCGGCTTATCTATTTTATCCATCTTCCCCACCAGTGCACGATCAGGATCTACACGATAAGCGGCCACTTGGTGCAGACGATCCAGCACCAGTCGGGAATCGACGACGGGCAGGAGCCCTGGAACCTTGTCTCCCGTGACGGAATGGACATCGCGTTCGGGGTGTACGTCTACCATGTGGATGCACCGGGCATCGGCACCCACGTATCCAGGTTCGCCGTCGTAAAATGAACGAAACAAACTTCGCGGATGCGTGTCCTATGAGAACACTCTTTCTGTCGCTCGCGGCGCTCGCGCTCGTCCTCCCGTGCACGTTGCTGGGCCAGGGGACGTCGAAAAGCGGAACGGTCGCCGCAACGTTTCTGGAGATTCCCGTCGGCGCCTCCGCGGTGGCAATGGGGAGCGCGTTCGTGAGCGTGGCAAACGACGCGACGTCGCTCTACTGGAACCCGGCCGGGAGCGCCTGGCTCACGCAGAGCGAGGTCCTTGCGATGCACACGAACTGGATCGCCGGGACGCGGTTTGACTATGCCTCGTTCGTCCTCCCCCTGGAGGAATTCGGGACAATCGGCGTGAACGTCACCAACCTCAGCATGGACGACCAGAAGGTGACGACGGTGTTGATGCCGGAGGGGGACGGCGAGTACTTCAGCGCGGGGGACCTCGCCGTCGGGCTTTCGTACGCTCACCGCCTGACCGACCGTTTCACGATCGGGTTCAACGCGAAGTACATCCAGGAGACGATCTGGCACGAGAGCGCGAACGCGTTTGCGCTCGACATCGGAACGATATTCAGGACCGACCTTATCGGCGGGCTGACGATCGGTGCCTCGCTCTCCAATTTCGGCACCACGATGAAGATGTCGGGACGCGACGCCAGGCAGTTCGGGATGCTCGATGCCACGAAGCCCGGGACGAACAGCCAGATCCCCGAGGACATCGAGATGGATTCGTGGGACCTGCCGCTCCTCTTCCAGATCGGCGTCTCCACAACCCCTCTGAAGACCGACAACTACCGTCTCACGATCTCGGCGGACGCGCTCCACCCGAACGACGACTACGAGAGCGTGAACGTCGGGGGGGAGTTCGCTTTCGAGGATGTCCTGTTCCTGCGCGGGGGATTCAATTCCCTCGGGCTCCCCGACAGGGAAGGGGGACTCTCGCTCGGCTTCGGAATCTCGTCGGCGGGCTTCCTGAGCGGCGGCACGATCGTCAAATTCGATTATGCCTACCGCGACATGGGAAGGCTTTCGAACATCAACGTCTTCTCTCTCTCCGCAAGGTTTTGATCCGTGCCGGGACAAGGGCTTCGTTTCCTCCGCATGCCTGGACCGCTGTGTTTCCCGGTGTCTCCTGCTGTCATCGCGCTCATCGGACTCATCGCACAGTCCGGACATTCCCAGACGGGGAGCGAGCTGGAAAGGCACTACCCGGTTACCGATCCGAAGAACTTCACGCGTGTCGTGGCGACCGTGGGCGACGTCACAATAACGGCGCAGGAATTTCTCCTTAGCTACGAATTCGGCCCCTCGTTCGCAAAACGGCAGAAGGACTCGCGGAAGCGGTACCTGGAGTTCATGATCAACGAGAAGCTTCTCGCGCTTGAGGCCAGGGTCCGGGGTCTCGGCCGGTCCGAGAGCGTCAGACGCACGCTCGAAGAGCTGGAAGGGGACATGGCGACGGAGGAGCTCTACAAGGACGATGTCCTTGCCCGCGTCCGCGTGACGGACGGGGAGATCGCCCGCGCGGTTCGCGACGAGCGGATCCACTATTCTCTCCGGTGGCTGTTCGCCCCCGGGCCGGACGGGAGCTCGTCACTCAAATCCGCACTGAACGGGGGGGTCCCGTTTGACACGCTCTTTTCCCGGCAGCTCCGGGACGGGGTGAAGACCGACGACCGCTCAACGGAAACGACAATCTTCAAGCTCAGGCGTTCGAACCCGGCTCTCGCGGCGGTCGCCGAAACGCTCCGGGCCGGCCGGAATTCGGCGCCGGTGCGGGGGCCGGACGGCTGGTACGTCCTCAGGATCACCGGCGGCTGGAGGGACATGAGCATGAGCGAAACGGAGTCTCTGAAACTGGAGGAGGACGCCAGGAGCGCATTGACGCAGGACCGGGCGGACAGCCTCTCCGACCCGTATGTCCGCCGGCTCATGCTCGAACACGATCCCGTGATTATCCGCGGGACGTTTAACGCTCTGGAGGGATGGCTCGCGCGCATCTGGGTCAAGCCCGAACGGCTTGCGGGCTGGGAGCTGGCGTCCCGTTCCGGCATGGATTCGGCTGCGCTTTCCCGCATAGACGTTCTCGGGGGCGATACGCTCGTCGCGCTCGCCGGAGGATGCATCCGGCTCGGGGGGTTCCTGTCATGGTACAGGGCGCGCGACACGTACTTCAGGCTGAACACGGCGGACGAGAAGTCATTCTTTGTCTCCGTGGAGGAGCTTGTGTGGCGCATGGTGCGCGACAGGCTTCTCGTGGACAGGGCGACGAAGAGGCATCTGCAGGAACGGGATCCGGTGAAAAAACAGCTCAGGTGGTGGGAGGAGAAGATTCTCTTCGGGGAAGAGAAAGACGCTCTCGGCAGACTTGTTGCGCTGGACGATTCGACGCTGCGCGCGTACTACGATGCCCACACCCGGGATTACCGGACCGACAGCGCCGCTGTGCAGACGTTTGAAGGGGCGAAGGAGAAGGTTCGCTCTGACTGCTATGAATCGGGGCTGAGGGCGAACATGCTCCACAGGATCCTTGCGCTGAAACAAAAATACCGGGTCGTCGTGAAGGATGACGTCCTCATGACCCTCCCCGTGGACGTCGAGAACAATCCAAAGGCGATCGACGTGTACATTGCAAAGAAGGGGGGGACGTTTCCCCATCCCGCATTCCCCGTCATCGACCTCGGGTGGCAGACATGGATGTGACGCCGTCCCTGCGCCGTTCCGCGTTCGCCGCGCTCTCGGCCCTTGCCCTTCTCCCGGCCTGCGCCCGCCACGAGGCAGCGGGTCCCGCCGGCTCACCCGGAGTCGTCCTCACGTACTGGCCGGCGCCGAACCCGCAGGAGATCCTCCTTGCCGATACGCTCGTCGCCCTCTGGAACCGCCTCCACCCGGAGATACGGGTCGACATGCAGCCGATCCCGGTCAGCATTTCCACGGAGGAGGTTCTCCTTGCGGCGATCGCCGGGAAGACGACCCCCGATGTCTGTTCCAACATCTGGCCGGGGGCGCTTCATGACTACACGCAGGCCGGCGGGCTCGTCCGGCTTGACGACTTCCCGGATTTCGATTCGCTGATGAGCCGCCGCACCCCCCGTGAGCTCCTGGAGCGCTTCCGCGTCGGGGACGGGCACTTCTATGAGGTGCCGTGGAAGACGAACCCGGTCATGATGTTCTGCAACATGCGGCTCCTCCGCGAAGCCGGCGTTGAGGGCGTCCCGGCGACGTACGGCGAGTATCTCGCGGCGGGGAAAAAAGTCGTCTCGCACAAGTATGCGGGAGCGGCCCAGGCCGTCTGGATGGGCGACAGGGACGTCCGGCCGATCTGGTGGCAGCGCCTGTTCGATTTCTATCCGTTCTACATCGCCGCTTCCGGCGGGCGGACACTGTTCACCGGGGGGATTCCGTCGTTCGGCGACAGCGCGGCCGCGGAAGTGTTCGCCTTCTTCAGGGAATGCTACGCGAACAAATATTTTCCCCGGACGTTTTTCCAGGGGGGGGACCCGTTCCTCCTCGAGAAAAAGGCCACGCACTTTTCCGGCCCGTGGGAGGTGGCGTCGATCCGCAAGTTCGCGCCGCAGATGGAATTCGCCGTCGGCCACGTTCCGGTCCCGGACGACCACCGGGGACCCGTGTACACGTACGGCGATTACAAGAACATATCGATATTCAGCACGACGAAGCACCCGAAGGAGGCGTGGGAATTCGTGAAGTTCCTCGTCACGGCCGAACACGACCTCCTCCTGCTCAGCATATGCGACCAGATTCCCGTCCGGGGCGACCTCCTGGAGAATCCGCTCTTCGCCCAGTACTTCCGGGCGAACCCGGCGATGGCGGAATTCGCCCGCCAGGCGGTGTATACGCGCGGGATGGACGACGCGCCGGATCTCAAGGAGATATTCGACGGCATAGCGCAGGAATATGAGGCGTGCGCCGTTTACGGCCGCGTCACACCCGTCCGGGCGATCAGCGACGCTCTCGGACGGACGACACTTATCGTGGAGTGGAACAGGTGACCCGTCTCGGCGATATCGTCCGGGGAGTGCGCAGGAGCGACAGGGGAGCATACTGGTTTATCCTCCCGTACGTCATATTCTTCTGCGCGTTTGTCGCGTATCCGCTCATCTTCTCCCTCATCCTCGTCTTCAACAGGTGGAACATCGTCACGCCGATGGAGTGGATCGGGCTGAAGAACTTCGACCGGCTCATCGGCGACGTGCTGTTCTACCGTTCGCTCCTCAATACGCTGACGTTTCTCCTCATACACATCCCGCTCCAGGTTGCCGTGGCGCTCGCGCTCGCCCTCCTGCTGAACACCGGCGTCAGGGGGCGCGGCCTCTTCAGGGCGATCTATTTCCTTCCCGTCGTCGTTTCAGGAGTCGCGGTCACGATACTCTGGCAGCAGATCTACTCGTTTGACGAGGGGATCCTGAACAATATCCTTCACGCCGCCGGGCTCCCCTCCGTCCCCTGGCTCGTCGATCCCCGCGTGGCGATGCCCTCCATCGCGATCATGGCGACATGGAAGAACGTGGGGATCTACATCGTCCTGTTCCTTGTGGGGCTCCAGAACATACCGCGCGAGCTCTATGAGGCGGCGAGCCTTGACGGGGCGCGGCCGTTCAAGCAGTTCCTGTACGTGACGCTCCCGATGCTCAATCCGACGATTGTCGTCATCGTTGTTCTTTCGACGATCGGCGGGTTCTCGCTGTTCATCGAGCCGTACGTCCTCACCGGGGGCGGGCCGATGCAGAGCACGCTTTCCGGGATGCTCTACATCTATAACCAGGCGTTTTCATTCGGGCACATGGGGTACGCAGCCACGCTCGGCTTTGTCTACGCGCTCGTCATCCTGGGTGTCGTCGTGCTCCAGCGCCGCGTCATCGAATCGGAGATCCCGTCGTGAAGACATTCCTCAAATACACGGCCCTCCTTGCGGGCGCCGTCGTCTTCGCGTACCCGTTTCTCTGGATGATCGCCGGGTCGCTCAAGCCGGAGCTCGAGATTGAAAGCCTGAATCTCTTCTCGGGGAAGTTCTCCCTGCAGAGCTATGCCCAGGTCATCCTGAAGATCCCGATCGCGCGGGCGTTCCTGAACAGCATGATCGTGTCGGCGGCGACAACGGCTTCCGTCGTCCTGTTCGGGTCGATGGTCGGGTATGCCCTCGCCCGGCTCCGGTTCCTGGGAAAGAAGACGCTCTATACGCTCATACTGTTCACGATGACGATCCCGTTCCAGATCGTCCTCATCCCGCAGTATATCCTCATCGTGAAACTCGGCTGGACGGACACCTACATGGCGCTCATCGCCCCGACGATGATGAGCGCGTTCGCCATCATCCTCTTCCGCCAGTTCTTCATGGCGATCCCGCAGGCGCTCATCGACGCCGCGCGCGTCGACGGCTGTTCGGAACTCATGATCCTCTTCCGGATCATCTGGCCCCTCTCGCGCCCGGTGATAATCACCGTGGCGCTCCTCACGTTCATGGCGAACTGGAACGAAGTCCTCTGGCCCCTCATGGTCGTCAGGGAGCAATCGCTCATGACGATGCCTCAGCTCGTCACGATATTCACAACCGGCGGGCAGGCGGAGACGCAGCTCGGGTATCTCCTGGCCGCCGCGACGCTCCTCTCGCTCCCCGTCATCATTGCTTACGCGTTCTTCCAGCGCTATTTCATCGAGAGCATGGCATCCAGCGGGATCAAGGGATGATGAGATTTCTTATGCCGGCGTTCGCCCTGTTTCTCGTCGCTCCTGCTTCCGGACAGGAACCCATTACCCGCGAGTTTTCCGGCCTGTACGGGCAGGTCGAGGTGGGAGGCCCGTATGCGGGGGCCGAGTTCCACGACAGCCGGCCGCTCCCCTCCCGCATCAGCCTCTACGAGCCTGCCGCAAACAGCATCGACATGAGCAGGGACTACTGGAAACGGGGGGAGTCGGCCCCGTGTATTGTTGGAATCCGGATGAACGGCGGACCCGCGCGTCACATCGGGCTGGAGGGGTGGGCGTACACGCTCTCGCCCCACCGGGTCCGGTTTCACCGGGATGATGAAGATCTGGGCTGGACCTCCTCATTCGAGTTCTTTCGCACCGCACACGGTCTTCTCTGGACTCTCTCGGCCGAAAACCGGACGGGTGCCCCCCTCGACGTTGAGGCCTACGTTCAGTGCCGGACCGTGCTCCGCACATGCCAGACATTCGCCTGGCTCGACAGTGCATGGACCGAGTACGATCCGGGAGCGAAGACGATTGCCGTGCATTTCGACCAGAGTGAAACGCGGCTGGCGACGGTCGTTCTGCAGAACCTTGGGGATGCGCCGCAGTCGTGGACCTCTTCCGCCGATGACCTCGGTGCCGATCCGCTGAATCCCTCCTGGTTCACGTCGCATGCGGAACCGGGAGGGCGAACCCTCGCACGCAACCGACAGGGGCGGCCCGTTGCGGCATTCACATACAGGAAAAATCTCGCCCCGCTGGCCCGGATTACGATCCGCCTTGCGATATTCAGCTCGGAGCTCAATGAGTGGAAGCCCTCTTCGGCCGCGCTCGGGAAAAACTGGGAGAAGGACGTTGCCGCGTACGATGCGCTCGTCCGGCGGCAGCTCGCTCATGCTCCCCGCACCGGAGACCTGGCGGTCGACATGTCGGCGGACTGGGCGTGTGCGCTCCTGGCCTCCAACGCGCATTCGCTCGGGGGGCGGATCGTCCCGATGCCCTGCCCGGCCGAGTACAATTTCTTCTTTACGCACGACGTCCTCCTGACCGATCTGAGCGCCGTCTGGTTTGACGCACGTCGCGTCAAGAGGGATCTGGAGACTGTCGCGGGATGGGCCGAGAACGGGATCATCCCCCATGCCCGGTACTGGAGGGACGACGGATTCAAGACGGAGCTCTGCACGCCCGACAACTGGAACCACCTCTGGTTCATCGAAATCGTCGCACGGTATCTCCGCCACACCACAGACACGGCGGAGGTTGCGCGGCTCTTTCCGCTCGTCCGCAGGAGCCTCGGGGAGATACTCACGCAGCGCCACGGCGACAGCCTGATGTATGCGTTCCGCCCCGATTGGTGGGATATCGGAAGGAGGGAAGGCCCCCGGTCATACATCACGATCCTCACGATCCGCGCGCTGCGCGACTATCTCTACCTCTGCTCGTTCATGCGCCGTGATCTCTCCCTTCTCCCCGGTTACGAGCTCATCGCCGACGGCATGGAGCGGGCGCTCAATTCCCGCTTGTGGGATCCGACCGCGGAATATCTGATGAACGCGAACGGAGACGACAGGGACAGGCACTTCTATATGGGCTCTCTCCTCGGAGCGGTGTACCGCCTTCTCCCGCCCGAGAAGGCCCTCGCGCTCCTTGCAACCGCACGGCGGGAGCTCGTGGACGAACGGATCGGCGTGCGGAATGTGATGCCTCCGGATTTCCATACGGATTCCGTCAGGACCTACTTCCGTTTCCCGACGAACGAGGCGGGGGACCCATACTTCTATGCGAACGGCGGCGTCTGGCCTCACGCCAACGCGTGGTATGCCCAGGGGCTCGTTGCTTCGGGACGGACTGAAGAAGCCCTCCGGTTCTTCCGGACGGTCATGACGCTCGACGGGATCTCGGCCAGCCCCCGCGGTCAGCCCGCATTCTATGAGTACAGGTACGCCGACGCGTCCTCGGAGCGGTACGGGGCCGTTGACAAGCCCTCATTCCTCTGGGCAGGAGGGTTCTACCTGGGGACAGTGTACGCTCTCGAGGGTTTCAGGGAGACGGAGTGGAATATCGGCATCGGTGACCAGGGCGGGGTTTTCCCTTCAGCCGCCGCCCCGGTCGAGTTCGGCCTTTTGCATCAGGTCCACATCCGCGGGACGGGAGCAAACCGTGCGATCCTCTCCGCCGGCGGCATCCCTTCCCCCTCGGGTGTTTTCCCCCTTGATCAGATGCAGAGCGCTGATTGGACGCTCGGCAGAGATGATCCGGCAACGCCATGCCTGACGGGCGTCAACGCGATCGTCTGGGAGTGCCGTCCGGTCAAAGGACGCGGCCTCCGCGCCGTCATTTCATCGTTCGACGGACACCGCGTCGTGGCGCGCTTCGCGGGGGGTTCCTCCCCGGCCGACGCATCCGTTGACGGGAGTAAGGTGGATGCACTCGCGTCCGAACGGACTCCTGACAGCACACTGATCACGACGTTCGCATTTCCCGGCACGCTCCGTAAACAGGTTCTTGAGCTCAGGCCCAATGGACAATAACGGTGCATCCGAATGAAAGTTGCCGAACTCGAAAAACCCGGCTCCCTTCGCGTCAAATCGAAACCTCTGCGCGCGCTCCGGACGGGTGAAGTGCTCGTGAAAGTCGAATCATGCGGGCTCTGCGGCACAGACATACACATCGTCGACGGGACATCGCGCTCCACTCCTCCCGTTGTCCTGGGACACGAGTACGCGGGATTTGTCACGGACCCGGGGAACGACCCGAACGGGATACCCGAGGGGACACATGTCGCCGTGGACCCCAACATATCCTGCGGAAGGTGCGCATATTGCAGAAGGGGGCTCGTGCATTTGTGCACGAACCTGCGCGCCCTTGGCGTGGATATCGACGGCGGGATGGCGGAGTACAGCATCGTCCCCGCCTCCGCACTCTACACGATCCCGCAGGAGCTGACCGCCGAGGAGAGCATGTTCATCGAGCCGGTCTCCTGCGCGGTACACGGGATGGACAGGGCCGGGATACGTCAGGGAGATACCGTCGTCATACTGGGCGGAGGGACGATAGGGCTCGTCATGCTCCAGCTCGTGCTTCACGGAGGCGCGGCCTGTGTGATCGTGAGCGAGCCCCTGGAACACAAACGGAAGATCGCCGCCTCCCTCGGAGCGTCGCTCGTGATCGATCCGGCCTCCGGCGCGCTCGGCCAGGCGGTCATGGATGAGACCGGCATCGGTGCGGACGTCGTTATCGATTGTGCCGGGACCGCGTCAACAGCGCGGGCGTCGCTCGAAATTGCCCGGCGGGGAGGGACGGTCCTGTTTTTCGGCGTCTGCCCCATCGGCGAGACGATTCCGCTGGAACCGAATGCGGTCTACTTCCGTGAGCTCACGATCGCGGGCTCCTACGTCAACCCTCATACGTTCGGGCGCGCGATCGCGCTCCTGAAGGGGGGCGTTGTGCGCGTCGGCCCACTTGACGTGAAGGGATATCCTCTCGAGGGGGTTCACGACGCCCTCGACTCCCTGCGCCAGGGTCGCGCCCTCAAGAACATGATCGTGCCGGGATCATGACACTCGCGATGCTCCCTTTCCTCTGTGCGCTTGCCGGTGCCGGACCGGGCCAGCCGGGCGCGGTGAATTTCGCGCACATCGACCGCCTGCTGGAGCGTATCTCCCTAGGAGGGGAAACGGTCACAATCATCCACATCTATGCGAACTACCCCGATTACCGGTGGGTCGCGGCGGCGGAATCCGGCCCGGAAGGGATCGCATGCGTCGATGATGCGGCCCGGGCTGCAGTCATGCTCATGCGGAGCTGGGAGCTCAGGGGGGACACCGCCGCCCTCGGGCGGTCCCGGGGGCTCCTCAGGTTCGTGATGCAGATGCAGGCGCCCGACGGGGAGTTCTACAACTTCGTACGTTCCGATCACACGATCAACACGACGGGGCGGACGAGCCTGAAGTCGTTCGGATGGTGGGCGTCGCGCGGGCTCTGGGCGATGGCGATGGGAGGGAGGGTGTTCGCCGAGCGCGACACTGCGTTTGCACGGGAACTCACCGGGCGCGTCGCCCGTATGATGCCGCTCGTCGCCGCGTCGCTGAGTGAGTATGACAGTATGAGGACCGTCCGGGGCTACCGGATCCCCCGGTGGCTCCTGTACGAATCAGGAGCCGACGTAACATCGGAACTCCTTCTGGGGCTCCTGGAATACCGGATGATCTCGCCTGATGATTCACTCTCCCGGTTCATCACAGAGCTTGCCCGGGGGCTTCTCGTCATGCAGGATGGGGACGGAATGACCCCCCCGTACGGTCTCCACCGTTCCTGGGAGACGCAGTGGCACATGTGGGGAAACGGCCAGACGCAGGCGCTCGCAACTGCGGGAGCGGCGCTTCACGACTCCGCCATGATACGATCGGCGGCGCGCGAGGCGCGCGGCTGGTACGGCCGCCTGTTGATGGACGGATTCCTGAAAGCGTGCGACGTTGCGGGCGCTGCGCCTCCGGAAGAATACGAACAGATCGCCTACGGCGTCCGGCCGATGGCCGTCGGGCTCATAAGGCTCTTTGAAGCGACGGGGGACCGGGAGTACCTCCTTATGGCGGGGCTCGCCGCTTCGTGGCTCACGGGGAACAATCCTGCACGCAGGACGATGTACGACCCGTCCACGGGAAGGTGTTACGACGGGATCCGGGATTCGGTCACCCTGAATCTGAACTCGGGGGCGGAATCAACGATCGAAGCGCTCTATACGATTCTCGAGGTGGAACGGTATCCTGCGGCGGCGGCATGCCTTCACTCCAGGAAGGTTGCAGCCGGGCGGAAGGACAAATTCTCCTGGGCGCTCTTCCGCGGAGTGCCGGATACGGAAGTGACGCTGGCGAGGGACTCCGCTACGGGGAAACTCTCGGTCTACGAAGGGGACGCGAGCAGGGCTTTTTGCAGGAAGGAGAACATCCCCTGAAGAACGGGGTCGGAGTTTCGTTCCCCTCGGCGCTCGCCTCTGCAATCCTCCTGGTGCTTTTCGCCGGTGAATCGCTCGCGCAGCAGATACCGATCGGCAGGATCGACGGGATGCCGAACGCTCCCTCCCCCTATCTCATGAGGAACTGGAAGGCCGTGGCCGCGTCTTTCGATTCCATCGCATTCGACGCCTCAAGGACCGGCCGGTATCTCCCGCTCATACAGCTCTACACAGGCACCGTCAATTATCCGGGTCAGGAGTGCTTCAGGATACAGAGCTACGTCGGCTCCCCGGGCTACGGCGGGGAGGCGGTGACGTGCCTGCCGGCGATCGTCAGCGCGAGCCTCGTCGGGATCAATAAAAGCAATCAGGCGGGGACGAACTGGGTCGTCATGGGCGAGGAGTGGTTCAACGGCGCCGACGGGCAGAACGTGTATCTCAACACCCCTTCGTCCGGGACGGGGGATGACTGGTGGTATGAGACGATGCCGAACGTGTTTGCGTTCCAGATCGCGAGCCTTTATCCTGCGACCGGGGACTTCGGGAATAGGATCCCCGTTGTGGCATCGAGGTGGCGCGCTGCGATCGCCGCGATGGGAGGGAGCACGAAGCCCTGGAGCCTTGCGAACGTGAACCACCGCGCGTTCAATCTCATCACGATGAAGCCGAACGATTCGAGCGTCCCTGAGCCAGAGGCCGCCGGCGCGATCGCCTGGCTTCTCTACGCGGCGTATTGCCGGACCGGGAACCAGGACTTCCGCATCGGGGCGGAGCTCTCCCTCGAATCGCTACTCGTCTACGCGACAAACCCCTCGTACGAGCTCCAGCTCCCGTACGGCACGTACATCGCCGCACGGATGAACGCCGAGCTCGGGACGTCGTACGACGTTACGAAGATGATGAACTGGTGCTTCTCCAACGGCAACCTCACGCTCCGGCAGTGGGGCGCGATCGTAGGGAACTGGGGAGGCTATGACTGCTCAGGGCTCATCGGCGAGGCAAGCACGTCGAACGACTACGCGTTCTTCATGAACGGGGCGGAGCAGGCGGGGGCCCTGGTTCCCCTGGTGCGCTACGACGACAGGTACGCACGCGCGGTCGGCAAATGGGTGCTGAATGTCGCAAATGCCTCGCGTCTGTTTTATGCGGGCTATCTCCCCGACGATCACCAGGACAGCGCGGCATGGGCCCATCAGTATGACCCGCTCTCCTCGATCGCCCATGAATCGATGCACCAGTTCAGCCTGAGCGACGGCGCCGTTTCCCCTTTTGCCACCGGCGACGCGGCGCGGGGCGGCTGGGCGGCGACGAATTTCGGCTTGTACGGCGCGGCGCATGCCGGGATACTGGGGGGGATCATTGACACGACGAATGTGGCGGGGATTCTCCGCCTGGATCTCCTGAAGACCGACTATTTCCACGCCGCCGCATATCCGACGTACTGCTACTTCAATCCATACGCCTCCGATACGGCGGTGACGCTCGCGCTCGGCGCAGGTTCGTACGATCTGTACAATACCGTGACGAAAGGGTTCATTGCGACGGGGGCGACCGGGACCGTCTCCATGACGATCTCTGCGGGCTCAGTGTCTGTCGTCGTCATCGCGCCGGCTGGGGGGGCCATGACGAAAGTGCTCGACAAGACTCTGATCAACAGCGTCGTCGTGGACTACCGGAACGGATATTCAGGGAACCACCCGCCGAGGATCAAGAGCCTCTCCCCTGATTCCGCCCGGATGTCCGTCCGTACCCCTGTGAATATCTACTGTTCGGCCGCCGACAGGGACTCGGATGCGCTGACGTACTCCTGGAGCGCTTCCCGGGGTACGATTGCCGGGAACGGTCCGGTGGTCACGTGGACCGCGCCGGACTCCCCGGGGGTTTGTGTTGTCACCTGCACTGTCGACGACGGGCACGGCGGGAACGCCGCCGCCCGCGACACGCTTCAGGTCGTCGCTTTTATCACCCATCCTCCCGTGATACTCAGGATGGCGGCCTTGCCGCGGAAAGTGGACCTCGGGGCCTCGTCCGCCGTTTCGTGTGTCGTCAGCAACCCGGATTCAAACGCGCTCACGTTCACGTGGAGCGCATCCGCCGGATCGATAAGCGGGACCGGCCCCGCAGTCGCGTGGCGCGCCCCCGCGTCCCCCTCGAATGACGTGGTCCGCGTGAGCGTGGACGACGGGAAGGGGGGGCATGACGCTGACAGCATCGGCCTTGAAGTGCGCGACCTTTCCGTCCAGCAGACAGGGAACCTCGTCGCGTACTACCCGATGGACGGGAGCGCATCGGATGCGAGCGGCAACGGCCACAACGGCAGCGCGAGCGGGGTTGTGCCGGCCAATGACCGGCTCGGTCACCCCTCGGGCGCCTATGCATTCGACGGCTCGGCGGCCTCCATCGTCGTGCCGGACGACTCCGCGCTCAACTTCCAGAGCGCCGTTACGGTGAACCTCTGGGTGAAGCCGGCTGCGCTTTACGCAGGGCGCGAGCAGTACATCATCTCCCACGGAAGCTGGCAGAACAGGTGGAAGATTTCCGTCACGCCGGGGACAAACGCCCTCCGGTGGACGGTGAAGAATGCCGCCCTCCAGACGAGGGATCTCGATTCCGCCTCACCCCTGGTCCTCGATAGCGTGATGAACGTCACTGCCAGGTACGACGGGACCGACATGGAGCTTTACATAAACGGCGCGCTGAATGCGTTCACCCCGTTCTCCGGCCTCATCAACACGACGTCGTACGCGCTGACGATGGGACAGGATCTTCCGACGGACAACCTGTACGGTTTCAACGGGGTCCTCGATGACGTGCGCCTCTATGACTACGGGCTCGGCCTCGCGCAGATCGCCTCGCTCTCCGACTTTACAAGCGGCGTCCGCCCCGTCACGGCTGAGGAGGTCCCTCCGGCGTTCGGGCTGTACGCGAACTTTCCGAACCCTTTCAACCCTTCGACAAACATCCGGTTCGATGTCGCCCGCCGGCAGCGGACGACGCTCCGGGTGTACGACGTCCTGGGGCGGGACGTGACGACGCTTGTCGACGGCATAAAGGATCCCGGGACGTACACCGTGCGGTTTGACGCTTCCAATCTCGCCAGCGGCGTATACTTCTACCGGCTGCAGTCGGGGGATTTCGCGCAGAGCCGGCGGCTTGTAGTTGTAAAATGAGCGCTTCTCAGCTCACCCCGCGAGCGCCTTGTGTGACCGCTTTTCAGGTCATCACGCGAGCGCTCTCTGCCGCGTGACCGCGGGGTGACCGCTCTTCGTGACCGCGTGACCGCGGAATGACAACGGGCCATATTCGACAATGAAGACACTTGATCTTGGCGGGGCGTGGCAGTTCAGAGCGATTGAATCGGGCACCCCGCTGGAGGTCTCCCGGAGGGAGGCGCTCCGCTGGCATGCTGCCTCCGTGCCGGGGACGGTGCACACCGACCTCATGGCGTGCGGCCTCATCCCCGATCCTTTCTACAGGATGCAGGAGAAGGACGTGCAGTGGGTCGACGGGATCGCTTGGGAGTACCGGAAGGAGTTCCGTGTTCCGCAGGGGTTCCTCGCGGAGGCCGCGGTCGACCTCGTCGCCGCCGGCCTCGACACATACGCGACAATCCGGTGTAACGGGCGCGTCGTCGGGTCCACCGCGGACATGTTCGTCGAACATCGATTTCCTGTCAGGCGGTTCCTGCGTGAGGGGAAGAACGTCCTGAGCGTGCGCTTCGATTCTCCGGTCCTCCGGGCGAAGCAGCTCGAAGGGCAGAACGGGCGGCTCGAGGTTGCGCTGGAATCTCACCGCGTCTATGCCAGGAAAGCGCAATATTCGTTCAGCTGGGACTGGGGGCCGAAGCTCACGACGTCGGGAATCTGGCGGGACATTGTGCTCGAGGCGTTCTCGGGCGGACGGCTCGCGGATCCCTGTGCGAAGGTGGTTTCCGTGTCGGCCGGGAAAGCCGTCGTCAAATTCTCCGCGCGTGTTATCCGCGCCGGAACCGGGCCGCTGGCTCTCCGCCTCTTCCTGGGTGGGCCGGATCGCGCTGCCGAGTATGTGCGCGACGTGCGGAGGGGGAGCGTGGAGCTGACGGTGACCGTTCCCGATCCCCACCTCTGGTGGCCGAACGGCCACGGGGAACAGCCCCTCTACTCGGCAGTTTTTACGCTCATTGACCGGGAACAGGTCCTGGATGAGAAACAGGTCAGGTTCGGCATACGGACGGTGCGGCTCCTGCAGGCGAAGGACCGGGAGGGGAAGTCGTTCATTGTCGAGGTGAACGGACGGAAGATATTCTGCAAGGGCGCGGACTGGATCCCCGCGGATACGTTCATCCCCCGGATCGCCCCCGCGACGTATGACCGGCTCCTCCGGATGGCGAAGGACGCCCACATGAACATGATACGCGTGTGGGGGGGAGGATTCTATGAAGAAGACGTCTTTTACGACCTGTGCGACAGGCTCGGCCTCATGGTATGGCAGGATTTCATGTTCGCCTGCGGCGAATACCCCGACTCCCCGTGGTTCATCGCTCAGGTGCGGGACGAGGCGGAGAAGGCGGTGGCGCGGCTCCGCAACCATCCGAGCATCGTCCTCTGGTGCGGGAACAACGAGTGTGAGTGGATCTACTGCACGGAACACCCGGGGAAGAGCCCCGACGATATGAAAGGCGCGAAGATATTCCGGGACGTCCTCCCGTCCGTCCTCAGGAGGCTCGACGGAACGCGGCCGTACTGGAGGAGTTCCCCGTTCGGCGAAGGACTCCCCAATGACGAATCGAACGGAAATCACCACCAGTGGAAAGTCTGGAGTCTCTGGAAGGACTATCCGGAATATGAAAAGGACAACGCGCGGTTCGTGACCGAATTCGGATTCCAGGGACCGGCGAACCTCCCGACATTCCTCAACGTGACGATCCCCTCCGACAGGTACCCGCAGAGCGAGGTGATGGAACATCACAACAAGCAGGTGGAGGGGACGGAGAGGCTTTTCCGTTTCCTCGCGGCGCACCACCGCGTGCCGGAGAGCCTTGAGGATTTTGTGACGAAGGGCCAGATCGTGCAGGGGGAGGCTCTGAAGCGTGCGGCCGAGCACTGGCGCCGGCGCAAGTACGGCACCGCCGGAGTTCTCTTCTGGCAGCTGAACGACTGCTGGCCCGTCACGAGCTGGTCGGTGATCGACAGCGCGCTGCGTCCCAAGGCGGCGTATTATTTTGCCAGGCGGTTCTTTGCCCCTCTCCTCGTCAGCTTCAGGGGAGCCGGCGGCGGCGCCGAGGTCTGGGTCACGAGCGATCTGCCGGTTCCCGCGGCGGGGACGCTCGAGGTTTCGCTGGTCTCGTTCGGAGGACAGGCGGCGCGGAAGTGGACCGAGCGCCTGCGGCTGAATGCCGATGCGTCAGCCCGGTGGATGACCGTGAAGCGGGAGGATCTCCGGGGGGTCGACTGCAGGTGTCATTACCTTCTGGCAAGGTTTACGGCGGAGAACGGCATGTCCGTCGAGAACCGGTACTACTTCGCCGAGCTCAAACACACCGCTCTTCCCGATCCCGGCCTCACCTGGTCCGTCGCGCGCGGTCCGGGAATGTCGTATGCGGTGACTGTGCGTGCCAGGAACATTGCGCGCGGGGTGCGGCTCGAAGTGGAGGGAACGGATGTGGTCTTTGACGACAATGTCTTTGATATCGACGGCGGGGGGGCGAGGACCGTGCATTGCGAGTCGGATATCTCGCCGCGGCGGTTCAGGAAAAGCCTCAGGGTCGGCTCGCTCCGTTAAAGCGCGACTACTTCTCCGCTGCGTAACGGGCGATCTCCGCGGCGGCGATCTTCGCGCCGCAGACGACGCTGTCTGCTCCCGCGTACGGGAGGTACAGATCGCCCCTGTATGTGTAGCACCCGCACGCGAAGACAACGTTGTTCACGCCGAGGTCCGCGTCCCCCTGCGTCTCGGCGGGCGTTTCAGGGCTCATCAGCGGTTCGTCCCTCCTGGTGATGAACCCCTTCGCGTGCGGATCGCCGATGGCGACCGCGAGTTCGTAGACGCGTGAGTTGTCCGCTTTTCTGTTCCCGTTATGATAAATGATGAGATAGCGGCCGTCGGGAAGGAGCAGTGGGGGAGGCCCTCCGCCCGTCCAGGTGTCCGCATAGAGTGGATTCCCGAGCGGCTTCATGAGAAGTCCGCGCGTCTTCCACGGACCCAGAACGTCGTTCGCCTCCGCCCAGTGTATCGACATGCGTCCGGGTCCTTCCATCGGCCTGTGAAACATGATGTACTTTCCGTCGATCTTGCCGGGAAAAAGCATCGCGTTCTTGTTGTCGATCCCGTTGAAGTCTCCTTTGAGGAGCCCGTGCTTCTCCCACCGGGAGAAGTCCTTCGTGCTGGCGATCGCGATCCGGACCCGGTTGGCGGGCTTGCCTGAGTGATACGCCGTGTAGAACGCGTAGTACCGGTCCCCCGCCCTCGTGATCCGGGCGTCCTCCACGCCGAGGTCTTCATACGGCTGATCGGGGAGCATGACGGGCCGGTCGTGACGCGCGAGGAGATCAAGCCCGGGACTGAGAACCGCCAGGCCCATCGACGAGCGCGTGTGGTCGTAGTCGTCCCGCCGCGCCCCCTGTGCCCTGTAGAGCAGGAAGCAGAGCCCATCCTGCTTCAGAAGGAGCTCCTTCGTGGATGCGTCGAAGGGAAGAGAAGAGACGATGGATTCCATCAGCGGTCGCTCCTGGACGAACGCGCAGGCGGGATTGAATGTGACCCGGTTCTCCCAGGGGTGGTCTTCAATCCGCCTCAGTATCGGGGTCCCGCCGTGAAGCCGCTGAACGCGCGGTGTGGAAGTCATTGGGTAAGTCCTTTCTGCCGTATACGTTACGCGAAATAGGTCAAAGAATCAATCGAGAATCTCCCGCGTCACTGTTGATTTTGAAACTGTATGTCCATTCCTTTCGCCTCGGGAAACCCCTGCAGGGGTGATACTTTACGAAGGTGCAGACATGCCTGACATGAAGACGCGCGAACAGATCCGTGGTATCGCGTACGCGTTCCAGGAGAGCCGCATACTCCTTACCGCACATGAGCTTGGTATATTCACGGCGCTCGGAGGTGGAAAGCACACCTCCGGCGGCATCGCCTCGCTTCTTGGCACGGATCCCCGCGCAACGGACCGGCTGATGAATGCGCTCTGCGCGATGGGGCTTCTCGAAAAAGAGAACGGCAGGTTTTCAAATTCGCCGGCCGCGGCGCAGTGCCTTGTCGAGGGGAGCCCCGGATATCTCGGGGGGCTGATGCACACCGTCCACCTCTGGGACACATGG
>PMJQ01000094.1 GCA_003157485.1 Ignavibacteriota bacterium
CTCATCCCCTAGTCTCTGCACGTTTCCCGCCACACAAAGCTCCTCTTGGCGGGACTTCGCTCAGGATTGCCCTGTCCCACCGGCGGCGGGATTTAGGTTTCCCTGAATTCACCCGATTTGTCAAACCCGATTACTCGGGTAAGCTGCTATTCCTGCGTGAAGACCAACGAAACACAGCACAGAGTTTCCTTCAAGCAGACCTTACAGCCGCATGCTCTACCATTGAGCTATCGCGGAATGCAAGACTTACGATAACAAAAAAAAGACACAGTGTCAACAACCGGGGCGGACGCTACGAACTGCCGAATGCGACCCGTTTGGCACTACTTATCATGTCTCCGCTGCCCCACCCTCTTTTCCAGCTCCCCTGCAATCAGCGACAGGGACACTCCCTCCGACTCAAGCATCACAAGCGTATGATACAGGAGATCTGCGACTTCCCAGGAAATCTCCTCCGGACGGTGGTTCTTCGCCGCAATGATGACCTCGCCCGCCTCCTCACCTACCTTCTTCAGAATCCTGTCAATGCCGCCGTCAAGCATCTTCACCGTGTAGGAGTCCTTTGGCCTTTCGAGATTCCGCTGATGGATTACGCGGGCGAGGTTCCCCATCACTTCGCCGAACCCGGCAGCACCTGCGCCCTCCTCCCCAAGCGGAGTAAAGAAACAACTGTATTCACCCGTGTGACATGCCTGTCCCTTCTGGTCCACATTCACGAGCAGCGCATCCGCGTCACAGTCGTACCTGATGCTCCGCACCGTCTGGAAATTCCCGGAGGTCTCGCCTTTGTGCCAGAGCGTGTTCCTGCTCCGGCTCCAGAAATGCGTCTCCCCTGTTTCAAATGTCCGTGCGAGGCTTTCGCGGTTCATGTACGCAAGCATCAGAACGGCGCCGCTTTCCGCATCCTGGACCACCGCGGGAATGAGCCCCCGGTCATCGAACCGAAGATTCTCCATGGACGGTATTTTCATCGAACCGGCACCCCCTTCTTCGACAGAAAGTTCTTCAGATCCCTGATCGTCATTGCGCGCGTGTGAAACAGAGACGCTGCCAGGACGGCGTCCACGCCGCCGAGCGTAAATGCATCGGCAAAATGCTCCATCGTACCCGCACCACCGGACGCGATCACCGGTATTGACACGGCCTCCGTAACGGCCCGCAGAAGTTCACAGTCATAACCGATCTGCGTTCCATCCCTGTCCATGCTCGTGAGGAGAATCTCCCCTGCGCCGCGGGATTCCACCTCGGCGGCCCATTCGATGGCGTCTCTCCCGGTATTCTCCCTCCCGCCGTATACATACACATCCCAACCGGGAGAGGCCGGGTCCCGTCTCCTGGCATCGATTGCCGAAACGACGCATTGCGTGCCGAATCGCTCTGCGGATTCACTAATGAGCTCAGGACGGCTTACAGCGGATGTGTTGAGACTGACCCTGTCAGCGCCCGCCAGGAGCAGCGCCCGTACATCGTCCGCAGTCCGCACGCCCCCTCCCACCGTCAACGGGATGAACAGGTTCTCCGCCACAGCCTCAACGACGTGAACAAGGGTCCCGCGTGCTTCGTGCGAAGCCGTGATATCGAGTATGACGAGCTCGTCAGCTCCTTCGTTGTTGTAATACAGTGCGTGTGCGGCCGGGTCCCCCATCGACACGAGGTCGATGAACTTGACCCCTTTAACAACCTTCCCTTCTTTCAGATCAAGGCACGGTATGATCCGCTTTCGAAGCATGATTGTGCTTCCAGCTATTGTGGCGATGAAGGCATCACCCGTCCCGAGCTGGCTCCCACAAATGCGAGCGCCGAGGCGAGATCGATCTTCCCTTCGTACAGGGCCTTCCCAATGATGGCCCCCGTGACGTGGTCAAATGCCGGAGTCAGGAGTGCGCGGAGGTCCGCCAGGGACGAAATCCCCCCCGAGGCGATCACCGAAAGTCCGGTCCCGGACAGATTCCCGAGCGTGGCGAGGTCGGGGCCGCTCATCATCCCATCGCGCCCGATGTCCGTACAGAGAATCTCCCGGACTCCGGCCTTGCGCAGATCCCGCGCCGCGCCGAGAACATCCCGCCCGGTGAGCTCGGTCCATCCCCTGGTGGCGACGTTTCCATCAAGCGCGTCGATGGCGACGATGACACTCTCCGCTCCGTAATCCCGCAGGGCCTGAGCCAGAAGCTCCCTGTTCTCAAACGCGGCCGTCCCCAGGACAACAGCAGACGCGCCCGCGTCGAACGCGCCCCGTATCGCGTCGTGTGATCTCAGGCCGCCGCCAAACTGAACGCTCAGGCCTTTCAGTGACGAGATTCTCCGGAGGAGATCCGTGATCTTCGATTCCCGTCCGAACGCTCCGTCGAGGTTCACCAGGTGGAGCCGCCTCGCCCCCTCTCCGGCCCACCGGACGGCCGCGTCGAAAGGGTCCGCTGCATAGACCGTCCCAGAATCTTCCTTCCCCTGTCTGAGCCGGACACACTTGCCGTCTTTTACGTCGATTGCGGGAATGATCTCTATCATTCGGACCAGGAGGCCGGTTTGACGAGCGTGAAACGCCTGAGAAGATTCAGCCCGGCGATCTGTGATTTTTCGGGATGGAACTGGACTCCGTACACACTCCCCTTCCGGACCGACGCCGAGTAGCGCACGCCGTATTCGGTCACGGCAACGGTCTCGGGGATTATCCCGACATAAAAGGAGTGAACGAAGTACGTGACCAGTTTTTCGTTCTGATCGGGAAAAAGAGGGGATGGGGAGACGGGAACAACGTCGTTCCATCCGATATGGGGAACCTTGACACCGCCGTCGAGTTTCCGGACCACTCCCGGGATCAGGTTCAGCCCGGTCACGCCGGGAGACTCTTCACTGGAGTCGAGGAGAAGCTGCATGCCGAGACAGATCCCGAGGAGGGGCCGTCCCGCCCTTGCATGGTCGACGATCGCACTCCGGAGCCCCAGCTCTTCAATCTTCCGCATGGCCTCGCCGAAGGCGCCGACGCCGGGGAGTATCAGCCACCCGGCTTTGCGCACGGCATCCGGATCCGACGTCACAGCCGCCCTGACGCCGATCTCCGCGCAGGCGCGCATCACGTTGCGGAGATTCCCCATTCCGTAGTCGACAACGGTGATCATAGGACTCCTTTCGTCGACGGGATCTCGTCCCCTCCCGTTTTCTCGACCGCCGCGCGGAGGGCGCGCCCGAAGGATTTGAATATAGCTTCGACCTGGTGGTGCGCGTTTGCTCCGTACAGAAGGGCGATGTGAAGGTTCATCTTGCCTTCCGCGGCAACCGCCCTGAAGAATTCATTCACGAGCTCCAGCGAAAACCCGTTGATCGAATCGCGCGAGAAACCCGCGAGAAATACGAAATAATTCCGCCCGCTCAGGTCGATCACGGTCCTTGCCAGTGCTTCGTCCATTGTCACAAACGCGGTGCCGAAACGTTCGATGCCTCTTTTCTCGGCGAGGGCATCGGCGATCGCCTTCCCGAGGCAGATTCCTACGTCTTCGACCGTGTGATGGTCGTCGACGTGGAGGTCCCCCGTAGCCGCGATTGTCAGATCGAACCTCCCGTGCCTGGCGATGTGCGAGAGCATATGATCGAAGAAACCGATCCCCGTCGCGATATCGTAGACTCCGGATCCGTCCAGGTCAAGCCGGAGCCGGATCGATGTTTCCGCCGTCGTACGTTCAATTGCCGCTTCGCGGCTCATAGGACCTCCCCGAGTGCGTCGATAAATTGGGTGTTTTCCTCCGGAGTCCCGACGCTGACGCGAAGCCCGCGTTCAAGCATCGGGTACCGGGAGACATCCCGGATCAGTATCCCCCGAGAGAGGAGCGCCGAGAATATCTCCGCAGGAGACCTCCGGAGCGTCTCGAACAGGATGAAGTTGGCGTCCGAGGGATACGGCCGGATCCCCTCCATCGCATCAAGGGCGGTGAAGAGGCGGCTCCGTTCCGAGACAAGGGCGCCAATCCATGATTTCAGGCTTTCCCACCTGTCAATGAACACCTCCGCCGCGATGAGCGTAAAGATATTGACCGAGTACGGGAGCTTGACCTTCGTCAGCTGCCGCGCCAGATCGGGCGAGAGGAGCGCGTAGCCGAACCGGAGTCCCGCCGCCCCCATCGCCTTTGAAAACGTCTGGAGCACGACGAGCCGCTCGTAACGCGCGAGGAGCTGCACCGCGGATGCGCCCGCAAAATGGACATACGCTTCGTCCAGCACCACGAGGGCCCGGGTGGACTTGAGTATCCGCTCGACCTCCGGAACCGGAATCTGGCCTCCGGTGGGATTGTTCGGAGAACAGAGGACGAGCATTGCGGCATCCGTTGTATTCACGGCTTCAATGACGGCGTCGGTATCCACAGTGAACGAGCGTGTCATCGGGACATTGCGCACCGGAGCCCCGAGCGCTTCGGCAAGCAGCCTGTAGAGCGTAAACGTCGGCTGGCTGATCACGACCCCGCGTCCCGCATCGAGTGCGCATGCAAACAGGAGCTGCAGAATGTCGTTTGACCCGTTTCCCAGAAGAACACCGTCCGCCCTCCACCCGGTGAATGCAGCGACCTTCGCCATCTGACGCGACGGGACGAATTCGGGGTACCGGGACCAGTGTTCGGCAGCAACCCGGCGGAGGATTTCACTGCGAATCTCTTCCGGAAGATCGTACGGATTTTCGTTTTGATTAAGCTTGATCCGGCACTCCCGGTGTTCAAGCGTGTACTCCGCAATGCCCCCGATGTGCGGGCGCAGAAGTGATCTCACAGTCCCTCCTCCCGCATCATCACAGACTTCTCGTGAGCGAAAAGCCCCTCGGCCCGCGCAAGCTCCCGCACATGGGGCGCAAGCCTCCTGAGGGCGGAGCGCGAGACGTCGATGACGTTCGAGAACTTCATAAAGTCCGCCACTCCCAGGGGGGAAGAGAACCTCGCAGACCCTGACGTGGGAAGGGTGTGGTTCGGTCCCGCAACATAATCACCGAGAGCCTCGGTGGACCAGGATCCGAGGAATATCGATCCGGCGTTGACGACGTGGCGCGCATACGAGCGCGGATTCTTCACCATCAGCTCGAGGTGTTCGGGCGCAAGCGCGTTGACGATATCGGCGGATTCCTTCTCCGAACCCGCCACAATGATCACCCCCTGCCCTTCGAACGCTTTGCGGGCAATCGCCTTGCGCGGCGCGGCTTCCAGCTGGACCTCGACTTCGCGGCTTATCTTTTCGGCCTGTGCGCGGGAGCGCACGATGCAGATGGGAGAGGCGAGCTCGTCGTGTTCCGCCTGCGCCATGAGGTCCGCGGCGACAAGTTCCGTCCGGGCAGTGGCGTCGGCCACGACGACGACTTCGGTGGGGCCCGCGATCATGTCGATTCCCACGGCGCCAAAAACCATCCTCTTTGCCGCGGCGACGTATGCGTTTCCGGGGCCGGTGATCTTGTCAACGCGCCGTATCGACTCTGTCCCGTATGCGAAGGCGGCGACGGCTTGCGCCCCGCCGATCCTGTAGATCTCGGTGATCCCCGATTCCGAGGCTGCGACAAGTACTTCAGGGGGGAGCCGCCCGTCAGGCCCGGGCGGAGACGCCATGGCGATCTCCCCGACGCCGGCAATTCTCGCGGGAAGTGCGTTCATGAGCACCGTGGAAGGGTAAGCGGCCTTCCCCCCCGGGATATAAATCCCGACGCGGGAGAGGGGACTGAACCGCTGAGAGAGGCGCATCCCCCCTCCCCTGATCTCCCATGACCGGGGAAGCTGCTTCCTGTGAAAACGCGCGATGTTTTTTCCGGCCGCGCGCAGCGCCCTGAGGAAGCCTGTGCTTACGGTTTCATATGCGCCTGCCACTTCTTTCCGGGATATGCGGAGGCCGAGCGAATCGATGAACCTGCAGTCGTACTGCCGCGTGAGCGTCGTGAGCGCTTCGTCCCCTTCCTTGCGGACCCTCTCCACGATCTCGCGGACGCGGGCGTCAATTGCCGCGTCCGGTTCGAGCCTGCGTTCGGCAAGACGCGCAACGGCCCGCGGTTCAGTCCTGCTGTCCAGGATTTTCATAGACAACCGTATCCAGTTGAGTTATAAGATGCCGGACGTCCACAGATTTGGTTTTCATCGCCGTCCTGTTCACGATGAGCTTTGCGCTTACCGAAGCGACGTCCTCGATGACCCGCATCCCGTTTTCCCGGAGCGTCCTCCCGGTCTCAACGAGATCCACAATCGCATCAGCAAGTCCAAGGAGAGGCGCAATTTCGACGGAGCCGTCCAATTTCACGATATGCACATGAAGCTGCTTCCCACGGAAGAAGCGCTCGGTGGTTCGCGGATACTTCGTCGCAACCCGCAGGGATCCGGCTGCGGGGAGCGCAAGGCCCGAGGCAGCGGCAAGGACGAGCCGGCACTTGCCGATCCCGAGATCCACGGGCTCGTACACATCCGCTTCAACTTCACGGAGTATGTCGCTTCCCACGATCCCGGCGTCAATGGTCCCCGATTCAACGTACACGGGAATGTCCACCGGCTTGAGGGGGATGAATTCGAACCTGCCGTCCCTGTCAGGAAAGACCAGTTTTCGTGATCCGTCTGCCGGGGCGATCTCGATGCCGGCCCGGGCAAGCAGTGCAGTACCGGAATCATACAATCTCCCTTTCGGGAGTGCGATGCGGACACAGTTCTTCATGCGCACTCGCCGAGTGAGTCCATGGAGAAGGAAAAGCCGACAGCCGGGAGATCAGTGCCGAACTCGCGCATGAGCGAGTCGTACCTCCCCCCCCGCCCCAGTTCGACGGAATGCGCGGGGCTGAGAAACGTGAACATGACGCCGGTATAGTATTCCATTTCATCGATCTCTGTGAGGTCAAATGTTATCCTCTCCCGCCACTGAGGAAGATGGGAGGCGAGCGATTCAAGTGAGGCGATCGCTTCACGCGATTCTTCGTTTTCGATCGAGGAGGCCGCGGCGGCGAGCGCGCGCGAATCCCCCACGCACCGGGAGAGTGTACCCACCTGCCCTCTTACCGACCCCTTGACGCCGAGTTCCTCGAGGCGCGAACCCAGAGCGCGCATATCCTTCCTGTCAATCGCGGAACGGACTTCGGCAAGCTCCGACGCTCCGAGTCCCAGCCCGTTGACGATGCCGCGGAATATCCCCGCGTGATTGACGTGGACCGACGCGTCGGGGAATCCAGATTTCGAGAGACAGTTCAGTGCAACGTCGAGGATCTCGCAATCGGCCCCGGCCGGGTTCCCCCCGATGAGCTCGGCCCCTATCTGGCTGAATTCCTGGTACTGCCCTCGGTGGCGGTCTGTTTTTCTGAACACGGGGCCGCTGTACCACACGCGGACAGGCGAGGGCATGTCGCGGAGGTGCGCCGTCACAATCCTCGCCACCGCCGGGGTGAAATCGGCACGAAGGGCCAGGAGATTATCCTCCCTGTCAAGAAACCGCATCGCCCTCTCACGGATCCCCTGATTACCCCGTGTGTAGAGGTCGAGGTACTCCACTGCAGAGGGGATGATCTCCCTGAAACCCGCCGAGGCGAACACCGAAGCAAATTCATTTTCGATCCCCCTGCGCACTTCGGCGTCCCGGAACAGGAGGTCCCTGTACCCCGCCGGCAACCCGACGATATCGCGGTTCATCCTGCTAGCCTTCTGATAGCGTGACATAACTGTGAAGATTCACCCCCAGAAACGACGAAAGCCCGTCCCGTATTCCGGGAAGGGCTTCTTTGATCACTGATGCTCATTCCATCAGCCGGCCGTCACCCCATCGGAATACGAATATGCGCACACGACGTGCGCGTGATGGTGATGATGGTGCCGCTTCGTGGAATTGAATCGTGACATAATGCCATAATATAGTCAATTGACGCCGCTCTGTCAAGAAAAATCCTGACAGTAACCGCTCCTAGCGCGCAAGTGTCTGCACGCCGATGATCAGATAGTAACAGGCCGCCGCTACGAGCGCAGATGCGGGAATGGTGAGTATCCAGGCCCAGAGCATCGTTCCTGCGATACCCCACCGGACAGCCGAAAGCCGCTTCGTGGCGCCGACCCCCATGATGGCCCCCGCAATCGTATGCGTCGTGCTGACGGCGATGCCGAAATACGCGGTCAGCAGGAGCGTGATTCCTCCAGCAGTTTCAGCGCAAAAACCGTCCGAGGGCTTCAATTTTGTAATTTTCGAGCCCATGGTCTTCACGATCCGCCACCCTCCGAAAAGCGTGCCGAGCGCGATCGCGCAGTGCGACATCAGTATAACCCAGAGAGGGACCTGAAATTCACTGAGAAATCCGGCTGTCAGGAGGAGGCCCGTTATGATCCCCATTGTCTTCTGCGCGTCATTCGTCCCGTGTCCGAGGCTGTAGAGCGCGGCGGAAAGGAGCTGAAGCTTGCGGAAAACCACGTTCACCTTCTCGTACGAGGAATTCCTCACGATCCAGAGAACTGCAACCTGCAAAAAATACCCGAGGACCATCCCCAGGATGGGGGCCAGGACGATGAACATAAGCGTTTTGATCCAACCGGACATTATGATAGCGCCGAAACCTGCTTTCGCGACAGCCGCCCCACCGTACCCGCCGATCAGCGCATGCGAGGAACTCGATGGAATCCCGAACCACCAGGTGATCAGGTTCCAGGCAATCGCTCCAAGAAGCCCGGCCATAATGACATATACGGTAACGTCCTCGATCTCCACAAGCCCCTTGCCGATCGTTTTGGCAATGTGAACGTCAAACACGAGTGCAGCGACGAGATTGAAAAATGCGGCCCACACAACGGCCTTTCTCGGCGTAAGCACGCGGGTGGATACAACGGTGGCGATGGAGTTGGCGGCGTCATGAAACCCGTTCAGAAAATCAAAGACAAGGGCCAGGCCGATAACGCTCAGAACTATTGTTACCATGTCAGGCGTTCTTCACGAGTATTGACTCAATGGCGTTGGACGCATCCTCGCACTGATCTGTCGCAGTCTCGAGACTGACGAGAAGTTCTTTCAGCTTGATGATCTGTATTGGGTCCGTGCATGTGTCAAAAAGGTTGGCAATTGCACGCTCAAATATGTCGTCGGCCTCATTTTCCATGCTGTTGATCTTGACAAGACTCTCATTTATCGCATCCGCGTTCCTGAGGTCTCTCAGTTTCGGAATCGCCTTGTTCAGCTCGACGACCCCGTCGTACACGAGTGCCGCGAGCTTTTCAGCTTCCGGCGAGATTGTGTCCACCCGGTAGAGGACGATCCGGGTGGCGGCACCCTGTATGTAATCAAGTATGTCGTCGAGTTTGGAAGCAAGAATATGTATGTCCTCCCTGTCGAACGGGGTAATAAACGTCGTCCCCAGCGCCTTGAATATCTGGTGGGTTATCTCGTCCCCCCGGTGCTCGATCTCTTCGATCTTCCTGATCTTCTGTCCCCGTTCCTCTTTCGATATGCCGTTGGACATCATGTCCCTGAATGTCGTCGCCGCCAGGAGGAGGTTGGTGGAGTCCTTTTCGAACAGGTTGAAGAAACTGTCGTCTTTCGGCAGAAGCGCGTGCAGGATGGCGTCGATTTTCATTGAAATGCTGACCCTCTGATTGAAGTGCAATCGATGAGAAAGAAGCCGCGGGGAGCGTGCTGCGAGAGTGGCGCGGAATTACCCGTTCAAGGTACGGAAAATTCACCGCCAGCGCAATATAGCGAATGGTCCATGTTGGAAGATGTCGAGTCACGACATCGAGAAAAGTTCATATACGCGACTGGATTTGAGGCAGGACGAGGATCACTCATCCCCCCTTATACGTCCCCGCGTCCGTTTCAGCGCGCCTGCCCTTTTCTTCGACTCCAGCCGATCAGCACGGGAAGCACGCGTAGGTCGCGATGGCGCACGCTTTTTCACGGGCTCAAGCGCGTGGGAGAGAAGCCGGGCGAGTTTCCGGACGGCATCCTGGCGGTTCTTCCACTGGCTTCGCGAAGCGTCCGACCTGACGCGCAGGATTCCGCCGGTCACGGCCCTCGGACCGAGCGCGGCGAGGAGCATGCTCTTCTGCCCCGCATCGAGCGTCCGGGACGCACCGATATCGAACCGGAGTTCGACGCGCGTGGAGACCTTGTTCACGTTCTGACCTCCCGGACCCCCGCTCCGCGCAAACGAGAACGAAAGCTCACTTTCCGGTATGCGGAGCCCGTCGTTAACCTCTATGAATTCCGCCATGTTGAACTTCTCTGCTCTTCTGCGTACTATTGCTACAAATCCGGAGTAACGGTTGCCATGTCAGAAAAATCCATAAACGGGTACACTATCAGTGTCGAGCAGAGGGCCGCTCTCGGATCCTCCTGGGTCGTTCGCGTCAGCAAAAACAGATTCCTTTTCAGGAAGACACTGAGCTCCGACTGGTTTCTTGACGGCGTCCAGGCAGCCCGGTTTGCCGATCAGGTCGCATCCGACCTCGGCAGCGGGAGAGGCGTCGAGAACCTCCGGAACAGGAAACCCGGTTGGACGCTTCACAAGGCTCTCCACTGACGCCGATACGGGCGACTTCCCCCTTCGCCCAATGGCATGCGGGGTTGTCTCCCTCTCTATCCACTCTCCCACCAGACCGTACACTTAAACGGGCGCTCTCTTCTCCCCGTCAATGAGCGCCGCGAGGGAATCCGCGGTCCTCACCGGAAGATCGCAGACGAAATTCCGGCACACGTATGCTGCCGGCTCTCCTCCGGTCGGATTCAGGGTCCGGAAGAAGGGATTCAGCGTCCGCGGCCCGTCCCCGTCCGGTCCCGGATCAAGAAGGATTGTCACAGTGGTGGGGAGATACCTCGCGGCAAGAATTCCACTCATCTCCCGGGTACGCGGATCGCCGGGAGCCCCCGCAATGACGACCTGCCTCGGGGCCGTAAGATGATAATCAAGAGCGGCTGCCATCAGCGGAAGAACGCCGGGATGCGCGCGAAGCGTCACGCCGAACCCGGCGATGGTGTCCGACGCGAGCGTCTCCCACTCCGGCCGGTCGATGATCCTGGAGAGGCGTATAAGATTCATCGCCGCCACTGAATTCCCCGCCGGTTCGGCCCCGTCATACTGTTCCTTCATCCTTACAAGCACGGTAGCGTCGTTCCCCGACGTGTCGAAGAACCCCTGTCCGAGTGCGTCATGGAATATCCGGATTTGCTCTTCAGTGAGCTCAACGGCATGTTCAAGCCAGCGCCCCTCTCCCGAAGATTCAAAAAGGTCGATCAACCCCGCAACGAAGAAGGCGTAATCATCCAGATGTGCCTCAATCCGCGACTCCCCCTGCCGGTACCTCCGCAGGAGCGCCCCGTTCTGCCTCAGATGCGCCAGAACAAATTCCGCCGCGCGCGTCGCGGCAGCGAGATATCGTCCCTCTCCGAATGCCGCCGAACCCCGCGCAAACGCGCCGATCATGAGTCCGTTCCACGACGTTAGGATCTTGTCGTCCCTCAGCGGCCGCGGTCTCGTCGCCCGCAGGGTGTGGAGCTTCGCGCGCGCCGCGTCGAGACGCGTCCTCACTTCATCCGCCTTCATGCCGGAACTGACGGCAAGCGACTCAGGCGCGGCCCGCACGTACAGAATGTTGCGGCCGGTAAACTCGTGCTGCGGGTCAAACGGGGCGTTTCCGGACTCATCGACGCCGAAGCACCGGGCAAAGAGCGAGGCGTCCTCTTTCAGGGCTCCGGCGATCTCCTTCCTTGTCCAGACGTAAAACGCGCCTTCGCCAGACTCCTCCGGGTTTTCCGGCCTGGGGCTGTCGGCATCTTCCGCGGAGTAAAAGCCGCCTTCCGTGTCGGTCATGTCGCGCAGGACGTACTCCAGGGTTTCGCGCGCCACAGCGGAAAACACCGGTTCCCGCGTGCAGAGCCATGCGCCAACATACGCATGCACAAGCTGGGCCTGGTCGTAGAGCATCTTCTCGAAATGCGGGACGCGCCACTCGCCGTCCACGGAGTAGCGGTGGAAACCCCCTCCAATCTGATCGTAGATGCCTCCGGCTGCCATCGCCCTGAGCGTGTGCGTCACCATTGCGAGCGGCGCATCCGCCCCGGTCCGCGCGTGATACCGGAGCAGGAAATCGAATATCACCGGGCGGGGAAATTTCGGCCCTCCGCCGAATCCGCCGTGGACGGGATCGTACGTCGAGGAGATCTGATTCCAGGCGGCGTCGATCACCTCAGTCCCCGGGATCTCTCCCGGCCCGGCCGCACTCGCGGCATCCCTGAGAAATTCGGTTATGCTCCGGGCTGACTCATTCACGTTCGCCCTGTCTATGGCCCAGAGGCTGCGGATCTTCCTCAGGACGTCGGGAAATCCGGCCCTGCCGAACCGGGATTCAGGGGGAAAGTACGTGCCGCCGTAGAACGGCTGCCGATCCGGCGTGAGAAACATCGACATCGGCCAGCCGCCGTTCTGCCCGATCGCCTGGAGGGCGGTCATATAGATTCTGTCGATGTCCGGACGTTCCTCCCGGTCGACCTTGATGCACACGAAATTCTCATTCAGGAGCGACGCGATCGCGCCGTTCTCAAACGATTCCCGTTCCATCACGTGGCACCAATGGCAGGTGGAATAACCGATCGAGAGGAACACGGGGACATCCCTTGTGCGGGCGGCGGCGAATGCCTCCTCACCCCAGGGAAACCAGTCAACGGGATTGTGTGCGTGCTGCAGAAGGTAGGGACTCTTCTCGCGAACCAGGCGGTTCGGTGTGCGTTCAGCGGCCATCGGGTTGCGGCAATCTGTGGTGGAACACTCCTCAGTTCTTCAGGACAGGTTCTCTTGCACCCACGAAGGAACTCTGCGCCGGAACACGCGCCTCCCCTATCTGCTGCCGCCACATGGCATAGTACAGCCCCTTCGCATCCACGAGCGCATCGTGTGCCCCGTATTCGACGATACGGCCTTTCTCGAGCACATAAATCGTGTCGGCATGCATGATCGTGGAGAGCCGGTGCGCAATAAGAATCGTGATGTGGTTCTGCTGGTCGGACACGTTCCGTATCGTCTCGCTGATTTCCTCTTCGGTGAGGGAATCGAGCGAGGACGTCGCTTCGTCGAACACAAGGAGATCCGGCTTCCGCAGGAGCGCCCTCGCAATCGAGAGGCGCTGTTTCTCGCCTCCCGACACTTTTACGCCTCCCTCGCCGATCAGCGTATCGAGCCCGCGGTCGGCCCGGGCCAGGAGGCTCTGGCATGCAGCCCTTTCCAGGACATCCATGCACTGGGGGTCCGACGCGCCAGGATTGACGAAGAGGAGGTTGTCCCGGATCGTTCCTGCGAACAGCTGCGTGTCCTGCGTGACGAGACCGATCCGTTGACGGAATTCATCCAGATCGATGTCGTTCCCCGGTATGCCGTTGTACCAGATCTGTCCCGATTGCGGCCTGTAGAGCCCGACGAGAAGCTTGACGAGCGTCGACTTTCCCGCGCCGGAAGGTCCGACGAATGCGATCGTCAAACCGAGACCCGCCTCGAACGAGATGTCGGTAAGCGCAGGGGCGGAGGCGGACTGGTGGCGGAACGTGACGTGATCAAACGCAAGCGCCTTCAGCGGGCCCACCGGGACCGGCGAGACGGGCTTTGCATCGACGGGCGCGTCGAGGATGTCCTGGAAGTTTTTGAGCGAGGCCTCGGTCTCCCTGTACACGTTGATGATGTTCCCGAGCTCCTGAAGCGGTCCGAATATGAAGAATGAATAAATGAAGAGGGAGAAAAACTGGCCGACCGTAATCTGCTGGGCGAAAATCAGGTACAGCATCACGAACAGGATCGTCGTGCGGAGGAAGTTGACGGAAGTCCCCTGGATGAAGCTCAGACTTCGCAGGTAGCGGACCTTCTTCAGCTCCAGATGGAGAATCTTCCCCGTCGTGCTGTTGAGGCGGTCGATCTCCTGTCCCGCAAGCCCCAGGCTCTTGACAAGCTCGATGTTCCTCAGGGATTCCGTCGTGGATCCCGCAAGCGCGGTCGTCTCCGCGACGATCACTTTCTGGATGGTCTTGATCTTCCTGCTCAGCACGCTGCTCAGGAACCCGAGAAGGGGAACCGTGGCGAAATACACGGGGGCGATGATCCAGTGGACGGTGAATGCATAGATCATGACGAAGATGACGCCGACGAGCGTCGTGAAGAGCGTGCCAATCGACGCCGAGATCAGGCGTTCGACGTCGAGCCGGACCTTCTGGAGCTTGCCGAGCGTCTCGCCGCTCCGCTGGTCTTCAAACACCGAATAGGGAAGTTCGAGGGAATGCCGGAGGCCGTCGGAATAAAGCCTGGCGCCGAGACGCTGCGTGATGACGTTGACGTAATAATCCTGGAAGTTCTTTGCAACGCGCGAGACGAACGCAACCCCGACGGCAGCGGCCAGGAGAAGGCTCACACCGCGTATGAACTGCGCGTGCGTGTACTCACGGTATTTTGTTGCATACTCGTCGATGACGTGCCGGAAGATGAGCGGGTCGAGAAGGGAGAAGACCTGGTTGAGCGTCGCAAGAAACAGGGCAAGGAGAACCAGTTTCCAGTACCCGCGCAGGTAACCGTAGAGGAGTTTCATTCAGAATGAACAGTCCGTAATGGAGTGAGGTTCCCTAAAAAAAACTGTCAATCGTCACCCGGCGATTGACAGAGGAAGACCGATGTGGAGCTGAGGGGGATCGAACCCCTGACCTCGTGAATGCCATTCACGCGCTCTCCCAGCTGAGCTACAGCCCCGCA
>PMJQ01000129.1 GCA_003157485.1 Ignavibacteriota bacterium
AGAGTAAAGCCAGGATGAAGAAATCATTAACTTGGGGGATTGCCTTGCAGGAGGGGATCGTCTCGCGAAGAAACGCGGATAAGAATCAGTTGCGGCTGAGGGGGGTGTCTCGCATGTTCGATGAGTGTCTCACTTCTCGTCTGTTGCGGTATTCCGGCCGCTCCTCCGGGAAATGAAGTTTGTGATGATGATCGAGGCGATAAATACCAGAAAAATCATCGATCCTGTGACGACAAGTCCGGGTTCGATGTCGTTGGCAAAGAGGTAAATAAGAAGGACTGTCAGAAGACCAGTGTTGAGGACCTGCTGCAATATCCGGTGAATTCGCTTCGGGTACTTCGGTGTCAGGCGGAGGGTGGACGATACCACCGAAACTACGATCGACGCTACAATCACCTCTATCAAGTAGCCAATCATTGGATCCTCCTGACTCTGAATTCTTCCGGGTAGGTCGTCCAGCATGTACGGAGAAATGTGGTGCAATGTTTCGGGAAATTCAACTTGCCATGAGGTGTTTTCTGGAGTTGTATGACCTGACCTGAAAGAGTGCCTTATGAAATCACCATGCGCGTCCTCGATATGTCTTGCAATCCTGATCAGTTCATGCCCCGCCCTGTCAACTGCCCAGTGGGTTCAAACCGCCGGTCCGGGGGGTGGAAACGTTGATTGTTTTGCCCAGCGCGGTACGAACGTATTTGCAGGGACAGCCGGCGGCGGGGTGTTCCTCTCCACGAATGCCGGGACGACCTGGAAGGGGGTAAACAGCGGACTGAAAAGCATGAATGCCTACACCCTCGCCGTGAACGGTGTGAATCTCTTTGCCGGGACTGACGGCGGGGTCTTCCTTTCCACCGACGACGGCGCTTCCTGGACGGGACTCGACTCGGGCCTGACTGCTTCCGTCGTCTATGCGCTGCTTGTCAACGGGACGACCCTCATTGCGGGAACATACGGAGGGGGCGTATGCATTTCGACTGACAGCGGGAAGGTGTGGTCCGCCGCAAACGGGGGACTTGCGAACTCCTCGGTCTATTCTCTCGCGCTCTCGGGAACGAATCTCTTTGCCGGGACGGCGGGAGGCGTGTTCCTCTCCACTGACGGCGGGATGACGTGGGCGGCGCGAAACGCCGGGCTGACCGGCTCCTATGTGAGGGCCCTCGCCGTGAGCGGTACGAATCTGTTTGCGGGAACGTACGGTGACGGGGTATATATATCCACGAACACCGGCACCACGTGGACCCAGGTCAACTACGGATTGAGCAACACGTCCGTCTATGCTCTCGCGGTGGACGGCACGTATCTTCTGGCGGGTACGGCGGACGGTGGAGTATTCCGTTCCCCCAACAACGGAACCAACTGGCAGGGTATAAGCTCCGGGCTGGTGGACTCCACCGTCCATTCTCTTGCCGTCCTCCCATCAGGCGTGTTTTCGGGGACCGAAACGGGGGGAGCGTTTCTTTCAACGAACGACGGGACATCATGGAAGGCGGTGAACGCGGGACTGGCGGGCACCAATGTGTGGGCCGTTTGCCCGGCGGGGACCTTTCTGTTTGCAGGGACGAGCGGATCAGGATTATTCTATTCACCGAACGGCGGAGCGACATGGGCACCGTCAAATTCCGGGCTCACGAGCGCCACCGTGTATTCTCTGACGACAAGCACCTCGAGCCTTTTTGCGGGGACGGACGCCGGGGTGTTTCGATCCAATAATATCGGCACAACGTGGACGGCCGTGAATGCCGGTTTGACGGGGAACGTCGTCTATTCCCTGGTAACGAGTGGCGCGAACCTCTTTGCCGGAACGTACGGGGGGGGAGTGTGCTATTCATCGAACAGCGGGACGAGCTGGACAACGATAAACGCGGGCCTGAGGACGGGGTACATCGCGTCACTTGCTGTGATCGGCTCGAACCTGTTTGCAGGAACGGACGGCGCTGGAGCATTTGTGTTTCCGAGCGGCGGGTCGTTTTGGAGTTCCGCCGGCGCCGGTCTGACGAGCTCTACGGTCCTCGCGTTCGCCGCAATCGGATCAAACGTGTTCGCGGGGACTCAGCCGGGGTCGCCGGTGCAGCCCGGCGGAGTGTATCTCTCGACGAACGCCGGGGGGAACTGGACGCCTGTCAGCTCTGGACTTGGCAGTTCAATCGTCCGCGCGCTTGCGGTGAACGGGTCGACCCTGATAGCCGGCACAGCCGCGGGGATCTTTCTCTCCGGCAACAACGGGACGACCTGGTCCCCTGCAAACGACGGGTTGACCTCCATTTCGGTCTATTCGCTCGCCATCATCGGCACGAACCTCTTTGCAGGAACGTTCGGCGGGGGTGTCTACAGGCGACCCCTGTCGGAATTAACGACAGGCATTTCCGTGCCGGCCACGGGTTCGCCCGACGCATTCCGTCTTGAGCAGAACTATCCCAATCCCTTTAATCCCGGCACGGTTATCCGCTACACGCTCCCGGCGAGGGCGCGCGTGAGGTTGACCGTGTACAACAGCCTGGGGCAGAACGTGGCGACCCTCGTGGATGAGGAAACCGAACCGGGTGTTCATGACATCCGGTTCGATGGAAGCGGGCTCGCAAGCGGCATGTACTTCTACAGATTGCAGGCAGGATCACTTGTGGAGTCGAAGAAACTTCTCCTCGTTCGTTGAACCTGCCGTTCATGGCGGGGACGATGGGCATTCTCCGCGGAACGAAATGAATGTGTCAGAAAAGGAGCACGCGCGGGCGCGCCGGAGCGTTGGGTCGGGCTCACGGCGAAGACATTCTCTGCGTTCATGGGCTCGTGTGCAATTTCCTGAGATGTTCCCGGGCATTCGCATTTGCGGGATTTCTCCTGAGTGACTCTTCGTAGAATTGCGCTGCAAGGCGGTACTCACCCTTCTTCAGGTATCCTTCGCCAAGGCTGTCATACGTGCTGTACGAATCCGGAAACACCTCCACGTTGAGCGCGAAGAGAGCGATCGCTGCATCGACATCCCCTTTGTTGAGGTAAACGTAACCGAGCGTGTTGATCTGCCGCTCCGTGAACAGGAGCGTGGCCGGGTCCTTTGCTTTGAGCGCGTGGTAACATTCAATGGCCCGGATTACTCCCGCCGTGTCAATGCACTTCCTGAATTGCGTGTCCATACGCTTCTCGACGCGCCACCTTCTTTCGAGATCGCATTTGAGCCCGGAACAGAAATAAATCCGCTGGTTGTTCTCGTACGGGATACAGTAGGGGTTCCTGAATATGTCTTTCTCCTGGACGGTGGAGAAACCCTCGTGCAGCATTTCCGTGGAGACGCCGAACGCGACGTATGATGATCTGAAGCTGTGCGTGCGCATCGCCTCAAAGTAAAACCAGCCGTGAGTCGATATCGGTTCAGGAAGTCCGTACGCGCTCCGGTAACGGTGGACCGCACTTGCCTCCCCGTAGTTGCCCGTGATGATGCCGGGCTCCCCGTGCTCGCCCGCTGCGCTCGCGTGATAGACTCTGGCGATCGCGCTCACCATTTCCTCCCAACCGAAACGATCGGCGAAGTGCTGCGGCAGTATTCCCTCGGTAATATTGTTCGTCCTGATCCCCGCGTCCACCCCGAGCGCCGATGCATAACGGACAAGCTGTTCAACCGGGAGGACGGGTGCGGCCAGCGGGAGGAGCGGAAGACTCCCCGCGACATACGCCGCGGGAATTCCCGTTCGGAGGATCCTCGCAATCCGAGAAGTCGGCGGAAAATGGCCGAGCCGCTCTTCGATCCAGATTGAGCCGGCGGGGATCAGGACGGCATAGAGGGGGAGCAAGAAGTAGAACGGGGAGTGGAGAAGATAGAATACAAGAAAGAGAATGAGGTAGCACATTCCGAGGAAACGGTGCGTGCGCCACCGGGGTGAGACGAGGAGGACGATGAGACCGGCAAGCCAGACGGGGAACAGCAGAATATTGTTGGGTAATATCTGGTTCCAGAGAAACACGGGGAAGGATGCCCTGTATGCCGTCTCTCCGGTGTATGCCGATGCGAAATCCAGAAAGTACCATCCGTTGTTCGATTGCCACATGAGGAACGGGAGCGCGAAAGGGATCGCAGTGCAACCGGCGATCCAGATCCACCGCCTCCGGAATACGGCCCGCTGGGGGAGAATCAGGAGCGAGAGCGCGATCGCGGGTACGAAAAACACGACTGTCAGTTTGTTGAGAATCCCGATTCCGGTAAGCACGCCGGCGGCTATCCACCATCGGGGGTTTTCCCGTACGGCTTTCACCGCCGCAAAGAGTGCTGCGACGGTAATCAGATTCCCGGCGGAGTCGTATGTGAATATCGAGCCGAAGATCATGAAACCCGAGAAAAGCATGAACGTCCCCGTGAGGACGACCGCATAGACTTTCCCTCCGAGTTCCTTCGTGATGAAGCAGGCCATGCCGACCGTAAGTGCCGAACAGAGCCCGGAGGCAATGTGAACCGCGCGGACGGAATGACCGAGGAGCGTCGTGAACAATCTCAGGTAGAGGGGGGATACCGGGGGCATGTCGAGATTCGAGAAGCTCCATGAATCTCCGATGGCCAGATAGTACAGCTCGTCCCTGTGATACCCGTATACCCGCATCAGCAGCTGGAACGCGAATTCGGTGCAGACAAAGAGCCAGGGGACGATAGATTCGAACGAAGTGGAAAAACGCCGGTGCTCATCCTGAGACGCCATTTCCGTCCAGTGCGGTTGTTCCGGGAGAGTGTTGCGTATGAACATAGCGCGATCGCGCCGGAAAGGCAACTCCCGGCCGGACCAGGCCTCCTCCGGCCGGACCACCGGCACGCAAAAGCGGGCGCATTGGTAGGAATTCCTCCGCGCGACGGCTCCGCCCGGAGTGCGCGTCGGCGAGGTCACAGAATAGTAATACGGGGGTAACACTCGGGTAACACGCTGTGCGTACTTTTGGTCAACTCGAGGGGGACAGACAATGGCTCGCTGCAGAGAATGTTTCGGGCAGGACGTGAAGATAAGCGCAACACCGAGCAGAAGTTCCTTTGTGTTCCAGTGCGTCAATCCCAGGTGCCGCCACACGTACGTGAAGACCCTGGGGCTGGCCGGGGATCTCATCCCGGTGTTCGGGGCGATTCAGAAACGACGGCAGGCCTCCCGTGGCGCCCGCGACTCGGAGGAAGTCCGGTGGCGGGGGGAGGATTCGGAATGAAGGATCCGGACAACCGGGGACGTATGAGCCGCGCCCGTTCAGCATCCGGGAAGGCCGTCCCGGTCAGCCTCGTGATCCTCACGGTTGTTTTTCTTGCGGGAATGGTTATCTCGCTGTTCGGTTATGCGCAGGACCGGGCGGTGCTCCTTTACATCGGGATGGGTATGACGATTGTCGGGGGGGTCTTCTGGGTTCTCAGGATTTCTGTCTGGGGGAATAATTCGTGAGACGAGTTGACTACGTGATTCCGGACCTGTTTATTACCTGATGCGCACTCTTCAGGGATCCGGCATGGGAGGGCGGGCTAAACGCCTCCTGTCCGACAACCGGTCGTTTCTCGTTCCACTGGGTCTTTTTGTTCTCCTCTCAATCGCCCTTCTCGTTCTCTTTACAACACCGGAGGTGCACCTTGCAATCGATGCCCATCATACCCCCGCGGGCGACCTGTTCTTCCGGCTCGTGACGAACCTCGGCGACGGGTGGGCCGTCGTCCTCCTTGTTCTCATTCTCCTGTTTGTCCGTTATCGCGACGCGATTCTCGTCGCTGCCGTGAACATCGTGTCTGCGCTCATCGTGCAGGTGCTCAAGCACGGGCCGTTCGCGGCAAATGTACGCCCGCTGGAATACTTCAGGGGGACCAACGCGCTTCATCTGGTCCCCGGGGTGACGATGTACTCCTATAACAGCTTCCCCTCCGGCCACGCCGCGACCGCGTGCGCGACCTGCTTCTGCCTCGGACTTATGACCTCGAACCGCTGGACGAAGGCCGCGCTCGCCGTCACAGGCGTTACGATTGCGTTTTCGCGGGTCTACCTGTCCCAGCATTTTCTGAGGGATATTTGTGCAGGGGCGGTGATCGGCATGCTTGTCAGCCTCGCCTTCGCACTGATTCTTGGAGGCCGCGGAGAGAATCCGGGGGAGAGTTGGATGGATCGGTCGGTCATCCGGCGCACGCGTCGGTCCGGCGCGTAAGAGCTTTTCCCTCCACGCGCGCGCTCTTTTACCTGCCCGGAGGCATCGATGCGAGCCGGAGACTGTCCGTTAACGGGGATGACGCCCGATCGGCCGGCGTTGATCCCTCGCCGTTGAACCGGAACTCTGCGTACACCGGGAAATGGTCTGAAACCTCATCGTTGAGCCTGTGCGCCGCGGTCGATTCCATGCCGTTCATCCCGAACAGGTAATCGATCCTCAGCGTGGGGAATTCGGTGCGGAACGTAACCCCTCCCCAGAAGTTGTGTTCAATCTGCGCGTCTCTTGCTATTTTTTCAAGCTCCCTCATGGTTTTGGAGCGGGGCGGGGCATTCAGGTCCCCGCCGAAGACGATGGGCCCCTTGAGGCGGGAGAGATATTCCGTGAAGAACTCCACTTCCTGCTTCTGCACCCGCAAAAGATATCTTCCCCACAGAAGGTTTTCCCGGAACGAATGGTCCTTCGGCCTTCCCGCGATGAACCGGATGGAGATTGCGTGGACCCTGGTTCCGTTCACGTTCAGGATTGCGTGGCTGAATGACCGGTGAGGGTGTGCGTCCATCGAGTCGATGTCGTTTCCCCCGGAGAGGGAGGCTTCGTGCGATGGCAGCGTGATTTCGTTGTAGCTGACGATCGGGTAACGGGAGACGATCGCCGTGCCGTTTTCGTGGTCCATCCGGAATGACGACGGGGCCAGGACTTTTTCGACATGGGAGATCTGGTCCTCCGCGAGGACGTTTTCTGAAAGGAGCATCAGGTCGGCATTCGTCCGCTTCACCTCGTCAAGCACCTTGTCAAGTCCGTATGAGTAATACCGGACATTGAGCGCGGCAACGCTCATGGTCTGCGAGCGAGGTCCGGGATCTGCTCTTTCCTGGAAGAACGGAATGGCAACGTCGCCGAACCCCGCCAGGAGTATCCCGTACATCACGGAAAGGACGAGCGCCGCGGTACCCCTGCGGGATGCCCAGGCAAGAATAACTGCAATAGCGACTGCGGGAAAGAACCAGAGGGGGGGGATAAAATCGATCCCGTAAAGGAACGAACTTTCGGGGAGCAGATCGATATGGTCCAGGAGTGATGCCAGCACGAGTGTCCCGGCAACAATGAAAAATAATGCCCCGAGGAACGTGACGGTCCAACGGAGAGCTTTGCCGGCCATGCGGACACCTTTGATGGACTAAGGATGACAACGCGGTGACCCAATATGCGCACCGCGGATTACCCCTGTGTTACCGCACGGTTACGAAAGGGTTAAATAGTCCTGCAGGCCGTGGATTTCGGCCTTTATGGGAGGGAATCATCTGCAGCGGGTGTGTGGGCGGGGTAGACCGGTTGAACGCGACCGGTCACTGTATCATCGACTACGCCGGAATTTCTTCTGCATGTAAATCGTGCGTCCTCTTGCGTACCTTCGTTAGATGGTTGACAAGGGCATCTAGGGATTCCTGGTATTCCTCTTCGCTTGAAGAATCGTCACAGGCTAACCAGAACGCCGTCTCTGTAAGCCTTCTGGCGACATTTCTCAATCGCTCTTTCGCGTCGTTGTTCACTTGAAAACTCCTTATGATGCCCCTCTGAACCTGAATTTGTGATTACGGAATCGCGGCAAAATTTTGAAGAAAGGGAGGATCGCTGAATCTGACTCTCCTCAAATATACATCTACCATTTTTCAAATCCTAACAGTCCTCTTTTTATTTTCTGGTGTCTGAGTGTCGCGCCCCGTTCCGGTGTGCACACAGTTCAGGCCGTTCCTGTTACACGTCCGTTGACGCCGGAATCCGGAGTTTTGCCGGAGTGAAACTTCCGCGATATCTCTCAAGTGAAGTCTCAACCAGAAACCCGTATTCGACAGGGCGCATGCATAGTAGAAGTTCGTAACAGTTTCGTAACCATCCGATAATACTGAGGCAACTCTCCCCGCGTATCTTGTCCTCGAGACATCCTGTTCTCCGCTCCTGCCGGTCGCGTTCACCTCCAGTTCGTCGGTCCTCGTTTCTACACAGGATGACATGGCTCTTCACTTGATAAGACTTTCATACGGTTTTCGTCTTTGTCTGCTGTTCGCGCTATTTGCCGGGCAGCTTTTCGCAGGAACAATAAAAGGTCATGTCACGGCGAAGGAAGGAGGGGGACCCGTCGTGGGTGCAAATGTGAGTCTCCCTGAAACGCGCTTCGGAACAACCACGACTCCGGAGGGGAACTTTTCGATCCCCGAGATTCCCGCTGGAACGTATCTCGTCCGCGTGGGAATGATCGGATTCGATAAATTCGAAAAGAACGGTGTCACGATTGACGCTGACTCCTCCGTGGTGGAGTTGAGTATTGTCCTTAAGGAAGAGCCCGTGAGCATGGCCGAAGTGGTTGTCCGCGCCCGGGCAAACAGGGAACTTGAAACGTCGGGACGGATGACAGAGCAGCAGGCGAACAACATCGTCAACGTGATCACCGCCCAGACGATCGACCGCTCGACGGACCGCACCGCGGCCGACGTCCTGCAGCGCGTCTCCGGCATGTCGCTCATCCGCGACCAGGGGGAAGGCCGGTATCTTGTCATGCGCGGCCTCGAACAGCGGTACAACAACACGCTTCTCAACGGCATCAAGATCCCGAGTCCTGAATCCAAGGACCGGTATCTCCCCCTGGACATCTTCCCTTCCGGCCTCTTCGAGCGGATCGAGGTGACAAAGGCGTTGACGCCGGAGCTGGCCGGTGACGCGATCGGCGGTTCGACAAACCTCATGCTGCGCGACGCGCCTGATCATTTTCTCTTCTCGTTCGGCGTGGCGGGTGGGGGCGCTGAGGGCACTCTCGGCGCCATGTACAGCAGGTTCGACCCGGGCACAGTCCCGGAGCTCGACCCGGATCGCGCGCACGGGGTCGTCAGCGACGCAGATCCGACGACGCAGCTCGCGCCGCGATACCAGCCGACGAGCAAGGACTTCTCAGTCAACAATCTGAAGTTCACGGACAGGAAAACGCCCCCGGACGGGCTGTATAACCTCCTTGTCGGCGACAGGGAGTTCGACGGGCGGCTCGGCATCATTGCCGCGGGGAGCTACCAGAACACGTTCAATCATGTCCAGACGGATTTTTATTCCGTAAGCTCCGACATCAACACCGTGGACAAGGAAGGACACCTGACCCCGTATGCGGCCACGTTCGATAGCCGCGCATATTACACAAACAGGATACGGGGAGGGTTGTCGGTAAAAGCGGATTTCATCGCCGATCCGCAGCAGCAGATTAACGCCACATACCTGTATGTCCGGCAGGAGGAGGATCAGACCCGCCACGCGGTTCAGATAACGATTGACGGGGAGCGGGGCGCGGCCGATCTGACGTACACAAATCGATCGGCACTGCGGGTTCAGGATATCTCGAGTTTCAGTATTGGAGGGGACCACTTCAGCGCATCCCCTGTCGACCTGCGCTGGACGTTCAACGCCACGGACGCATTGCAGGACCGCCCCGATGAGGCGGAGTATTCGTTGTACAGGAATTATGATCCGTATGGAAATCTTCAGCCCTTTATCGGTCTGGCCGGGATAACGCACGTTTGGAGGAAGAACGATGACAAACAGCTCCTGGCGAAAATCGATCTGACCGTCCACTTTACCGACGACGGAACGCACTCGCTGCAGGTGGGGGCGATCGGACAGAAGCTCAACAGGGTGAATTTTCAAAATGACTATAAACTCAATCCTGCAATCCTGAACGGGCGGACACAGCCCTTCACGTCGATCGACAGCGCGATTACCGTCCCGTTCGGGTTCGGGAGCACGTCGGGAACCTCCGTCTACGGCTACCAGAATTACAAGGCGGACGAGTATCTCTTTTCGTCGTATCTGCAGTACACGTGGATCCTGGGGGATCTGCAGGTTCTGGCGGGTGTCCGCTGGGAGCAGGCGCGGGACTCCTATTTTACTATGGCCCCGGTCACAGTCGGAGAGAACGAGGCGAAGGTTACGACTGTCGATTTTCTTCCGGGCATACACTTCCGGTATGCCATAACGCCTGAGAACATCGCCCGGCTTTCGCTGACCCAGTCGATGAGCCGGCCGAGCTACTTCGACCTCGTCCCGGCCTCCGACCGATCGGACAACAGTCAGACGCAGGGGAACCCGAATCTCAAGCCGGCCCATTCGGTGAATTTCGATCTCCGCTACGAGTACTATCCCAACCCGTCGGACATGTTCTCCGTGGGCTACTATCACAAGAGGATCACAGACCCGATCGAGGACGAGTATCAGTCCGTGGGGATCGTGTTTGTCACAACCAAAGGAAACGGTGCTCCTGCGACCGTGGACGGGTTCGAGGGGGTCATCTCGAAGCGCCTCTGGGATTTCATCGTCACGGCAAACTACAGTCACGTGATCTCCCGCATTACGAACACGAAGCTCGTACCCGTCATCGACGCATACGGAGATCCGGTGCAACCCGTTCCCGCCGTCGTTCAGACCCGCCCCCTGCAATCACAGTCGCCGGATATTGTGAATCTCTCCCTGAGCTACCTGAACCCCGACTGGGGGACGACAATGAACGTCTCGTACAACTACACGGGGAGGCGATTGATTGCGGTGGCCCAGATCGACGGGTATGACACGTACCAGGACGGTGTCGGCGAGCTCGACGCCTCCGGAGAGCAGACGCTGATTGGCAACCTGAAGTTCAATATCAAGCTCATTAATCTGCTGAATTCGACCGTGGTGACCGAGGTTGCCTCGGGAGACTACGTTAAACACAATCCGATTGTCATCCAGAAGGAATACAACAAGTTCCGCGGTTCGGTAGGGCTCAGCTTCCGGTTGTAGCGGCATCGGGTCAGACACGGTGTTCACCACAAACAATTGTAAGGAGGAGCACGCATGCGTTCGATTATTACGCTCATTGTCTTGGGAACGCTCGCCGGGAGTGCGGGAGCGGCGACCCTGCCCGACACGCTCTCGGGGAACGTGAAGGGGACGACCCTGCCGAATCACACATATGTTGTCAAAGACAGTCTTATCGTCAACGCGGGTGACACGCTCCGGTTCAGCTCGGGGAATACGATCATCATGGCGAGCCCGACGGGATGGATCCACGTTCTGGGGACCTTCTTCTGCGACGGCACGAAATCCAACCCGAACCTCTTCACGGTCCCCCTGCCGCGCCGGACCGGTCCCGGCCAGTGGGGCGGGATCGTGGGGGACTCCTGCACATACTTCGAGATGAAGTGGACGACGATCCTCTGGGCGGGAGGCAACAACACCGCGGGGCATGCCTACCGGACGATCGATATCTACTCCGATTACCAGAACAAGACGACAACGGTCTTTACCGACAACACCTGCATCGGCACGGTGGACGACTGCATCGGTCTCCACGGCGGGAATGCCAGCGTCCTGCGCAATACGATCAAGTGGTGCGGCGCTCCCGACGGCGACAACATCAACGTCAAGAGCGGCACGATCGGGGAGATCGCCTATAACGTCATCTGGAGCTCGGGCGGCAACGGCATCAAGGTCAACGCCGATCCGAATCTCCTCCGCCTGACGAACATGTGTATCCACAACAATACGATCGTTGCCGGCGGATGGCGGCGCGTGGGCGAGCTGGGCTACGGCATACTCATCGACGCGAGCGCCCGTGCCCAGATCTACAACAACATCATCGGCGATATGTACCAGGAGCTTGAGATCACAACAAAGGCCGACACGCTACGCACGGTGTACGACAACAACCTGTTCTTCTACTCTGCGGACAGCCTGAAAGGCCTCGCGCGATATTATCCCTCGGACGGCGTCGGCAAGCCGGCGACCCATGACATCCTGGATGTCAAGGCGAGCGCCCTCTTCCAGAGCTACCAGACCTACTTCACAAACGACTGGTTTGCGCTCGACGGGCAGAACGATTACCACCTGCTCCCCTCGGCGCCCGCGGTCGGTCACGGGTTCACGCCTCCCTCCGCCTGGGTCAATCCGTACTTCCCCGGTCAGAATCTCCCCGGTGATCCCAATATGGGCGCTCTCGGAGTGTATGCGTTCGCGACCTCGAAGAGCGACACGCTTTCCGGGACCATAAAAGGAACACTGCTGGCGAATCACACGTACGTTGTCAAAGACAGTCTCATCGTCAACGCGGGTGATACACTCCGGTTCGGCGCCGGGGATACGGTCATCATGGCGAGCCCGACGGGATGGATCCACGTCCTGGGGACGTTCTTCTGCGACGGCACGAAATCGAGCCCGAACCTCTTCACCGTACCCCCGGCTCGCCGTACCGGTCCCGGCCAGTGGGGCGGGATCGTGGGGGACTCCTGCACATACTTCGAGATGAAGTGGACGACGATCCTCTGGGCGGGAGGCAACAACACCGCGGGGCATGCCTACCGGACGATCGATATCTACTCCGATTACCAGAACAAGACGACGACGGTCTTCACCGACAACACGGTAATCGGGACTGTGGACGACTGCATCGGTCTCCACGGCGGAAACGCCAGCATCCTGCGCAATACGATCAAGTGGTGCGGCGCTCCCGACGGCGACAACATCAACGTCAAGAGCGGCACGATCGGGGAGATCGCCTACAACGTCATCTGGAGTTCGGGGGGCAACGGCATCAAGGTCAACGCCGATCCGAATCTCCTCCGCCTGACGAACATGTGTATCCACAACAATACGATCGTTGCCGGCGGATGGCGGCGTGTGGGCGAGCTGGGCTACGGCATACTCATCGATGCGAGCGCCCGTGCCCAGATCTACAACAACATCATTGGTGATATGTACCAGGAGCTTGAGATCACAACGAAGGCCGACACGCTGCGCACGGTGTACGACAACAACCTGTTCTTCTACTCCGCGGACAGCCTGAAGGGTCTCGCGCGGTACTATCCCTCGGATGGCGTCGGCAAGCCGGCGACACACGACATCCTTGATGTCAAGGCGAGTGCCCTCTTCGCGAGCTATCAAACTTACTTCACGAACGACTGGTTTGCGCTCGACGGGGAGAACGACTACCACCTGCTTTCCGGCTCCACGGGGCTGGGTCACGGGTTCACGCCCCCCGCCGCCTGGGTCAATCCGTACTTCCCCGGTCAGAATCTCCCCGGTGATCCCAATATGGGGGCTCTCGGCGTTGTCACGCTGACGGCGCTGAAAAATCAGAATCCGGGGGCCGTGGTGACGTATGCTCTCATGCAGAACTACCCGAATCCGTTCAACCCATCGACGACGATCGAGTTCGAGATTCCCGCCCGGACAAACGTGCGCCTGACCGTGTACGACGTCCTGGGAAGGGAAGTCGCTTCGCTCTACAACGGCGTCCACGAAGCGGGACGGTATTCAGTCGTCTGGAACGCAAGCAACGTTGCTTCCGGTATGTACTTCTTCCGGCTGGAGGCCGACCGGTTTACCGCGATCCGCAAAATGTTGCTGCTGAAATAGCTGCGCGAGAACAGCGGACGATGCTTCATTCCCCCGGAAGTCAGCAGGCTGGGGTGGGGGGGCTGACTGACGACCGGGGGTGTTGTCTCAATAATAGATCGGGAGCTGTATGAATTCCATTGTCAGAACGCGCGTCATGATATCCCTGCTTGTTGCTGCACTCATCTTCCTCCTCGGGCCGGGGTTGCTCCGCGCCGGGAATACAGCGGCGTCTCCGAAGACCCCGAAGCTCGTTGTCGTGATCGTCATCGACCAGATGCGGGCGGACTACCTCGATCGATTCGCCGATCTCTACGGGAAGAATGGATTCGGGCTCCTGACGACAAAGGGGGCCGTGTTCACGGATTGCGAATACGGGTATGCCTCGACGTACACGGGCCCGGGTCATGCGACGATTCTCTCCGGAATCCCCGTCCGCGCAGGCGGGATCATCGGGAACGAGTGGTATGACCGGAATAAACAGCGCGTCGTGTATTGTGTGGAGGATTCCTCGGTCAAAAGCGTCGGCATCAGTCCCGAACAGATCGCCGGGAGGATGTCGCCGGCGAATTTCCTGGGATCGACGCTCGGCGACCAGCTCCTTGACGCGTCCCCCTCTTCCCGTGTGATCGGAATCGCGATCAAAGACCGCGGGGCTATTCTCCTGGCCGGCCGGCATCCTACAGGCGCCCTCTGGTTTGACCCTCAATCCGGAAAGTGGATATCGAGCTCGTATTATTATCGCGCGCTTCCGTCGTGGGTCGGACGATTCAATGCCGCGAACATTGCGGAGGGCTATCTCGGCAGGACCTGGACGCCGTTGCTCCCTGATTCGTGTTACGCGCGTGCGGGCGTGGACGATGCACCGGGAGAAGGAACCCTCCCGGGGGAAGACCGGCCGGTATTCCCGCACGTGGTACGCGATCTTGCGGGCGGGGGAATTCCGTCGAATTCCTTACGGAGGTTCGACGCGATGCTCCCGACCCCTTTCGGCGATGAGCTGACTGTGAAATTTGCGGAAGCGGCGCTTGACGGGGAAGAGCTCGGACAACGCGGCGTCCCGGACCTCCTTGCGGTGAGCTTCTCGTCGCTGGATTACTGCGGGCACATATTCGGGCCGGACAGCCGGGAGATGGAGGATCTGCTCGTCCGTCTTGACGGGAGCCTCCGGGAGCTCTTCTCGTTCATCGATGCCCGGGTCGGTCTCGGAAATGTCGCGATCGTTCTGACCGCCGACCACGGCGTGTGCCCCCTTCCCGAGAAAAAGATCACAAGGGACGCAATGCGGATCGACCCGAAGGATTTTCTCCTTGACGTCAGGGTGCGTGTGGGGCAGGAGCTCAACTACAACGAAGGGGATGAGAACCTCATTCTGGCTCTTTCAAATTCCTTTCTGTATCTGGACAGGAAGAAGATCGAGTCTCGCGGCTTCACGTTCGCGAATTTTGAGAAGGTGGTCATCGGGGCGGCTTCGAGGGAGCGGGGTGTCCTCCGGTGCTACACGCGTGAAGAGTTGGAAAACGCCTTCGCGGGTGCCGGATCCCGGGACACCGCAGGTCAACTGATCGCGAAGTCACTGAACCCCGGGCGGAGCGGAGACATTGCGGTTCTGATCGACCAGTATTCGTTCTTTTCGGGAGGGACGACCGGTACGACGCACGGAAGCCCCTGGTATTACGACAGGCACGTCCCCCTCCTGTTTTTTGGACCGGGAATTGCGCCGGGAAAGCAAGGCGCCGGGTCCAGGCCCAATGACATAGCGCCGACGCTGGCAAAGCTTCTGGGCGTGCCCCCTCCCCCCGGAAGCGATGGAACGGTTCTCGGAATATTTCCCGGTGGCGGTCCGGACGCCGCCGCGACGCTTCTGCAGGGGGAAAAATAAGCTGATGTCCGCTCTTTCAGCGGTACGGCTTACAGCGGTTTCTTCCCTCTCATCTCCGCGTCGATTTCCCTCCCGGTCGCAACAACGAGCGGCGGAAGGTTCAGTATGTCATCGGAGGTCGTCCTGAAATTCACGATGCACGCCCGCACGGCGTATTTCCCGCCGATGACCGCGTTCGAGGGGTACGCTTTTCCACCCGACTGAAGACGCGCAAGAAGCGCTTCGTTGAGCTTGTTCAGGTACTCCTCCCGATCCTTCCCCGCGCTCCTGAGGTCCGAGGGGACGAACCTGAACGTGGCGATGCTCAGGTTGCACGTGAGGGGTTCTATCTCCGGATATGACGCGAGCGACCGGAAAAGCTCCGCGGCGAGCGAGCAGTCCTCCCTGATCATCTTCTCATACCCATCCCGTCCCGCCTGCCTGAGCGCGAGCCAGACTTTGAGAGCCCTGAATCCGCGGGAGTTCTGCATGCCGAGCTCGTAGAAATTCGTGAGCCCTTCACCGGCATGCTCGTCGAATCTGTAGTACTCCGGATGATAGCTGAACGCGTCAATGAGCATCTTCGGATCACGGACGAGCGCGCATCCCGCCTCGAGAGGGGCGTAAAGCCATTTGTGTGGGTCGACAGCTACTGAATCCGCCTCAGAGAGTGCTTTCAGGTCCGCGGATGCCTCCGGAAGCGCCGCCGCGAATCCGCCGTACGCTCCGTCCACGTGGAACCAGAGGTTATGTTCCCGGCAGATCGCCCCGATCTCCCGGAGAGGGTCAGTCGCCCCGGTGCTCACCGTCCCTGCCGCCCCCACCACGATGAGCGGCGTCATCCCTTCGCTGACGTCCGCGCGTATCTGTGCACGCAGCGCCTCCGGGGCCATACGCTGGTCCGGGCCTGCGGGGATCCACCCGATCGCATTGTGTCCGAGCCCGAAAAGGTCCGCCGCCTTGTTTATCCACGTGTGTGTCTCGCTTGAACAGTAGACCCTCAATCGATGCGACTCCCCTTTTGCCGCCCCCTCTTTCCGCACGTCCCAGGGGACTTTTGCCTTCCGCGCCGCGAGGAAGCAGACAAAATTCGCCATGTTCCCGCCGCTCACAAGTATCCCTCCGCATGTGGTCGGATACCCGATCATCTCCGCGATCCACCGCACGGTTTGCCGCTCCATCTCTGTGGCGACGGGGGAGAGATCGTATGCCCCGACGTTGGGGTTCACCGCGGATGCGAGGAAGTCGCCGAGCATTCCCACCGGGGCGGCGGGGGATGTGATGTATCCCCAGAACCGGGGATGACCATTGAAGAGAGAATGGTCGAAGAGAAGCCCCGATGCCTCCTCGAGAAGATCTCCGGCCGGCTCCCCCGTGCGCGGGAGGGGGGCGTTTCCGAGAAGCGACCGGATCTGCGTCGGACGTTCCCCCCGCGTGACCGGGTTCGAACGGTCCTGTATCCAGTCGAGGAATTGCCCGATCCGGTCGACAAGCGCATGGCCGGCGCGCCGGAATTCATCGGGACTCATGTCAAGTGCCGCATGGCGGCGCAGTGTCTCCTTCATCGTCACCTCCTTGAGGGGTCGGGTAATGTATGCTCGTGTGTTCATAAAAACAAGCGGGAATCGTTTTCTGTTGTCCCTTTCAGGATTCGTCTCTATATTCTCCTGCTTTGTTGCATGAAGCGAGCTTCTGGAAAACCGAACAACCGGAATAGACGAACATGACATTCCCTCCGAACCTGGAGGAGGAGTTCAGCCGTCTCCAGGAGATGCTCGGAGCCGCGGCCGTTTTCCCGCCTCCCTGTTTTGTCACGATGAACGCGGAATTCACCGCATACGAATCCCGCTCATCGCTCACCGTGACGTTTCCCGTCACCGAGAACATTCTCAATCCGGTGGGGGCGATGCAGGGTGGGTTCATCACCGCGGCGATGGACAACGTGATGGGCCCTCTCAGCTATCTTGCAATGAGGAGTCCGGCATCGACGCTTGATATCCACACGCAGTTCGTCCGCGCTGTGCCGATGGGCGACACGCTGACTGTGACGGCGCGCGTCCTCTCCATGGGACCCGTCACGCTCGTCATGAGCGCCGAGGCCCGGAACGCCCGCGGAAAGCTCGTTGCCACGGCGACGGCCAATGCGATCGCCGTGGGGAAGGCGGCCCGGAAGTGAGTGAAGGGGCGCGGCCCATGTATGACGTGGCTGTCGTCGGGGCGGGGCCCTCAGGCGGATATTCCGCGTACCTGATGGCGAAACAGGGATTGCGCGTTCTTCTCTGTGACCGCGCCGCGTTCCCCCGGGAGAAGACGTGCGGCGGAGGGATATCGCAGAAGACAGTGGATCTGCTGGAGTTCGATATTTCGTCCGTGGTGGAGAGACGCCTCCGTGGAGCCTGGCTCACGTACAGAAACCGGGATACCGTCGTGAAGGATCTCGGCTCGCGGAGCGGCGTGGCCGTCCTCAGGTCCCGGTTCGACGGTCTGATCATCGGGAAGGCGCAGGAGGCGGGTGCGGAATTCCGCCCGTCGTGTTCGTTTGAAAGCGCTCGGAGGGAAGGGGACACCGTCGAGCTCACGACGTCCGGGGGGACGTTTCGGGCGAAGTACCTGATCGGGGCCGACGGAGTGTTCAGCAGGGTCCGCTCGTCTCTGTTCGGGAGGGACGTCGTGACGTACGCCCCCGCCGTCGAGGCGTGGATCTATGTCCCGCACTCCGTTATCGACGGGTACGAAGACCGGGTGCTCTTCGATTTCGGCGGCATGCCGGGCGGTTACGGCTGGATATTCCCCAAAGCCGACCATCTCAATGTCGGCGTTTTTTCGATATTCGGTTCCGCCGACATCAACGCCGACCTGAGACGGTTCATCGGCATGTACGCTTCGCTCGCGAAGCACGATGCGATCGAGTTCCGCGGTTACGCCATTCCGATCGGGAACCGGAAAGATTGGTATCAGGAAGGGAACGTCTGGCTCATCGGGGATGCCGCGGGATTTGCCGAGTCGTTCTACGGTGAAGGGATCTACTTCGGGCTCAGGAGCGCGGTCGTCGCGGCTGCCGCGATGCGGGAAACGTTCGATCGGCCGCGTGAGCGCGTCTACCCGGAGATGCTGAAAAAAGAGCTCGTGACCGACCTCCGGTATTCCGGGCTCAACGCCCGGCTCTTCTTCTCATTCCAGAAATTCGGGTTTTACAGGATGGTCCGCCGCACGTACGTGAACCGGCTCTTCGCGGGGCTCATAAGCGGAGAGGTGGGACACCGGGAGTGCTTCTACAAAACGCTTGCAACGCTTCCGTACTGGCTTACCGCCGGGGGTACCCTCGAGCGCTCATCGAGCGAATTCTGATCTCCCCGCCGTCCTGCGCTTCTCACGCTGCAGTCACCTGCCGCCATCTTCCCCCGAACGCCGCAAGAAGGAGCACTATTCCCGCGATTGTAAACGCAATCGGGGTCCCCGCGGACACCGCCGCATCCGTCGTCGCAAGGAAGTCTATCGCCGGAATGTGATGGAGCGGTCCGATGTACCAGAATGCGACGTAGATCGCTTCGAACGTCTTGCTTGTGCCGCTCCACACCCCGAGCGCGAGCGCGAGTGAGGGGATGAAGAATGCCCCTGCCGCAACGCCGAGGAAACCCGCGGTGTCTCCGCTGATCGCCAGTCTCAGGAGTATCCCCGACGCAAAGAACAGTGCCACGGCGAACCCGGCTCCCCATGTCGCAGGGATCTGGCGGCCCAGGGGGCGCGGGGCGGAGAAGAGTATGCTCCCCGTGCGGAACCGTTTCTCCCTCGTTCCCATCCCCGACCAAAGGAGCGCCGGCCAGATCATCACGAACGGGTATATGTCTGCGCGCGCGGTTACGGGGTCCCCGCTCACGGAGGCGATCCAGAGTCCCAGTCCGACGATATACCACCACCAGCCGAGCCCCTGCACCATCAGGCGGAGTTCGGCGACAAGCATGCGGCCGGACACGAACGGGCGGAGAAGCGCCTCGAAGGGGAACAGTATCCATTCGGGGAGTCTCTGGAGGGGTGTGCCGCCGATCCTCCCGAGGAGTTTCTTTAACCTCCCCTGGTGCGCGGCAGCTCCCTTCGAAGAGAACCTGTCAAAGAGAAGAGCGGCGATCAGCGCGAGCGCCAGCCCGTAACCGATGGGGAAGGCCCTGCTCCCGAGTGTTTCTTTTGTCCATGTGAAACCCCGCCACACAAACGGCTGCGGATTAGCCGCCACCTTCCCGCCCCCACCGATCGAGAACTCTCCGTCATAGGCGGGCATGGTTGTTCGCACGTCTGCCTGTATGTTTTGCATTGCGACGTGCAATCCGAACACGTCGGTGGCCGGCAGGTGCGTCTCCATCGGCACGACGATGAGCGCCGTGTATGCAAAAAAGAAGAGTATGTTGCCGAATCCCCCCCGGAGAAACTTCACGCTTTCGAAGAATACGGCGGTCCCCGAGATGAAGAACATCGCGGGGAGTGCAATGGTGACGAAGGGCAAGACGAGTGCGGGTATGTCGAGATCCCGGCCGCGGAAGAGCTGCAGGAGGACGGCGGCAACTGCCATGATGCCGGTGACGATCGACAGCACGGCGAAATTGCTGAGGAGCTTCCCGATCATGTACAGTGCCGTGCTCATCGGTGTCCCCGCGAGTATCTGCCCCACCCCCGTGTTCCTGTCCCGCTCGATCGCGTTTTTGACGATATAAAACCCGACAAGCCCGACGAACGTGACCGTGCAGACCGCCACCATGAACCCGGTCCATGCGGAGTTTGCCACCGGCTGGCAGTTTCCCATCCGGACGCTGATCGTGCCGTCCTTGACGAGGTATCCCAGGTAGAGCGTTGCGGCGATCGTCACGAGAAAGCTGTAACTTCGCGTCCGTTCGCGTATGTCGGCCTTCATGAGCTCGAGGAGAGTTCTCACGGGTGCCCTTCCCCCCGTGCGCCAGACACGAGGTGGAGATACGCGTCTTCAAGCGATGGATCCACCTGCCGGGCACCGGGGGCGGGGATCCCGGGTGAAATCAGCCGGCAGAGGACCCCTTCGGTCCTTCTGAGCGTCCCGCTCACGAGGAATCGGGAGCGGACCGCGACGAGTTCGCTGCTCGGCACGACCCATTCCCAGACTCGTCCCCGCATGGTGGCAAGGAGTTCTTCGGGGCCTGCATGAACAACGAGTTGTCCTTTGACGATGACGGCGATGTTCGTTGCCACCGCTTCGACGTCCGACACGATGTGCGTGGAGAGTATGACGATCCTCTCCCCCGAGAGGTCGGAGAGGAGATTCCTGAACCTGACCCGTTCCTCGGGGTCCAGGCCCGCGGTCGGCTCGTCCACGATCAACAGCTGGGGGTCGTTCAGGAGCGCTTGCGCGATCCCGACCCGCTGGCGCATGCCTCCGGAAAACCCTCCCAACCGCTGGTTCCGTTCCCCGTCGAGGTTGACGGTCAGGAGGAGCTCGTCGATCCGTGTCCGCGCCGTCCGTGAGTCAAGCCCCTTCGCCGCCGCGATGTAGTTCAGGAACTCCACCGGGGTCAGGTTCGGATATATTCCGAAATCCTGCGGAAGGTACCCGAGGACCCTGCGGAGTCCGTCGGGCGAGCGGACGATATCGTCGCCGTTCCATATGACGTTTCCCCCTGTGGGTTTCGAGATCGTCGCGAGTATCCGCATGAGCGTCGATTTCCCCGCGCCGTTCGGCCCGAGGAGGCCGGTGACGCCCGGGGAGAGCGTGAGGGAAAACTCCCTGAGCCCCCAGACATCACGGGAATATCGCTTGCTTACATCTTGTATTATCAGGTTCATTGTCTCTCTTGAGTGACAAAATAGTGCATTTTGTTCAAACACACCACCGGCGTTCGTTGTGACTTCCCGGAAAATTCTGTACGTTGAGCGGGGGCATCAGGTTCATTGAGTGAAATTGGCCGGCCTTCTTTGTCGCACGAACGGACGGAGAGGGCTTTTTCATCATCGCCATTCCCGGGTTCATTGCGGGGATCGGGCTTCTGAGAATGAAGTCGTGGGCGAGGATCATCGCGATCGTCGTCGGCTGCCTGAATCTGATTCATGTGCCGTTCGGTACGGCGCTCGGCGTCTACACGCTGTGGGTGCTCCTGAAGGATGAATCGCGGTCGCTCCTTTCATAACCGGCCGGTCATAGTATTCTACGGAAATGGAGGCGTAATGATGCGTCGCGTGCTCGTCTTTGCCCTGCTGTGTGCGGGGATGGCAGACGCCCAGGTCGGGGATCTTTTCGCCGTCCAGCGGGATGAAGTGTATGGCGCACTTGAAGAGTGGCTGGGGATCACGATAAGGCGCTGAAGGCGCAGGGAGACCACGTATGGCCGACGAAAGGAAAGCATTCCAGGACTACTACACTGATGCCCTGAGCCCCAGACATTGAGATTGCAGCGTCGATCGCGAAGTCCGGGCCGGCGCGGGTTCACAACTTACATCTTTTCACCTTCCCTTTTGAGAACGGCAATTGCTTCCTGGCTTCCTCGTGATGCTGCCACCCTGTAGTACCTGAGTGCCTCCCGCGTTCGTCCGATGTCGAGATAAAGCTCGCCAAGACAGACATACGGGCCCGGGGATTCGGGGACGAGTTCCATCGCCCGGTTGAACTGCTTCATCGCTTCGCCTTTCCAGTATCCCGGGGGCCCCTTGAGTATCATCCACGAGCACTGGAGACCCGCCGCGCAATACGACTCGGCGAGCCGGAGAGTCTTCTTCGCGTGTCGTTTGGTCGCGGGGGCGTCTCCGAGTATCGTCGTCATCCAGTTCCCCTCCCGTCCGATGAGACATCTGTCGAACACCAGCACAACACGAGGGAGCAATCCGGACTGAAGATAGGTTTGCTCGATTGTCCAGTACATCTGTGGGAAGGCAATGGGGGGGAGAGACATGACGCGGTCGAACCAGAATATGGCCCGCGCGGTGTCCCCTCGATCCCTGTATGCCTCACCGAGGAAATAAGCCGCGAGAGCGCTTCCCGGCCTTTTCCGGACCGCCTCTGTGAGCCATCCGGGGATGGCATCCGCACTGCCCCCGGGCGCGGGAGGCCGGTTGAAGAGCGCGAGTGAGACGTCATTATCGGGGAGCTGTCCCAGGGCGTACTCCCGTATCTCCGGGGGGAATCTCACGCAGGAGAAAAACGGCGCGGTCCCGAGTCTGCACGCCTCCAGGTACTCCTCCCTGGCGCTTCCGGTATCCCCCTCTTCCGCATAAAGTCTCGCTTTCAGAATGTGGGCATCAGCGTACGTGGAATCTATTTCGAGCGCTCTCGACGCGAATTCCATTGCGATCGCCGGGTGGTACAGTGAAGCCGCATTCAGGACGGCGCGGATCGCGGGCTTGAGGAACGCGGGAGCATCCCTTCGAAGAAATGCAATCCGTCCCAGGAGCCGTCGTTCGGCGGCGTCGTCCAGATAGTGATATGCGAGCTGGAGATACTCCCGTGCCGTCGTGAGTCCCAGCCGGGCCGCGTTCTCGTAGCACGCGTATGCGAATGCAATGTTGACCGTGTCGTAGTAGACTTCGCCCAGCGTCAGATACACTGATCCGATTGACGAATCGATGGAGACGGATTTGTTCAACGCGATGAGCGCATCGGCCGGGCGATTCCTCCTGAAGAGCGAACACCCCAGTCCGTACAATGACTCCGCGGAACGGGGCTCGAGCGCGATTGCCGCTTCGAATTGTGCCGTCGCCTTTGCGAACATCGTGTCGGACGGACCGGACTGCCCCAGTCCCAGGTAGATGCGCCCAAGCGTCCTTTTCGCATCGGGGTCGCCCGGGTTCAGCGCGACCGCTCTGGCGGCATGGGATTCCGCCTCTCTCAGTGTATCGGGAATGCTCACTCTCGGGAAACTGTCCAGGGGAATGGTGATGTCGGTGAGCGCGGCGCCGTACGGACCGGGGTCCGACCACGACAGGTTGCGGTAGTTTATCTCCCGGAGCATGACCCGGTCGACGAGCGACCTGGCGAGCCGGGCGTGAAGTGCCGCGTCGTCGGGTGTCGCAACGAGCTCATCCCTGCACCGGAAAATGACTGAATCAAGATCCCGCTCCTGCGAGGCGGCGGAGAATGTGCGCGGCGGTGGATCGCCGGCACATCCGCAGAAGAGAAGCACCCAGACGCCGAGAGCCGGGAGGAGAGGTGCGGATCGCAGGATCATTCGTCATTGCTTCCGGGCAGTGAATTCGGGTGTTCTCATCCTGTTAATGTACAAATCGCCGTCTGATTCGGCAAGACGGCGATTTTGGGCTCGTCTTGCAATCCACGCCGCCAGGATGTACATTCTGACAGTACCTTCTTGCTGTCCTTTCCCTTCTCCTGCAGTCCGCATTTTGTTCAATAGCCGGGAGGCCCCACGTGCTGATATTCATTTCGATTGCCCTTGCGTCGTTTATACTCCTTGCCGGTTCGTTCTTCTTCGGGCACGATCATGACACCGACCACGCCGATGCCGGCCATGGCACCGACGGTCACGATCTCAGCCACGACGCCGATCCGACGATAAGCTTCTTTTCCATGAAGGTGATCGCCACGCTCACAATGGGATTCGGCGCCGCGGGCGCGATTGCCAGGGCGTACGGCGCTGATTACCTCGTGTCGTCGTTCGTCGGGCTTGCCTCCGGGATCGCCCTTTCTCTCCTCATGTATTTCATACTTGGCCTGATCTACAGGCAGCAGGCGTCATCGATCGTGCCGACCTCCTCCGCGCTCGGTCAGACGGGCATCGTGCAAACGGGGATCAGCCCGGGCGTCCTCGGCGAGGTCAGCCTGAATGTCGGCGGCCAGTACATGACCTACCTGGCAAAATCCACAGCGGCGACGGAGATCCCGAAGGGGCGCACGGTGAAAGTCGTGGGCCTGATCGGGAGTCAGCTCGTCGTCGAGGAAGTCTAACGGCATCACACGTCATACACGGAGCTACCGCAATGGAGAACCTCATAATACCATTCATGATCATATTCCTTGCCCTCGCGTTCATCATCGTTCTGCGGGTGATTGCGAGCCGGTACAAGAAGATCCCGCCGAATGCCGTCGGCATTTTCTACGGGAGAAAGTACACGCACAAAGATCCGGCAACGGGGAAAGAAACGATCCTCGGGTTTAAGGTTGTCGGCGGGGGCGGGCGGATCATCATCCCGTTCGTCGAATCATACCAGGAGATGTCCACGGCCGCGTTTCAGACCGAGATCGACGAGAAGGGGATCCCGAACAAGGACAACGTCAAGATCAACGTCAAGGGCGTTGCGACGTGCAAGATCTCGTCGATTCCCGAAGATCTCGGGAACGCGGTGCAGTCATTCCTGGGGAAGAACGTCGACGAGATCAAGGCGTTCGTGCAGAACATCCTGAAGGGGCACCTTCGCTCCATTATCGGCAAGCTCGACATCGACAGCCTGCTTCGTGAACGCGACCAGTTTAACAAGAAGGTCGTCGAGGAGTCGGCGGAGGAATTGAAGCGGCTGGGGATACAGATCATCACGCTCGTGATCCAGGAGGTGAACGACGAGTACGGCTACATCGACGCGCTGGGAAAACGCGCGGTGGCCGAGGCGGTCAGGGACGCGAACATCAAGGTCGCGGAGGCGGACCGCGACGCCGCTATCAGGGTGAGCACCGCCCAGAAGGAATCTGCGACTGTCCGCGCGGGAAACGAGGCCTCCATCGCGGAGGCGGAGATGGGGCGTGACATCAAGAAAGCCGAGTTCAAGGTCAAGACCGATACGAAGCGTGCGGAGGCCGAAAAGGCGCTCGACATCGCCAATGCGGATCAGGAGAAGACGCTCCGCGTCAAGCAGGCCGACAGGGACGCCGCGGAGCGCGAGGCGCAGATCAAGGTCCAGGAAATGGAAGCCGTACGGAAGCAGCGGGAGCTCGACGCATCCGTCGTGAAGATCGCGGAGGCCGAGAGACAGAAGAAGGTCATCGAGGCGGACGCGACGAAACAGCAGGTGATTTTGCAGGCGGAGGCCGAGATGCAGCGTCTCATGAAGGAGGCGGAAGGGAAGAAGAACGCAGATACGTTCCTCGGCGAGGGGGAGGCGGCCAAGACGCGCGCGACTCTCCTTGCGATCGCCGAAGGAGAGGCCGCGAAGAAGAAACAGGCGCTCATCGCCGAGGCCGAAGGGACCACGCAGCTCGCGGCCGCGCTGGCGAAAATGACGACCGATGCCCGGCTGATCCTCATCATGGACCGGCTCCCGGTCCTCTTCGACAGGGGAGGCGACGCGCTTTCCAAGGTCGCCGCTGCCGTGTTTTCGAGTGTCGCGGCGCCGCTGGGGAGCATCGACAGGCTTGAGATCGTGGACATGGGGTCGGGCCGGGGCCTGGAGCAGATGAGCTCTGTCGTCCCGAACACGGTCTTCCGTACGATTGCCGCCGCGAAAGCGCAGGGTATTGACATTTCGAAGATGTTGAATTTCCTTGGAGTAGACATCGAGGAGGCGTTGAAGAAGCTGACGACCGATCCCGGCGCCACAAAATGAACCCTGACACCGGATGCCCCCTTAGCACGGGGGCATATGCGTAATTTCGGAGTAACGCTCGGCCTGCGGCGAAGACGTCGTGAAGTCTTCCCGTCGAATCTCTCCCCCCCGGAGGGGGAAATCCTGACACCAACGGTATGACTCATGGACACGCCCGCTGAGGAGCACGTCTACCATCTTTCGGATTCGCATCCGAAAGCGATTGTTGTGTATTGCAGCGATAACCGCTTCCAGAACGCGTTCCGCGAATTCATCGCCAACGAACTCCATCTCGCGGAGGGAGAATACATCCCGATGGTTCTCTCGGGTGGCGTTGCGTCCCTCTCCGAGCCGCTCAGGCTCCCCAAGGAGTTCAAGTACGTCAAGGAGCGTGTCGAGTTCTTCCTCGAGCGGTTCACGACGGTGCGGCGGATCGTCCTTATCAATCACGAAGACTGCCGCCATTACGAGGCGCTGAAGTCCTCCCTCGGCTCCGTCTTCCTCCAGCACGTGAGCCATATGAGCGAAAGGCAGACAAAGGACCTGGCGGCGGCCGCAAAAGCGTTGCTCGCCCTGGGCGCCCCGGGTCTCCAGATCGATCTCTACTACGCCAGGATAGTGAAAAACGGCGCCGCCACGGTGCAGTTTGAGAAGATTACCCCTTAAACCAATCGTGTGGAGGGATGTCTAAATCGTGCGGAGTGCGATTTCGCTGTCGCCGGACGGAGTGAACTGCACCCCCGCTCCTCCCTCAATTACTCACCTCATGAGGATTCCCCGTATGAAGCACGAGATGACAAGGATCATCGTCCTTTGTGTTCTCGGCTCGGGCATTGCGCTTGCCCAGATGCCCCACGAGAAGATCGATACCGCTGCAATTGCCAGAATCAAGGAAGAAGGATTGAAACACTCCCGCGTCATGGAGATTCTCGGTGCGCTCTCGGATGTCTACGGGCCGCGGCTGGGCTGGTCTCCTGAATTCAAACGGGCCGCGGAATGGGCCGGGAAGGAACTGAAAGGATGGGGCGTCGAAAACGTCCACTACCACCACTGGGCGCCCCTCGGCAAGGGCTGGACGCTGAAGGATTTTCATGCGATGGTGAAGTCGCCCGTTCCGTTCCCCGTCATCGCCTATCCCGCGGCATGGTCACCGGGTCTTGATGAATCGGAGGCGGAGGTAGTGTATCTTGACGTGAAAAAGCCGGAGGACTTTGACGCATACAAGGGGAAACTGAAGGGGAAATTCGTCCTCATCAGCGCCCCGTCGGAACTGAAGGCGCACTTCGAGCCTCAGGGAGAACGGCTGGCAGATTCCGCGCTTCTGAAGCTGGCGAATGCCGACATGCCTGCGGGTCTGCGTGGAGGAAGAAGGGGATTCGGGCGCGTTCCGACGCTTGATTCGATGTTCGTGATAATGCGCCGGTTCAACCCTTCCGTCGACAGCCCGACGGTGATCATGCGCTGGCAGGAAATGCAGGTGGGCCTGCGCAAGCTCGAGTTCGCCGGGAAGGAGGGCGCCCTGGCGGTGATCACCGAGGGAAGGGGAGACGACGGGACTGTCCTCGTCCAGGCGGCGGCCGTTCCCCAGTCTCCCGACGTGCCGTTCAATCAGCGCATGCAGCCGTACGACCCGAAAGCTCCGGAGATCATTCCCCAGGTTGTTTTTGCCTCCGAAAACTACAACCGGATCGTGCGGATGATCCAGTTTGGTGAAAAGGTGAAGCTCGATATGAACCTCGAAGTCAGCATGACGAAGGCGGACTCCGGGTTCGATATCATCGGCGAGATCCCCGGCACCGATCTGAAAGACGAGATTGTCATGATCGGGGCCCACTTCGACAGCTGGCACAGCGGCACGGGGGCGACGGACAACGGCACCGGGAGCGCCGCCTGTATGGAGGCGATGCGCATTCTCGAAACCGTGATGAAACACGACGGGCTCAAATCCCGGCGGACGATACGGATCGGCCTCTGGGGTTCGGAGGAGGAGGGGCTCATCGGTTCGCGTGAGTACGTTTCCGCCGTGTTCGGCAGGCGGGAAGGGGGGCAGCCTGGCGGATTCCCCGGCGGCGGGGGCGGGGGAGAATTGAAGACGACTCCCGAATACGACAAACTCTCCGTCTACTTCAACCACGACAACGGCAGCGGGCGCATCCGGGGCATCTACCTGCAGGGGAATGAGGCCGCGCGGCCGATATTCCGGAGCTGGTTCAGCGCGTACGGCGACCCGACGGCGCAGACGATTACGATCGAGAACACCGGTGGAACCGATCACCAGTCGTTCGACGGGATCGGGCTCCCCGGTTTCCAGTTCATACAGGACCCCCTGGAATACGAGACGCGGACGCACCACTATAATATGGATGTGTTCGACAGGGTGCAGGCGCCGGACATGGAGCAGGCTGCGACGATACTCGCAGTCTTCGCGTACACCGCCGCCAACATGGATGCGAAATTCCCCAGGAAGCCTGCGCAGGGAGGCGGGCTGCGCCCATCGTCGTTCTGAACGCAGAGCATATTTCCGGGAAGCCGTTCCGGCAGTCCGGGGCGGCTTCCCTTTTTGCTCTTGACAGATATCACATTCCCTTCCTGTCGGCTTCTTCTCACACGACCTTTCGCCGTAATTTGTGATGATGCACATCACAATGTCCATGGAATCGTCCCCGGGCAATTGACATTCGCGCCTGGTGTGCGTATGATGACACACCATTCCGTTACACCCTGTTGGCGTTCCAGTGCCGGTCTTTTCACATTTTTGCCGTCGAATCGTTCCGTTGCTGATCCTTACACATCCCACATTCTGGAGACCCCCCCGATGGATCTCAAAGGACTTCTGTTTGGAGAACCCGCGAAGCCGCAGATGAACATCAAGAGCGAATTCGACGTCAAGATCGAGCGCAAGGTGAACAACCGCCCGATGCATTTTGACGCGCGCGTGAAAGGTCACTTTGTCCCGAAAGGAGGGAAAGCGGAGTTCGTGACGGACGAAATCTACGTCAACGGGATGCCGAACGTGAATCTCCGTGATCTCTTCCCGAAGGAGCTGAAAGAGGTCCAGAAATACGCCCTTTCCGTGGAATATCCAAAGGCCTTATCAAGGAAACTCCGTTGAGATGTCCCGCCTGACCGGCATCCTCTCCCGGGAGAAGTGTCGAAGATATGCGGCCGGTTTCAGGAGATTACATTAGGAAGGATTGTGTTCATGCGCGTTCTTGCATTCAGTGATCTGCACGGATCGATAGACATCGTCGAGAGAGTTCTGGCCCTGGAGCGCGGCTTCGATGCTGTGGTCCTCGCGGGAGATATCACGACGGCGGGAACCCCTTCGGAACTGGAAAAGACGATCGGGAGGGTCGCGGCGTTCAGGAAGCCCGTCCTTGCGGTCGCCGGGAATATGGACCCGCTCCCGCTTGAGCGGAAGCTCCAGCAGCTCGGCGTCTCGATAGATTCTCGCGGGGTAACGATCGGTGAGGCGGGGTTTTTCGGCGTGTCGGCGGCGCCTGCAACCCCGATGCACACGCCGAACGAGCTTTCGGAAAGGGAAATCATGGCGCGGGCGGAAGCCGGATGGAAATGCGTTACTGCGGCGCGCTGGAAGATATTCGTCCCACATGCGGCGCCGAAGGATACCGCCCTGGATCTCCTCCCCTCGGGAAAACACGCCGGCAGTCTGGCGATACGGGACTTCATCCGCCGGAGGAAACCCGACGCCACGATCTGCGGCCATATACACGAGGCCCGCGGCGTCGACACGGTCGACGGCAAGCCGGCCGTGAATTGCGGCCCTGCCGGCAAGGGGTATTATGCCGTAATGACGATCGGAGACGAGATCGTTCTCGAGAACTGTTCTCTCAGATGACTCCCCCCTCAATGTCGGTCATCGCCGTCCGCCGCACCACGACGATTGTCATGTCGTCGTGCTGGACCGCCTTTCCGGCGAACGATTGTACCTTTTGAAGGATCCCCTCGACAATATCGTCCGCGCGCCTTTCCGCCAGACCCGCGATCGCCGTCTGAAATCGCTCGTCCCCGAACTGCTCTCCGGCCCGGTTCATGGATTCGACGAACCCGTCGGTATACAGGACGAGGACGTCTCCCGTCCGGAAGGGGAGTGTCACCTCCTCGATGGTCTTGCTGAAAACGTCTCCCGGCTCGAGTCCAAGCGCGATCCCCCTGGGCTGGATTACTTCGGTGCTGGATGATCCCGGACGGCAGAGGATGGCGGGGTTGTGTCCGGCTCTGGCGATCGTCACCGTACTCCGCAACGGATCGACAAGTGCGTATATGATGCTTATGAAATTCCCCCGCGCGACGTTCTCGTAGAAGAGGGAGTTCGCCTCCATGAGGACCTCCGCGGGTGAATCAGATGATCGTGCCACCGCCTTGAGGAACCCCTTCGTCAGCGTCATGTAAAACGCCCCCTCCGTGCCTTTCCCGGACACGTCTCCGACGACAATCCCGAGCTTCCCCGTGCGTGGAAGGACAAAATCATAGTAATCTCCCCCCACCTCGAGCGCCGGCACACAGCGCGCCGCGATATCAAGCCCGATCGCCGGTGGGATGGACGTGGGGAGGAGGCTCATCTGCACATCCCGGGCGATCTGGAGCTCGTGCTTCATCCGCTCGCGCTCGGAAATGTGGCGTGCAAAAGCCGGCACGATGGCATCGGTGTCGGTCACCCGGTCTCGTGTTATCAGGCCCACCCAGCCCGCGACAATCAAACCGACGCCAAGGCCCAGGACGACATAACCGGAAAGTGAGATGGACTGATCCCCGGCATACAGCATGACAGGGAGTGTGTCGAGCGAAGCAGCTGCGACGAGTCCGATGTAGGCAGTGAGGACGTCGAATCGGCTGAGCGACCAGAGGATCACGGCGACGGATGCGGCCTGAATCAGGTGGCCGGGGAGCATTGGATGAATCGTCGTCGAGCCCAGGAGAGGGGATATAAGCGCCACGATCACGATGATCGCCGGGCTCGAAGAGATCCTGTGACGGAGAAAAGCCATCGGGAATACGAAAAGCGCCGAGATGACGAAGAGCTCCAGAGAAGCCAGGTGCGCAGCAAGGAACACTCCCGGAGAAAGATAGGGGAGATACTTCAGTGTGATATTCTCGTTAAGGTTGAACCAGACGGGGCCGGTTGCGGCAAGAGCCCGCATCCCGAGCAATAAGAGACCATTTGCGGCGGCTCCCGTGGCAATGCCGATGAGAACTGACTGCGCGACCCGGGAATCGAGGAGATGTCCTTTCATGATGAGATCGACGGTCGTGAATTTCTCTCTCCAGGCTTCACGCCCGAGTGACTCGGAAATCGACCATGAGAGGACGAGTGCGCCGCCGTAAAAAAGGGGACCGAAGAGCGCGGCAGCGAAGAAAGCTGCGTTCCAACCGCGCGGGACCGTGAAGAATATCTCCACGGCGAGTAGTGCCGCCGCGGCTGCGCCGAGTATGAGTCCCGTGCGCCAGCCGATCTCATACGACCGGATCCTCTTAAGGCCCGCCGCGATCATGAAAATGATGAGGGCGGCAATGATGACAACAACGCCGATTTCAAGATAGACCACCTCGCCGGTTGCCCGGTATTCCGCAGGCACATCGCGTGAGACGGAGAATCCGGCGATCCTGTTCCCGTCAACACGCACTTTGATGCTGAGGGGATTGTCAAGGAGCGTGTCCTTCCCTCCCCAGGTGAACTCAAAATCGGTCCGCTCGTGCAGCTCGATTCTCTTTTCGCCCGCAAAGTGGATCTGAGACATCGTGAACGGTTCGCGGGCGTACCGGCGGAGAAAGGATTCCGCCAGTCCGCGTGCTTCAACGGGGGAGAGTGAGGGAAGACTCATGCTGTCAGGAAGAGGGACTTCAAGCTTTGTCAGACCGCCTTCGAGGTCAAGTCCCATCTCCGGTTTTCCGGTGAACGAACCCGCGGGGCTGTTCATTTGGTCCCGGGGAGCACCGCCTCCACCGAGTGCGATGTTCGCATCGTCCGGCTTCTCCCATCGCACGGTCCATACGAATGCACGGACACTCTTCCGGAGAAGGGCGTTTCCTTCCCTCACGCCGAACCGCTTATGCACCTCGCGTACCAGGTCCTGCGCCTCCCCGATGTCGGCGGTTGCCGTATACCCCTGTGTCGTGATCCCCAGGCTGTCCGCTATCGCTCCCGCGATCGCAATCATCCCATCTCTCCCTGTTCCGATCTCAAGCCCGCCGAGAGGGTGAACATCACGGAACAGGAGAATTCCGGCGGCCAGCCCGGCGCCGGTCACAACGAGGGTCAGAAGACCAGTTCGAATTCTGTGTGACATATGTTGGAGTTCGTTCAGTTGTCGGTACGCAGGGGGGAGCTGCCGTAACCTGCGGGAGTTGCACGGGTTAACCAACCCCTGATACTAGCGAGACAACCCGCGAAAGTCAAGGAGGCCGCGACTCCGGCTCGTCGCGCCCTGGACGGTCGTTGAGTTCCCGGCGTGAGAAATCGTACAGAGCTCTCCGAATTGTTCTCCCTTTATCTTCCCTCGGGTTAAACTTCGTCGGTCTTCGGTTGTCAATAATCTGTGGGCGTGATTCAGCCCTTCATCTGTCACTACGGCGGTTTGGGAGGTACTCACGACTGAGAGCAATGCAGCGTGGGAAGGCTGGTTTTCACATTGGGAGACAACATTGTGAGCCGCACATCGATATCGGGGACTCGTCTGATAGGGCGCATCCAGGGCCGGCTCGACCGGTTGTCAACTTTGGCGGTGGTGCTCTCGAGTTGCCTGGCGCTCGTGCTGATAGGCATCGGCGACTATATCACCGGCACGGAGATCATATTCACAATGTTCTACCTGATCCCCGTTTCGGCGATAAGCTGGAAGCTCGGAAGATCCGCGGGGATCGTCGCTTCTTTGATCTGCGCGGTTGTCTGGTCGATCGTGGACTATTTCGGAAGACCGCTGTTTGATCCCGTGACGGTCGTATGGAACATCGCGATCCAGTTCGCCATGTTTGTCTCTTACGCGGTTGTCCTCTCAAAGGTGCGGACGGGGATCGACGCGCAGACCGCAGTAAATGAGGACCTTGAGGCTGCCCTGGCGGAAGTGAAAAGGCTGAGCGGAGTGATCCCCATTTGCGCTTGGTGTAAAAAAATACGCGACAGCGAGGGAGTCTGGCACCAGCTCGAAACGTACATCCTGGACCATTCCGAAGTCGATTTCACCCACAGCATATGTCCGGAATGTAAGCATACGCTGTACCCCGGCCGGGGCAAATCCGGGCCGTTTCCAAGGACGGCGGGAATTTGATTGCCGGTCCGCTATCGGGTAAAAGGATGTCCGCCTGAATTCTTTCCTTACATCCCCATGTATTGTGCGTGGACGTACACTCCGGTGTGGACATTATAGAGCAAATACCAGCCCGGGTGGTCGGCGTCATCGTACACGACGAAGTCATCCCCGCAGTCCCAGCACCAGTCTGAGCAGAGGGGCCAATCCCATGACGCTACCTCAAAACTGCGCCCGCCCGGAAACCAGAACTGGTGACGGTTTGCATCAATCCGCGTGACTTGATACCGGTACTTCACCCCGGAATGGGCAAAGCGACCCTGCGCAAACGGCTTATCCATATGGAACCGCGCATCACCCGGTTGTTCGTGGCCGAACCACTGATTGTGATTGACGTGCGGCACTTCGTTCACATGGCCGGTCGGTAGATGCTCCGCCTGGCGCCCTTCGGAAGGATTGCTCCTTGCCGCCGGCGGCGGCGGTATGTGCCCCTGGTTCGCCCGCGGCCGGTTCTGCGCTGTTCTGGCGCCCCCGCCCGATGTCCGCCCTCCACGTTGCGCCTCGGCTGACGAGGGAAGCAGGAAAGCCGCTGCGAGGATGAACACCGGTGCGGACAGGAAAGCGATTCTCGTCTTCATGAATAGCTCCTTTCATCTGTTGTGAAGATCAGGTGCGGCCCGCTTTCATTTCATGCGCTATCTTGACTAAATTTCCTCCAGTTGATGCTACAAATCAACATTACAAACTGATATAGTCCAAAGGGTTGATTTCCGGGGACTTGTCCGGGCAGGGGCCTGTTTTCTCTCTGACACCTGGAACCCGGCGATCGCATCTTGCCCTTTTCATGCGCCGCCGGAATCCTGACCGCCGGCCTCCGATCGGTCGAAGTGGTGCGTCATCTCATACTCCAGTTCGGGATCGATCTTCTGCTTCTCGATCTTTCTTGCCCGTTCCATCAGTTCCTCATGATGGGCCTGAAGGTACGCAAGCTCCTTTTTGCCGTACGAAAGCCTTGTCACGATGACGAAAAGAACCGGGACGATCAGTATGGCGAGCGTGGAAGCCGCGAGCATTCCCCCGAGAACCGTGAACCCGATCGTATTCCGGGCAACCGCGCCCGCCCCTGTGGCGAATGCAAGCGGCAGGACCCCCAGTATGAACGCAAGCGAGGTCATGATGATCGGCCGGAGCCTGAGCTTGACCGCCTCCAGCGTGGACTGTATCAGTTCCTCGCCCCGGTCGACCCGCACTTTTGCGAACTCCACGATGAGTATGGCATTCTTGGCCGACAGCCCGATAAGCGTGATGAGCCCGATCTGTGCGTACACGTTGTTTGTGAGACGCGGTATGCAGACGAGCATCAATATGGCGCCGAACGCGCTGATCGGCACCGGAAGCATGACCGAGAACGGCACCGACCAGCTTTCGTACAGCGCGGCGAGAAAGAGAAACACGAACGTGATGGAGAATATGAATATGTATACCGTCGTCGATCCCGCCTTTATTTCCTCGTAGCTCAGCCCCGAGAATTCGTACGTATAGCCCCGGGGCAATGCCCTGTCCGCCGTCGCTCTCAGCGCGTCGATTCCTTCCCCCGTGCTGTACCCGGGCGGCGTGGATCCATCCACCTCCGCGGAACGGAATATATTGAAGTGTGTCACGAGCGGCGGGGCTTCGGTCGCCTTATAGCTGATCAATGTGCTGAGCGGGACCATGGTTCCCGCCTGGTTGCGCACGTAATACCTGTCCATGTCCGATATTAGGGCGCGGAATGTCGTGTCCGCCTGCACGACGACATGGTACGTGCGGTCGTACAGCGTGAAGTTATTCACGAACAGGCTCCCCATGAACGCCTGCATCGTCGTGAACACGTCTGCCACGTTCACCCCCAGCTTCGCGCACTTGTCGCGGTCCAGCGTCAGCTCGTAGCTGGGCGTGTGCGCGCCGTAATAGCTGAACGCCGTCGAAATGGCCGGGGTCTTGTGCGCTTCGGCGACGAAGT
>PMJQ01000138.1 GCA_003157485.1 Ignavibacteriota bacterium
CCTCATGGAAGAGCTCCGGAAAATACGGCGCGTTATACAGAAGCACGATCCGGCGGCGCCGCACGAGGTCCTTCTCGCCATCGACGCCTCCACGGGACAGAACGGGCTCCAGCAGGCCAGGCAGTTCGGGGCGTCCGTCGGCGTGACGGGCCTCATCCTGACAAAGCTTGACGGCACCGCAAAGGGGGGGATTGTCCTTGCAATATCACGCGAGCTGAACATCCCGGTGAAGTTCATCGGGGTCGGCGAAGGGATTGAGGACCTCGAGCCGTTCAACCGGGCATCGTTCGTGGAGGCACTGTTCGCATGATGACAAGCCGCAGGATCGCCGTCCTTCCGGACCATATCGCGAACAAGATCGCGGCGGGCGAGGTCATACAGCGTCCCGCCTCCGTCGTCAAGGAGCTGATCGAAAACTCGCTTGACGCGGGGGCGTCGGAGGTCCTCGTCGTCGTCAGGGAGGGCGGGCGCGCGTTCATCCAGGTGACGGACAACGGGACGGGGATGGACGAACAGGACGCCTTGACCTCGTTTCTGAGGCATGCAACGAGCAAGATCTCCTCGTTCGAGGATCTCGAATCACTCGCGTCGTTCGGCTTTCGCGGGGAAGCTCTTGCTTCGATCGCGGCGGTCGCCCGGGTCACGCTGAAAACTCGGCGGCAGGAAGACGAGACCGCCACTGTCGTAAACGTCGAGGGGGGCGGCGTTCCCGCAGTCTCCCATGAAGGCAGAGAGCCGGGGACGACGTTCGTGGTCCAGAATCTCTTCTACAACGTCCCTGCCAGGAGGAAGTTTCTGAAGAGCGGGGTGACGGAGTTCCGTCACGTGTACGACGAGGTGCAGAGGGTCGCGATAAGCAGACCGGAAATCTCGCTCCATTTCATCAACGACAACGATACGGTTTTCAACCTGAAGCCGGCCCCGATGCTCCAGCGGCTGGCCGACGTGCTCGGGGAACGGCGATGCGAGGGACTGATTCCCGTGGAGGAGAACGCCCCCGCAGTCTCCCTGCGGGGGTTCATCGGCAAGCCCGCGTTCGGCGTGCGGAACCGGCAGGGGCAGTACATATTCCTGAACGGACGTTACATCGCGAACCGCACGATCGCACACGCCGTCACGTCGGCGTACGAGCACCTTCTGGACAAAGGAACGTTCCCCTTCTTTCTCCTCTTCCTTGACGTGGACACGAAGAGGGTGGACGTGAACGTGCACCCGTCAAAGCTCGAAGCGAAATTCGAGGACGAGCAGTCGATATACCGCGTCGTTGCTTCGGCTGTGCGGCGTGCGCTGGGGGGTGCGGGAGCGGTCCCCGCGCTCACGATCCAGGACGGCGGCATCGAGCCCGGGACTGTCGCAACGCGATTTACTCTCCGCCAGCATGCATGGCCCGGGAGCGGCACCGGTACGCTCTGGAATTTCCCCGAGCGGGGGGAGATTGACACGCGGACGGGGGAGATCCTGCCGTTCATCCCTTCTCCCGCCGTGGCGGAGGGGGCCTCGCTTGCGGCAAGGCTCCTTGAGGGACCGGGCGGGGGGGGGGGAAATGCCGAGCCTCTTCCCGGCGTCCCCGGGGCGCTGCTCCCGCACGACGGCGCACGATCCGAACCGGGAGGTTCGACGCTCATCTGGCAGCTCCACAACAAGTACATCCTGTCCCAGATCAGGAACGGGCTTCTCATCGTCGACCAGCATGTGGCGCACGAGCGGGTGCTCTACGAGAAAGCGCTCAACAGGTTTGCCACAAGCCTCAGAAGCACGCAGCAGCTCCTCTTTCCCGTGACGCTTGAGCTCTCCGCCGCCGACGACGCGCTCCTCGCGGAGCTGCTCCCGGAATTCGACGTGCTGGGTTTCGATATCAAGCCTTTCGGAAAGAATACCGTTGTCATCGAGGGAGTTCCCCCGGACGCCCATCCCGGAAGCGAAGGGACGATCGTCGAGGAAATGCTCGGACTCTACAAGGAGTACAGGCAGAACGACCCGACGCACGTGCGGGACAACATCGCAAAATCCTATTCCTGTAAATCGGCGGTCAAAGCGGGGGACAGCCTGACGGAAGCGGAAATGCGGTCGCTCATCGACCAGCTCTTTGCCACAAGTATGCCGTACGTGTGCCCGCACGGACGCCCGATCGTTCTCCGAATTTCGATCGAGGAGCTCGACAGGCGGTTCGGCCGCACCTCTTGAAGAAGAGGGCGCAATTTCCGAATTTACGCACGTGAGAGCGCGATCGGCGTGCATCACAGAGAGGGAGAGTGTATGAATGAGAATGCGAAGGGGTCTGTGAAGGGCACGGACAAAGATCCGCGGAGGCCCTCCGCGGCCGGAGGGCGGGAGGTCAGGTTCACGACGGTGAGCGGTGAATCGATTGCTCCTCTCTATGCGCCCGACGACGTCGCCCGGATCAACTTCCTTTCCGAGATCGGGTACCCGGGAGAATTTCCCTATACGCGCGGCATCCACGAGTCGATGTACAGGGGGAAACTCTGGACAATGCGGCAGTTTGCGGGTTTCGGCGCTCCCGAGGATACGAACGCCCGATACCATTATCTCCTGGCGCAGGGCCAGACAGGCCTCTCCGTGGCGTTTGACCTCCCCACGTTGATGGGGCGCGACTGTGACGATCCGGTCTCCTGGGGAGAAGTGGGAATCTGCGGTGTCTCGGTGAGTTCGCTTGCGGACATGGAGGTCCTCTTTCGGGGGATATCCCTCGGGGACGTCTCGACGTCGATGACGATAAACGCGCCCGCCGCGATGATGCTTGCATTGTACATGGTGGTCGCAGAGAAGCAGCGGGCCCGCGCTGCGGACCTCCGGGGGACCATACAGGCCGACATATTGAAGGAGTACATCGCACAGAAGGAATGGATCTATCCTCCGCGCCCCTCGATGCGGATTGTCACGGACATGATCGAGTACTGCGCCGGCGAGATGCCCCGGTGGAACCCGGTGTCGGTAAGCGGCTACCACATCCGCGAGGCGGGGTCCACCGCCGTCCAGGAACTCGCGTTCACGCTCGCCGACGGCTTCGCATACGTCGAGGCGGGAATCGAACGGGGAATGGGCGTGGATGAGTTTGTCCCCCGGCTCTCTTTTTTCTTCAACTCCCATCTTGATTTTTTCGAGGAGATCGCCAAGTTCCGGGCGGCACGGCGGATCTGGGCGAAGAGGATGAAGAACAGATACGGGGCGAAGAGCCCCCGTTCGCTGATGCTCCGGTTTCACACGCAGACGGCCGGCTGCACACTGACCGCCCAGCAGCCGGAAAACAACATCGTGCGGACCGCGTTTCAGGCGCTCGCCGCGGTTCTCGGTGGAACCCAGTCCCTCCACACGAACTCGATGGATGAAACGCTCGCGCTTCCCTCCGAGAAGGCCGTGAAGATCGCGCTGCGAACACAGCAGATCATCGCCCATGAGACGGGAGTGACGAACACCGTCGATCCGCTGGGCGGGAGCTACTACGTGGAATCCCTGACGGCCAGGATGGAGGATGAGGCGGAAGCGTATTTCGAAAAGATCGATGCGCTCGGAGGGGTGATCCCGGCAATCGAAGCCGGTTTCTTCCAGCGTGAGATCGCGGACGCGGCGTACCGCTACCAGAGGGAGCTCGATGCGAAAGAGAAAGTGATCGTGGGCGTCAACGACTTCGTGGAAGAGGGGGAGGTCGTCGGAATCCCGATACTGGAGATCCCGCCCGGCGTAGAGGCGAAACAGGCTGCAAGGATCGCCGCCGTCCGCGGCTCGCGGAGCGACGAGGAGGTCCGCCGTGCGCTCGCGGCGTTGAAGAAGGCCGCGCAGGACGGAACGAACCTGATGCCGGGTCTCCTCCAGTGCACCCGGGCGTACGTGACGCTCGGGGAAATGTGCCTGGAACTGGCGAAAGTCTTCGGCGTGCACCAGGAAACCCCCGTGTTCTGAGCAAGGGTTTCCGGGGAACGCAGGAATTCACATCCTGACATCCACATACTGGAGCAGCAATGGCCCGATCTCGTGTCGCAGTTCTCAGGACCACTCCTGAGACCGTCCTGGAGGACTACCAGCGGCTGACGGATCTTGCGGGGATGTCCTCCGTCCTGCGCAGGGGTGCGACGACGATTCTGAAGGACAACATCTCGTGGCATTTCCCCTTCCCCGGCGCCAATACCACCCCCTGGCAGATGGAGGGGACGATTCTTGCGCTCAGGAAGGCGGGGTTTGACGACATCGCCTGCGTCCAGAACAAGACCGTTGTCACCGACGCATTCAAAGGGGAGGATCTGAACCATTATGTCCCCCTCTTCCGGAAATACGGCATCCCCGTCCGGTTCAATTTCCGGGAGGGGGACATGAATTGGGTCACCTACAAGCCCAGGGCAACGATGCACGTTCTCGACAGGATATTTCCGGACGGGATACGGATTCCGGACTACTTCGAGGGGAAGAACATCGTCCATCTCCCGACCGTCAAGTGCCACATCTACACGACGACAACGGGGGCGATGAAAAACGCGTTCGGAGGGCTTCTCAACACGAGGCGGCACTACACGCACTCATGGATCCATGAGACGCTCGCGGACCTCCTCGCCATCCAGAAGGAGATCCACCCGGGGATATTCGCGGTCATGGACGGCACGACGGCCGGCAACGGGCCGGGCCCTCGAACGATGATTCCCGTCGTCAAGAACGTCATACTGGCCGGCGCCGACCAGGTCGCCATCGATGCCGTTGCCGCAAAGCTGATGGGGTTCGATCCTCTCTCCATCGGCTACATCCGCATCGCGCACGACGACGGATTGGGGATCGGGGACGCGCGTGATATCGAAATCACCGGGGACGACATCACGGGGGAGTCGTGGGGGTTCACCGTGGGCAACAACGGCGTCAGCCTGTTCGGAAATCTCGCCTGGTTCGGACCGCTCAAGGGGATGCAAAACCTCTTCTTCCGGACGCCTCTCGTCCACGCGTTCATATTCGGGTCGGAGGCGTACCACGATTACTACCGCTGGCAGATGGTGGACGGCCGGACATTCCGCCGGTGGCGGGACGATACCCCCTGGGGAAAACTCTTCCGGCAGTACGCGGAGCGCACTGAGCACGCCCCGGCGGACGGGCCGGCGTGACCGTCAAGAGCCGCGCCGAAGGAGTGCTCCTGTCCCTCACGTTGATCTGGGGAAGCACTTTTGTGGTCGGGAAGATCGTCATGCAGAACATCAGTCCCCTGCAGATGATCGCGCTCCGGTTCGTCCTCGCGACCCTCTTTCTCCTCGTCTTCTTCGCCGGCAGGATTTTTCCTGTCTCGCGGACGCAGATCGTGCGGGGCGCAATCCTCGGGATATTCCTCTTCCTGGGATTCGTCGCACAGACCGTCGGGTTGAACCTGACGACCGCTTCAAAATCAGGATTCATCACGGGGATGATGGTCGTTTTCGTCCCCCTCCTGCAGGTGATTATCGAGCGACGGCCCCCAAAGATCGGCAACATCGCCGGCGTTGCAGTCGTGTCATCCGGGCTCTGGCTCCTGACGTCGCCGTCCGGGTCGTCGTTCAACGCCGGCGACGCCCTGACGCTCCTCGGTGCGGTTCTCTTCGCCATCTACATCGTCTATATCGACGTGATCGCGCATGACATGTCCGCGATGCAGCTGACGTTCTTGCAGATGGCGACAAACGCGATCCTGGCGCTCGCCGCGACGCTCGCATTCGACACGATGCCCTCCCGTTTTCCTTCCGGGACCGTCGCGGGGGTGCTCTACCTCACCATCTTTGCGACGATCCTCACGACCTTCATGCAGACGCGGTATCAGAAAGAGACTACCCCGACGCGGGCCGTGATCATCTTTACGATTGAACCCGTGTTTGCCGCGGCCAGTGCGGCGCTCATCCTCGGAGAACAGATCGGCGTCGGCGGTGCGTTCGGCGGCGGTCTGATCATCGGCGGGGTTCTTCTGTCCGAGCTCTCGGAGGGGATACCGCTGCTGAACCGGCCGTTCGGTTCCGCGGATTCTTGATTTTCTTGGCGTGCCGGCGTATCATATCGTGTCTGTGTTTACGCAGGCTTCAGGGAGCGGCGAATGGATGTCTCGGTGCATATCATCGTCGAGGGACTTGTCCAGGGGGTCGGGTACCGCTGGTATGCCGCCCGGCGCGCCGAGGCGCTCGGCGTCCGGGGATACACACGGAATCTCTATGACGGGACCGTCGAGGTGCATGCCTCCGGTGACCGATCGCTCCTCGAGGAACTCATACGCGATCTGAAAATCGGCCCGCGTTCCGCCCACGTGACGGACATGAAAATCGAGTGGGACGCGCCGGAAAAAGGTCCCGGTTCACAGTTTGAAATCAGGTGACGCAGTGGCTCATGCGACGCGCATAGGATTCGGCTACGACGTTCACCGCATGGCGGCGGGAAGGAAGCTGACGATCGGCGGCGTCGACATTCCGTATGCGAAAGGCCTTGACGGTCATTCCGATGCGGACGTCCTCGTCCACGCTGTCGCGGACGCGCTTCTCGGCGCGGCGGCGCTCGGCGACATCGGCAAACACTTTCCCGATACCGACCCGCGCTTCAAGGGGATATCAAGCCTCATACTCCTGCGCCACGTCGCGGACCTCCTGGCGAGCCACCGTTTCACGGTGGGGAACGTCGACGCGACGCTCGTGCTTGAGGCGCCGAAAATCGCTTCGTACGTGGACCTGATGCGAGGGAACATCGCGGATGCGCTCAGGATTCCCCCCGGACAGATTTCCGTGAAAGCGACCACGCACGAGGGGTTGGGCTTCATCGGCGGCGGCGACGGCGCGGCGGCGCATGCGGTGGTGCTCATCACGGCCCAATGACGGCCCAGACTCCTTCCGCGCACCGCGCCTCCTTCAGGAGTTCACCGTGATCGAATTCCTCTACTCCATTGACGTTGCGGTCTTTCACTTCATCAACGTCACGCTGTCCAATCCGGTGGGTGATTTCCTCTGGCCGCTGATCACCGATTACAACAGGTTTCTTCCCGTCCAGATACTCCTGGCAGCCGTCTGGCTGCTCCTCATTGTGAAGGGAGGGGCCAGAGGACGGACGGCCGCACTCCTCCTGATTCCCCTCCTTCTCTTCTCCGACAAGCTGAGCAGCGCACTGATCAAGGAATTCATCTCGCGGCCGCGTCCCTGCCATGAAATCGGGGGAACGCCGGTGGTTCAGGGAATCCACCTTCTCGTCGGCTGCGGGTCGGGCAAGTCCTTCCCTTCCTCCCACGCGGTGAACAATTTCGCCGTTGCAACGCTCTTCTCGTATTACTACCCGCGTTGGCGTACGGGCTTTTATGCATGGGCGGCGCTCGTCGCGCTCTCCCGTACGGCGGTCGGCGTCCATTATCCGTCGGACATACTCGGCGGGGCGGTGATCGGCGTGTGCGTTGCGCTCGTCGTGATCTTCCTGTGGAACCTGGCGGTTCGGAAGGCATTCCCGCGCCTTGCGGTGGATCCCCCCGCGGGGACCCGCGTATGAACCCGGCGCGCAGGGGAAAGGAGAAGGCACCGGCGGCCTCTCCCGGAAGACGCGGTTACGGCCTTGCCATTCTCTCCGGGGTGATGCTCGGATGTTCCTTCCCCCCGTCTCATTTCGGAATACTCGCCTGTGTGGGTCTCGTCCCTCTTCTGATAGCGCTTGCGCGCGCAGGCCGCCTCCGGGCGGCCCTCGGGCTCACGTATGCCGCCATGTTCGTTTTTCACCTGATCACGCTCAACTGGACGGGGGGGTACGTGCACGGGAAGGACCCGTACATGATGATCGCGGGCGCAATGACGATGATCGTGCATCCGGTTTTCTATTTTCTCCCTCTGGGCGCTTATTTCCTCGTCCGTACGAAGTTCGGCGAGAAGGCCGGCCTCGTCTCGCTCCCCTTTCTCTGGGTCGGGTATGAATATTCGCACTCGCTCAGCGAATGGTCATTTCCGTGGCTCACGATAGGAAACAGCCAGTCGTACGATCTCGCGCGGATCCAGTTCATCTCGTTCACGGGGATCTGGGGACTTTCACTCTGGATTCTCACCGTGAATGCGGCGGCGTACGTTCTCTACAGGAAGCTGATTTGCGCCCCGGAAGAGTTCCGGGCGCGACCTGCGATCCGTCAGGCGGCGGCGCTGGCCCTCCTGTATCTCCTCCCGTCCGCGGTGGGGACGTATATGCTCTCCGGAGCACCTCCACCGGGCGACCCCGCGGGAAGCGGGAAACCGGTCACGGTCGGGATCATACAGTCGAACGTCGATCCCTGGGCTAAATGGGAGAGCCCGGATTTTGATCTCGCGTCGCTGTACACCGGGCTCACCCGGAGGCTCATGAAGGAGAATCCGCTTCACCCCCCGCAAATCGTCCTCTGGCCGGAGACTGCGATCCCGGGGTATCCGCTCCTCCCCCTGTCGCGACCTCTCCTCGACAGAGTACGGTCGAGCATCGACAGCATGCATGTGTCCGTCCTGACGGGGATCGCCCATGCGGTGAGCTACGCCGATTCCTCAATGGCCCCCGCGAGCGCACGCCGGTCGCAGCGTTCGGGGCAGCGTTACGATACGTTCAATGCCGCCGCATTCAT
>PMJQ01000090.1:0-164 GCA_003157485.1 Ignavibacteriota bacterium
CGAACCACCCCGTCTGAAACAGCGAGGCGCGTGCCGGGTCCCAGCAGTTGAACACGAACAGCATAATGAAGTACGTCGTGTAGTCGAATATAGAGCTGATGGGCCCGATATAGAGGATGAACCTCTTCAGCTCGTCCATAGACCAGGGGCGCGGCCTCGTTATC
>PMJQ01000090.1:191-6960 GCA_003157485.1 Ignavibacteriota bacterium
GATGTTCGCAAAGACCTTCCGCCCTTCGAGAACCCCTTCCTCCAGGATCATCAGGCTCTTTTCCAGAAGGATGATGTCCGCGGATTCCTTGGCGATGTCGACCGCCGAGTCAACCGAGATGCCGACGTCCGCCGCCTTGAGTGCGGGCGCATCGTTGATGCCGTCCCCCATGAATCCGACGACGTGGCCCCGTTCCCTGAGCACGCGGATGATCCGCTGTTTGTGCGCGGGGGAGAGACGCGCAAAGAGGGTCGTCTTCTCGACCGCATCGGCGAGCTCCGTGTCCGACATCTTGTCGATCCCCGTGCCGAGAACGACTTTCTCCGTCGGCAGTCCGACGTCGTGGCAGACTTTCTTGCTGACGAGGTCATTGTCCCCGGTGAGGATCTTCACGGCAACACCGTGCTTCTGGAGCGCCGCGATCGCGGGCGCCGCGCTGTCCTTCGGCGGATCGAGGAACGCGACGTAGCCGATGAGGACGAGCTCGCACTCGTCCTCTTTGGAATACGCGGTCTTCACCTCCGGCTCTTTGTACGCCACCGCAAGGACCCGGAATCCGTTCGTGCTCAGCCGCTCGTACTCCTCCTTCAGGTCCTCTATAAGAATGGGATCCATCGGGAGGACCTCGTCTTCGAGCTCAAACTTCGTGCAGCGGGGGAAGACCTCTTCGGGGGCCCCCTTCGTGAGGAGACGGTGACTCTTTTCGGGAGTCTCCACGATCACCGACATCAGGCGCCTCTTGAAGTCGAACGGGATCTCGTCGACTTTCCTGTACGCGGCGATTGTGGCAGAGTCGAGCACCTCCCGGTGATCGAGTATCGCGCGGTCGAGGACGTTTCTGAGACCGGTCTGAAAATGGCTTATCAGGTACGCGTCGACAAGGACCGCGTCGCTCTCCTTCTGGATCACGTCGCAGTGGTGCTCCAGGATGACCCGGTCCATCGTCAGCGTCCCGGTCTTGTCCGTGCAGAGGATATCCATCGCCCCCAGGTTCTGTATCGAATTGAGGCGCTTGACGATCACCTTCTTGCGCGACATCAGGAGCGCCCCCTTGGAGAGGCATACGGAGACGATCATGGGCAGCATCTCGGGGGTCAGGCCGACGGCGACGGCGAGTGCGAAGAAGAATGCTTCCCCCCAGTTCCCCTTCGTGAACCCGTTGATAAGGAAGACGAGCGGGACCATCACCATCATGAACTGGATCATGAGCCAGGTGAACTTCTTGATCCCCTTGTCGAAGCTCGTTTCAACCTGCGCGGCGGCGATGGAGGTCGCCATGCTCCCGAAATAGGTCGCCATCCCCGTCGCGACGACGACCGCCGTCGCAGATCCGCTTTCCACGCTCGTGCCGAGGAAGCAGACGTTTGAGAGCTCGATCGGTGAGAGATTCTCCCTCGTTTCCGTCGCGTCGAATTTCTCGACGGGCATTGATTCGCCGGTCAAACTTGCCTGGACGATGAAAAGGTCCTTCGAGGTCACCACGCGTATGTCGGCAGGTATCATGTCCCCCGCGGCAAGGGCAACCATGTCACCGGGAACAAGGTGCGACAGCGGCATCTCGGCCTGCTGACCGTCCCGTATCACTGTCGCCGTCACCTTGATCATCGCTTTGAGCTTCGCGGCGGCAGTGTCCGCGCGGCTCTCCTGCACGAAACGGAGCATGACCCCGAGGACGACCATAAGGCACATCACCGTCCCCGCGCGAACATCCCCCGTGATGAACGAGATCGTAGCCAGGGCGGAGAGAAGGATAACCAGCGGATTGCGGAGCGTGACGAGAAGGCGGAAGACCCAGCTGTGGTGCACTTCCTGCGCAACGACGTTCGGGCCGTGTTCTTCAAAGCGCGATTCGGCTTCGGCCTGCGACAGCCCGGAGGGGGAAGTGTTGAGCGACTCAAGAACCTTTGGCGCATCCTTGCGCGCCGACGCGACAAGAAGCGGGGAGACCTGTATCGCGCCCCCCTGCTTCTTCAGCGGAGATGCAACAGGCGGGGCGATATTGTTTGTCGATACAGGCGGCACTGAATGACGTGATCAGGAGGGTGAAGGATACTCTGATTGCACGTCAAGATACCATGTCATTGGGTAATGTTCAACAGGCCGAACGGTTTTTGTCAGAGCGTGAATACGAACTCAACAAAAGGCTGCCAGACTGGACCGGGCGCAGGGGCGTTGATGTCAAGGAGCTGCGCGCCGCGGACGCCGATGAGCGCCCTGTTCCCTTTCCCCAGCTCGACTGCGATCCCGCCTCCGAATGAAAGGACCGCCGTGGTGCCCGAGAGTGAGCCGATCGCAGCACGGGCATCACCCGGCCCCGAGACAGTGTCGGGGGTCGTAGGGTTGTAGTCGATGAGGGGCTGCCAGGCCACCCCCACGTGCAGGAATCCGTTAATAAAGGACTCGCTGTAGGCGCTGTTCAATGTGAGGCCGAACGCCGCACCCAGGGTCTGTTCGGTTCCCGAGTCATCGAAGTTTGACACGTAGGTCCGGGAGCTCTGAAACGCGGCATCGACCACGTCCGTTACCGTCGTACGAGACCTGTAGCGGACGGCATTGAACTGCACACCGGCATCCAGCCGGATGCCAAAGTTGTTGTCCACGTTAAAGAAGCTCACACCACCCCGAAAGTTCGTGAACTGGTACCCCCCCACGGAAGAGTACACCCCCCCCACGGTCATTCCAAAATGGCGCGTCGCGGTAAACAGGAGGTCAAGGCTGTATTCGCTCGAGGGGACATTCCATGTGAGATTTCCAGTACGGGAGGAGACGGAGGAGCTCTGCCCCCGCTGAGTGCCTGTCCCCTGGGCGGGGTCGAGTGTCCCCTTCAGAACCGGCCCGTTATCTACCGCAAAACCGGGGATAACCTGGACGGTCCCGGGGACCGGGTCAATCGTCACATTGATCGGGGTCCGCGCAATAGGCCCATCCAGGGAGACTTCGTTGAGTGTATACGATTCGTGGGTAACACAACCTGCGGCGAACAGAGAAAGACAGACCGGAAACAGCGACCTGATTCCAGAATTGTTGGTCTTCATGCGATTCGCCCCTTTCTGGTTGTTTCAGGGTACTTTCCACGCCTCTCTAATGTACGACTCTCCGGGAAAAATTCCTCCCCTTCCGGTGGTGGAGGGAAATTTTTCTCCCCCGACTAAACCTTTTTGAACAAAACACGGTCAAAAATCTGCCATTCCCAACCAAGAACAGGGGGGGGAGGGAATTCATTCCTGGGGAACGTGATATAGGATGTCAGGGGGGGGACACGATGAATGAAAGTCGGTTGAATTTATCGACAGGGCTCATAGCTCTTTATTTCTTCTGCACAGGGTGCTCCAGTGCTCTCGGCGCCGGCCAGAAGCCGCTTCTGGTCAGGTATCTCTCTCCGCTCCCCGATTCAAAGTACATACTCCCCGTCACGAACATCATAGTAAGGACAGACGGCCCGATAGCGGACGATGCGGCACAGGGGCTGATCCGCGTCATTTCCGGGACGCTCAGCGGGATACACAGTTTTGCCGTGCGCGTCTCTGACGACGGACGGACGGTTGTTTGCCAGCCCGCAACTCCCTTCTCGCTTTCGGAAGGGGTGACGGTGCTTCTCGATACCTCCATCGCCCGGTGCACTGGTCCCGCTCAGGCGGGGTCGTTCACATTCTGGATCGCGCCCTCGTACGTCGATCCCACGGCCCTCCGCGCAAAACTCCGGGCGAGCGATTTTCCCGAGTCAGTCTCGGCCCGGAAGCAGGCACAAAGGACACGCCCTGCCGCCGTCACCGACGGAATAGTCCTTCCAGTCATCGACGTGACAGTCTCCGAAGCCACATCACCCGGATACATCTTCCTCTCGAACCTGAACTGGAGCTACGCGTCTGTCCCAGCTCTTCTCATACTCAGGGACGACGGGTCGCAGGTGTTCGCGCGGGATCTCGAGAACAACGGGTACGATTTCAAGCCTCAGCCGAACGGGATGCTGACATACTACGACGACGGCCCGCAGGAGTTCCTCGAGATGGATCAGACATGCACCGTCATCGACACGTTCCACTGCGGGAACGGATACGGGACAGATCCTCATGAACTCCGCATACTTCCGAACGGGCACGCGCTCCTTTTTGGAGTGGACAACGAGATTGTCGACATGTCGCGGGTCGTCCCCGGAGGGTACACCGCCGCGAAAGTCGTGGGGTACGTCATCCAGGAACTGGACCAGAAGAAGAACGTCGTGTTCCAGTGGCGGACAATGGACCACTTCAATGTTACGGACGCCACGGGCATCGACTTCACGGCGACGTGGATCGATTACGCCCACTGCAATGCGATCGACGCCGACACCGACGGAAATCTGCTCCTCTCCACACGCCATTTCAACGAGATCACAAAGATCAGCAGGGAAACCGGCGACATGATGTGGAGGCTTGGAGGGAAGAACAACCAGTTCCGGTTCGTCAACGACTCCGTCGGGTTTTCTTACCAGCACGCGGTACGCCGGATCGACAACGGCAATATCACGCTTTTCGATAACGGCGATTTTCACGTCCCTCCATACTCACGCGCGGTGGAGTACGCGGTCGACACGGCCCAGAAGACCGCCACGCTCGTCTGGCAGTACAGGAACACGCCGGACGTGTTCGGATATGCCATGGGATTTGTGCAGCGGCTGCAAAACGGCAACACGTTGATCGGGTGGGGGGCGGGGAACCCAACGGTGACGGAAGTGTCCCCCTCCGGGAACAAGGTGTTCGAGATGACGTTTGACGACGGGGTGTACAGCTACAGGGCGTTCCGTTACAACTGGCAGCCGGTCATTTCGTCCGCCCCCCGGGTGGGGGAGGGATCGCCGGTGTCGTACGCGCTTTCGCAGAATTACCCGAACCCGTTCAACCCATCGACGGTGATCCGTTATGCGCTCCCAGGGAGGGCATCGGTCGTGCTCGAGGTGTTCAACACACTGGGACAGCAGGTGGCAACGCTCGCGAGCGGAACGGAGGAGCCGGGATTCCACGAAGTCCGTTTTGACGCCTCCGGCCTTGCATCAGGCATGTATTTCTACAGACTGGCAGCGCACACTGCTTCCGTCACCACCAGTGCGGGCGCGCCGGCGGGCGGTTCGGGGGATTTCGTACAGACGCGAAAACTCCTTCTGGTCCGCTAGCGTCCGCCGATACCCGGGAAGCGGCAACTTCCGGTTGCCTCCCGGGCCGCATTTTCCTATACTGAACCCGAAGTACCGGCTCATTGACAGGCCATTCATTCCGTTTGATGAATGGCCTATTGTTTTCTGCATCCCAACACCGAGAAAAGGAGATTGACGATGAAACGCGCATTTTCTGTCGTTGCACTTTTCCTGTACGCGTGGATCGTGCCGTCACACGCCCAGGACCTGAAAAGCATCCCCCTCCCCCCGCCGCAAAAGGAAATCGGGAAGCCCCTCATGCAGGTCCTCTCGATGCGGCAGTCCTCCCGGGAGTTTGACACACGTCCCCTTCCGATCCAGGAACTCTCCAATCTGCTCTGGGCAGCCGACGGGATCAACCGGCCGGAATCGGGAAAGCGGACGGCGCCCTCCGCGATGAACTGGCAGGAAACGGACGTGTACGTCCTGACTGCGGAGGGGGCGTTTCTTTATGACGCGAAGAGCTCCGGTCTGAACCCCGTCGCCGGAGGTGACCTGCGCGGGAGCGCGGGAACACAGGGATTCGTCAAAGATGCGCCGGTCAATCTTGTCTACGTCGTGGACAACGCGAAGATAACGAGGGGAAGCGACGAGGACAGGAAGCTCTACAGCGCGGCCGACGTCGGATTTATCGCCGAGAACGTCTATCTTTACTGCGCTTCACAGGGACTTGCTGCCGTCGTCCGGGGCTCGGTGGACCGGGAGAAGCTCTCCGGGGCGCTGAAACTCCGCCCCGATCAGAGGATCATACTCGCACAGACCGTGGGATATCCGAAATAGAAATTGCATCGAAGAGCGGCCGGCGGCGCTCGGGGGGGCAAACGTGGTCCCCAGGAGAGCCGTCCCCGGCATCGGATGGCTCGCGTACTCCAAGGATACGGAAGGGAACATATTCGGGATGATGCAGAACGATCCGACTGCAAAATAAGAAATGACGGGAAAATGCCAGCGTCGTTTTACGACGCAAAGAGTGACCCGATTCACTTCCTGTTATCGTGGGTCCTGTCCGGTGCCTTCCTCTCGGGCGGTTTTTCAGGCACACTCACTCTTCGTTCGACCGGAGCGGGGCTAGCCCGTACCGGGGCGGGCGCAGGGAGCGACCTGTTCTGCACCGGGGGGGGCGTGACCCGGACCGGAGCGGGCTCAGGAAGCGTTCTGTTCTGCGTTGCGGGCGCGGGGGGAGCGGGTGCGGGTGTGACCCTTATCGGAGTCGGGGCACGCTGCTCCAGCGGGGGAGGTGCGACGACAGCAGGGGTGCGCGGACGCTGGTTGGTTCGCGCTCCGGGAGGAAGAACGCCCGGCGCAGGAGGCTGCGGCTGGTTGTTGTCCGGGGGCGCGGGCGAACCCGAACCATACACGCGCGGAACCGGAGCGGGGCTGTCATCCTGCGCGACCCTCACGCGGGATACCTCGCGGCGTCCCACCTTCACCTGGTCCTGTTCGGTCTTCCGGGGTGATATCAACTGATGGGTGGCTCCCTGAATCGTGATGATGTCCGGGGGGCGGTTCACCGCTCTCCCCCGCGGGGGCGCGACCGTCTGCTGAGGGGGCGCTGCGTGCACGGTCCTGTACGCACCCACGTTCAGCCGGGTAAATTGC
>PMJQ01000057.1 GCA_003157485.1 Ignavibacteriota bacterium
TGCGGATTGCGTCGATGAGGTGAATATACTCTCCCCCGATTGCGACGTATGCTTCGGGAAATACCAGCGCGCGTATGCGGGTTGAGTCCACAGCCTTGCATTCCAGCACGTCCCTGACGAATTGGGACAGCTCGTCGTAGCGCTTATGGTCCACGCTACTCGGCTTTTCTGCCAACCTGAATTTGAACGGAAGGGTCACCCAGACGTCGACGGGTTTATCCTTGATCAATGCCGGCTTGAACCGGAATCCCCGTGCCGCTTCGATCACTGACTTGTTGAAGATCTCCGAATCACTTTTTAGGATCTGAACATCGCGAACGCGGCCCTGCCTGTCAACCCACGCCTTGACCCACACTTCTCCCTCCAGGTTGGCATTGATTGCAGCTTCAGGGTACACTGGCTCCTTTCTCTCGACGATCATGGGATCACTGTCCACGCGAACAACGTCGGCAGGAGGGCGGCTTGTGTCCTGAGTAGCCGTCTGCTGTTCGACAGCGAAGAGGGGCAAGGCGTTTCCTGTGTCCTGTTCTTGTGCAAATGCACAGGGAGTCATCAGGATAACGACCAGAGAAAGGACGTGAAGGGGTTTCATGAGGAGTCTCCTTATTGAGGTTTCATTGCATGTGCTGCCCGGGGGGCATACACTTCGACCACCGGCATCCTCGCCATATACAAGGCCTGCTCTCTCTGGGCTTGGTCGCGATCGCCTGTCTGTATCCAGAGGGAAGCCAAGCCCACGAGACTCGCCAACAGAACGATAGCGACCATTGCCGCAGCGGAGATGGGGAGGCTCACGTTCCGGGACCAGAGCGATCGGCGCAACCGGGAAGTGGCGCGCAGACCCCGATTTCTCAAATCGGCCGACGCGAATGCGAATCCGCTGTCTGGGAACGGTGCTCTGGGCTTCGGCGCAGCAGCAATCACATTGCGGATATCGAGGGTGCTCCTCATAAATCCCCGGCATTCGGGACATCCAGAGAGGTGCGAGAAGAGCTCAACGGTTTGCATGTCGCTCAGCGCTTCGTCCACATAGATGCTGATCCACGGTTGAAAGTCATCACATTTCATTGGTTTTCCCTTTCTATCCATCCCGCCGGGAGTGCCCGGGTCAGCGCCTTCCTTGCTTTGAACAACCTTGATTTCACGGCACTCTCGGTTGTCCCGGTAACGGCGGCGATTTCTGCATACGACAGACCTTCATATTCTTTCAATACGATCACTTCCCGATAAACAGGCTTCAGTCCGTCAACGAGAGCCTTCAGATTCGCCGATTGTTCCTCCCTCACGTAGATCTCATAAGGTGTATCCTCGTCTGATAGAGCGTCGACATCCAGTGGCTCTTTCAGTCTCGCACCTCGCATCGAATTGAAGGAGTAATTTCGGGCGATGCTAAACAGCCAAGCTCGCAGCGCCAGCCCGTCATGCAATGTGCCCATTTGATTGTGCATGCGAAGGAATGTCTCCTGGACCGCGTCAAGCGCCAAATCGTCGCTCTTCAGGAGCCGCAGACAATAGTGATAGATGCTATCTCTGTACCGCGCGTAGATCTCCGCGAAAGCGTCCGCTTCTCCGCATTTCGCCAGGTCCAGCAATCGGGAATCAGAAAGGGATCGAATTTGCGCCTCCGATGAGGTCACTGCGATTGCCGTCATTCACCATCCTACAGTCGCCTTCTTTAAGAACCATCAAGGGGGGAAAAGTTGCTGTCCCAGGGTTGCATAATGAGGAGATACCTCACGACGATGTGGATATTCCTGCACAATGTGCCCCTTAGCATGCGGTGCGGCGGTAAAGTAGCAGAGAGGAAGGCGAGAGTCAACCGCAAATGGCAGGTGAGTGTGGTCCTTCCAACAAGAGCCCGGGCATCAGGCAGCCCAATGCGCGAATGATGCGGGCTACGTCATGAATAGAGATCCCCAGGCTCTTTGTTTACCACACTGATAACGACGGTCATTTGAGAAGGAGGAGCTCGCGTGTCTCCACGTACGTTCCCGCGTGCAGCCGGTAGAAGTACACGCCGCTCGCAATCCCTCTACCCTCAAATCGGGCCTCATGATAACCCGCTGCCATATCTCCATTCACGAGCTGTGCAATTTGTTGACCGAGCGTGTTATAGACCGTCAGCACCACGTGTACCTTAGCGGGGAGACCAAAGCGAATAGTTGTCGACGGATTGAACGGATTCGGAAAGTTTTGATCCAATCTGAACTTCGTCGGAAGTTCCGCCGATGAATGAGTTACTGACGTGACCATCTCCGACAAGGGGCGTCTCCATATGCCGCCTCCGTACGTCCCGGCAAAGAGATTCGGTGCGCCTGCCCCGCCGGAGGCGGGGGAGACGGCAAACGCATAGACAGTGGAGGAAACATCGACATAAGAATTTGGCAGCCCGGTGTTCGCCACATTCCAGCTTGTGCCCCTATCGGTGGATACATACACGCCGCCAAACTGGGGCGGCGAATACGATATAGCCCAGGCAAAGAGATTCGTGCCGCTGGCGAACAGAGTCTGGGCATCAGTATTCGCCAAACCGACGTTCGCCGCAGTCCAACTCGTTCCGTTGTCAATTGATCGAAAGACCCCCATTTCGCTGGTCCCGGCGAAAAGATCTGTGCCGATGACGGCCAGAGAAGTCACAAGTTTTTCCGGCAAGCCACCACTGGCCGCAGTCCAGGTTGCGCCGCTGTTGCTCGACAGAAAAACGCCTCCACCCCAGGTTCCTGCAAAGAGATTCTTCCCGCTCACTGCCAAAGACATCACACCGGTATGCGTCAGCCCGCTATCGACGGCAGCCCAGCTTGCACCTTTATCAGTCGTGAGAGACACTCCATAACCGTCATTTCCTGCAAAGAGATTCGTGTCGCTGACGGCGAAACTGGAGATAAAAGCGTGGGGTGGCAAGCCTGAACCGATTCCGGTCCAACTTGTGCCATTATTGGTCGATAGATACGCTCCGTAACCACCAGCATAAAGATTCGTCCCGCTCACCGCAAGAAAACCAACAAATTCACCCCCATCGTAGGGTGGACTTGTGAGGACCCATTGACTGGAAGCAATGGGACAAACTAGAATCAAAACGAGTGCGAGACAGATGGATTGAGTTCTCATCTTGTCCTCCTTTCAACGCGAAGGATGCTGTAAATTCAGTGGCTCGGAATACGAACCGGTGAGGCGTCAGGTAGGACGGTTTTGCAGAAACACTCAGCAGCACAATGACTGTTCGGCAAAACCTACATCGAGCCAATGAGCTCTACTGTCAATACAGAATTAGTGGAGTTTGAGGCTCGCAGCCAAGGAGGGTCGTCGGGGTGGGCTCTGNNAGCGGCGGCTCGATGGCTGACGAAGCCATCGTGCGGATCTCTAGCAGAAATTAGCCTCTTCCCTTATCCAAAGTCAACTATGGAACAAAAGGCTTCCAGGGGTCTCCAAGGAGAAACGACCAAACAGGAACGACAGCGGAGCAACATTGTTCTTTCGGGCAGTAAGTCGTATATTCTCCCTAATGCAAGCCGCAAGTTCCCCTCTCTTTGTGTCGGTTCCGGGGTCGTGTAGAATGGGCTGTAGAAAGAATTTCACACTTTCTACAGATTTTCAAAGTAGGAAAGATGCAATCTTGCGAAATAACTGTTAGTTTGACGCGCCTGTAGCTCAACTGGATAGAGCATCAGACTTCGGATCTGAGGGTTGGGGGTTCAAATCCCTCCAGGCGCACAGGTCAATTATCGATCTTCGCCATCCTGCGTGAATGAGTGTGTTCGTCAAATACGGACGTCCGTCTGGAAACGCCCGCCGCCGCTCCAGCCGGGGTGCTGAATGAGCGTATCCCCCCGGGGCACCGACGACGCATCGGGTCCGCGCCGTAATCCTTTTGCGGCAAACGCCGTCTGGGCGGCGCTCGGGGCCCTTAACGCATGGCGCCGCTTTATCTTTCTCAACTTCCTTGCAATTACCGCCGTCGTCGTCGTTGTCATTTTGCTCCTTCCGAGATGGTACGCTGCAACGGCGTCCATTCTCCCCCCGAAGGACCCAAACGCGCTTGACGGCTCCGAGTCAGCCGCAAGCTCTCTCAATGGGCTCCTTCCCGGCGCCCTGCAGCGGGAATCCCGCAATACCACCGGCGCGTACAACTACCTGGCCATCCTGCACAGCCGAAGCGCCATGGAAGGGGTAGTACGTGCATTCGACCTTTTCAGAGTGTACGGCATCAGCGACTCGTCCATGGAAAAAGCCGTTAGGGAACTTTCCCGGAATGTTTCATTCGAGGAACAGGACGGCGGCAATATTCTCGTCCGGGTATACGACAGGGATCCCCGCCGCGCCAGCGCGATGGCAAGTTCCTTTATCGACCGGCTCAATGACATCAGCAGGGAGCTCGGGACCCGGGAGTCACACGACAAGCGCGAGTTCATCGGCGAACGCATCGAGCGGAGCAGACGGGATCTACGCGCTGCAGAGGATTCGCTCCGCGATTACCAGGTGCGCTCGGGCACGATGATCGTTCCTTCAAGAGGGCGTTCCTCAGATGATCCGATCGCAGATCTGTACAGCCTCAAGGCGATAAAGGAGATACAACTGGCCGTTCTCCGGCGGACTTCGACCGAAGATCAGCCGTCCCGCCGGGAGATCGAGATCCAAATCGCTGAACTCGACGCCAGGATCGGTAAGTATCCCGGCAGCATCACGGCCTCACGCCGTCTGTATCGTGCGATTACGACTCAAGAGAGGATCATCGACGCCCTTTTCCCGTTGTACGAGCAGGCACTGCTGGACGAACAGAAAAACGTGCCTGCCATCCTTGTGCTCGACGCTCCGGTGACGTCGGAGCGGGCAGTGAAACCCCGCCGCATGCTGATTGTCTGCCTGGCATCCTCCGTCACGCTGCAGATGCTTCTTGTCGCGGCACTTATCATGCACGGCATGATTCGTCGGGTGCCCGTGACAGGCGCCGAACAGTGGGCGCGCGGTGCAGCCGCCCGGATGGCACGATTGTACCGGGTTAACCCCGTACTGTAAGAACCAGTGCGGCCCGTCGTTGCTCCGTCAAGCAACCTGAAGGCCGTCCGGATTTCAATTCCTCATGACTATAGCACTCACGCTCCTTGCCTGCATTCTGACCGTCCTTCTCGGGCGGTGGATGTTCGGCAGGTGGTTTAATCACGTAGGACTTTACGGGTTCCTCTGGGGAACGACCCTCGCGCTCTTTCAGTCGGGCCTGATGTATTTCTACCCGCTTGAGCCCGAGACCTGGCTCGTAATCGGAGCAGGGTGGGCTGCATTCGTCACGGGAGCCGCATTCATCGTCGCAGCACGGTTCGCGGCGGGAGCGCCAGAGGAAAGCAGCGCACCGACCCGCCTTCCCGAGCCAATGAACGCTTCCCGCATCTTGCGGGCGGTCCTCTGGATTCTCAACGTGGTGCTTGCAATCGAGGCTATTCGACACGCGATGATCATTTCGCACCTCATCGGAGGAATCGCGAATTTTGGCCGCGTCGCAAACATTCTCTACAACCTTCGCATCAGGCAGGAGATCCCCGGCCTGATCCCGTACCTGAGCTCCGCGGACCTCGCCGCCTGTCTGCTCGCCGGGGTCTACGCATCTCGAACCGGCCGGTTTCAACCGGTCTGGCTCATCCCTCCTCTGCTGACAATCGTTGACTCGGTCCTCAACATGAGCAGGGGGACGATGATTATCGGTGGTGTCCTGTTTGCCACGGGATACGTGATGAACGAGCGGAAAGAGGCGCTCAAAAGCCTGAAACACGGCCCCTCAAAGATCAGGAGATTCATCGCCGTGGCACTCGCCCTTGCCCTGTTCGTGGCAGGTATTGATTTCGTCCGGAGCAGCCGGGGAATTGTCGAGTCCTACGGAACGGCCACGAGCGCGCTCACGCGTCTGAACGGCGAGGCTTTCATCACGGGATCCGTCGTCTTCTACGCCACCGGCAGTTACGGCGTGCTGAATCAATATCTCAAGCAGGAGGATGAGCAGGGAATGGTGGGCGGGTACACGTTTGCGCCTTTCTGGCGGCTCATCGCCAAGATCGGGTTTCACACGTATGTCGAACAGTCACAGCCGTTTTACCTCACGCCCCGGGCGTCGAACAACGGAACGTATCTTCGCGAGCTTGACGTCGACTACGGCCTTGCGGGGATAACGGCTGGTCCGTTCGTTCTCGGGGCGTTGGCGTCATTCTACTGGTTTAAGACCCGGCGCTCGCAGAAGCTAACCCACATGATGATCCTCGGTCACATCTACGTTGTCGTCGTCATGAGCCTGTTCCTCATTGCCACGCAGTGGGGGTACTGGCTGGCAAGTCTCCTGTTCGGCCTCGCCGCCGCCGCCATTATCGATCGTTTTCCAGAACGGACACGCACCGAGGCCGCACCCACGGCAGGCAGCGGATCCCCTTCGCCCGGTCCCGGGGAGTCAACGGAGCCGATGGGCGCATGAAACTGAGCATTATCATCGTCAACTTCAACAGCGGGAAGGTCCTGGGGACCTGCCTTACCTCGGTGTTTCGTGAAACCCGCGAACTCACGTACGAGGTGATTCTTGTCGACAACGCGTCGACCGACGGAAGCGTGGAGGAAGTTGAGCGGCGGTTCCCCGCCGTCCGGATTATCCGCAATGCAGAGAACAGGGGGTTCGCGGCCGCAAACAATATCGCGACCGGACAGGCCGCGGGCGAATTCGTCCTTCTCCTCAATCCAGACACCGAGATCCTCGATGGTGCGATCCAGAAGACCGTCGCATTCATGGAGTCAAGGCCCGGAACAGGGGTAGCGGGGTGCAAGCTCCTGTACGCGGACAGGACTGTGCAGCCGTCGGTTCGCGGGTTCCCCTCGGTGCTGAGCGCGTTCCTGGATGCGACGTTCCTGCATCTGCTTCTCCCGCGGACCCGGATCGTCCGGGGAAAGGGGATTTCTTCATTCGACGATTCGCGCGCGCAGGAGGTCGACTGGGTCATAGGGGCATATTTCATGTTCCGTCACGTTCTGACCGCGAATATCGGCCTGCTTGACGAGCAGTTCTGGATTTACGGGGAAGAAATTGATTATTGCCAGCGGGCAAAAGACGAAGGTTACGAGACCTGGTATTTTCCCGGAGCCGTCGTGGTCCATTTCTGGGAGGGGATGAACGCCGTCAACCTCCGCATGATCGTCTGGCTCCACATCGGGGTCAAGCTGTACACGGACAAGCATTTTCACGGACCGAAGAAGTACGTGATCATGTACCTGAGGTACGCCGGCGCTGCACTCCGCCTCGTCGCATATCCGATCGCCGCCCTGCTGAAAATGGACAGAAACCTGCTGAAGAAGGCGTGCTATTACGGAGCGGCACTCCGCGTGCTCCTGACCCGGCGCGTGCGGTACAAGCGCGGATACACCGGAACGGTGATTCCCTGGACGGAATACATCAGCCACAGCTCACCGCATTGACCGGCATGCTTGAGAACCGCGACCTTGTCATATTGAGCGGCGACTGGAGTCCGGGCAATCCGGCCGCCGTGCAGCATATCGCCGAGGTCTTCGCGCGCCGCAACCGCATCCTCTGGGTGAGCGGAACGCCGATTCGTACGCCGAGGATGCGGCTGTACGATCTCCGGCGCGTTGCAGACAAGGCGCGCAAGATGGTCGGGGTCAGGGGAAATCCCGGACGCGCGCCGTCGTCTGTCACCGAGATCCACCCCTTCTTCCTGCCGTACTACGACATCCCTGCAGTCCGCCGGTTCAACGACGCGATCCTCCGGTCCGCGATCCGGGCAAGTGTACGGGAGCTTGGATTTTCGAGGTACCTCATGATGCCCAGCAATCCCATGGTGGCCGGCATCGTCGGAACCTGCGGTGAATCTTCAAGCCATTACCTCTGCATCGACGACTACGGGGCAAACGACGATGCTTTCAGGTGCCTGGGGATGCTCGAGCAGGAGATTCTGCAAAAAGTCGATTCAAGTTTTTCGATGTCCGACGTGCTGATGAACACCAGGGTTCCCCGAAGCGGTGAGAATCATTTCTTTCCTGAGGGAGTGGACCTGGCCCACTTCACGGCTAGGGGCGGCACTCCGCCGGCAGGAATGGCGGGAATCAAGAAGCCCATCGCCGGGTATTTCGGCCTCCTTGCGTCCTGGGTTGATTTTGAGCTCATTCGCAGGTGTGCACAGGAATACCCGGATGTATCATTCGTCATCATGGGAGAACCGAAGACCGACATTTCCCTCCTGCAGGGACAATCCAATATCACGTGTCTCGGCCACGTCCCGTACGACATACTCCCGCGATATGCAGAGTGGTTTGACGTCGGATTGATTCCGCGGCGCATCACAAAGCTCACCGTGGCTATGAACCCGAAAAAGCTCCTCGAGTACTTCGCTCTCGGGATGCCGGTCGTTTCGACGAACCTGCCGGAGGTGAGAAAATACGGCGACCTTGCCTACGTCGCGGAGGACGGCGGCACATTTGTCAGGATGGTAGGCCAGGCCCTCAGGGAGAGGACACAAGAGCAGGACCGGCGGAGACGGGCCGAGGCCGAGAGGGCGTCATGGGACTCCATCGCCGACGGCATGGGGTCGGTCATGCAGAGAATTGACGAATCCAAAGCGGCACGACAGAGGACACGCGCATGATAAAATTCCACAACAGGGCATACGACCTCGGATACCTCTGCTACCGCTGGGTTAAGCCCGTGATCGATCCCGTGAAGGCCGCGCGTTCGCTCCCCGGCTATGCCCGGTACTGGCGCGACTGGTTTCGGTACGGCCGTCTCGAGGGCGCCGAGCACATCGCGCTCATCGACAGCGCACCCCTGATCGGGGAGAACACGGCGGTCACGGCCTTCGACCGGCACTATTTTCACCAGGACATCTGGGCGGCCAGGAAGATCAAACGATCGGGCGCGGAGTCTCACGTCGACGTCGGGTCACGGATCGAGCTCGTCGGATTCCTCACCGTGATCTGCAATGTCACGTTCGTCGACATCAGGCCCCTCATCGTCGATCTCGAAAACTACAAGGGCTTGAGCGGAAGCATACTCGCCCTCCCGATGGAGAGCAACTCCGTCAGGTCTCTCTCCTGTCTTCACGTTGCTGAACATATCGGGCTGGGGCGGTACGGGGACCCGCTGGACCCCCACGGGACCCTGAAAGCGTGCAGGGAACTCGCGCGGGTGCTTGCACCGGGCGGGAATCTCTATTTTTCGCTTCCGGTGGGGAAACCGCGCCTCTGTTTCAATGCGCACCGGATTCACTCGGTCGGCCAGATCCTGGACTACTTCCGGGATCTGTCCCTCGTCGAACTTTCAGGTATCGACGACGAGAGACGTGTTATGCTGCAGATGGAGAAAAGCGCGCTGGATAACGCAGATTACGGCTGCGGGTTGTTTCACTTCACGAAGAAATGAACTCTCAATGTGACGGGCCGCACCGCGCTCCGCCTCCGCTTGCGTCTGCCCGCCCCGTGGTCGTATATTAATCCTATGACCGAAGACGAACGATGGATGGAATCCGCCCTGCGCGAGGCGGAACAGGCCAAGAAGCGGAAGGAAGTCCCCGTAGGCGCCGTGATTGTTCACGGTGGAAAGATCATCGGCAGGGGATACAACCAGATAGAGTTGCTGCAGGATCCGACGGCGCACGCGGAGATGATCGCGATTACCGCAGCGGCCGCGGGGCTCGGCAGCAGGCGCTTCGATGGGTGCACGCTTTACGTGACGCTCGAGCCGTGCGCGATGTGCGCGGGCGCGATCGTGCTGGCACGGATTCCCCGGCTTGTCTTCGGCGCTTCTGATCCGAAGGCCGGTGCGTGCGGCACCCTGTTCAATATTGTCCAGGACGCCAGGTTAAATCACCGGGTGGAACTCGCCGGGGGTATCTCCGGGGATCAATGCGGGGCGCTGCTGTCTGAGTTTTTCGCCTCCATGAGGCAATCCGGGAACGGCGGCAAGGACTGAGGAATACCAGGCGGAAGACAGGCACTCCTCTTACGCTTTCAGTTTTTCGGCCCTGTCCGCAATCTTCAGCGCCTCGAGGAGTTCGTCAAGCTTTCCGTCGATGATTTCGGCGAGATTGTACAGCGTCAACCCGATGCGGTGGTCCGTCACCCTGTTCTGCGGAAAATTGTACGTCCTGATCTTGTCGCTCCGGTCGCCGCTTTTGACCATCATCTTCCTCTGCGCGGCGACGTCCCCCACCTGTTTCTCGATCATGTTCTCGTAAAGCTTCGCCCGGAGCATTTTCATGGCCCGTTCGCGGTTCTGAAACTGCGAGCGCTCCTGCCTGCACACGACAATGATCCCGCTCGGGCGGTGGGTGATGCGGACCGCCGTCTCCACCTTGTTGACGTTCTGTCCCCCCTTCCCGCCTGATCGGAAAGTATCCATCTCCAGGTCTGCAGGGTTGATCTCCACGTCTACGGGTTCGACCTCGGGAAGGACGGCAACCGTTGCCGCTGACGTGTGCACCCTCCCTTGCGTCTCCGTTGCGGGCACACGCTGCACCCTGTGAACGCCGCTCTCAAATTTCATCGTCCCATAGACGTCTTCGCCGCTCAGCGCGAATGAGATCTCCTTGACTCCCCCGATCCCCGTGTCGTTGATGTCAAGAACTTCAACTTTCCACCCCTGCCTCTCCGCGTACCGGGAGTACATCCGGTAGAGGTCCGCGCCGAAAAGCGCGGCCTCTTCTCCCCCGGTCCCGGCCCGAATCTCGAGGATCACGTCCCTGCTGTCATTCGGATCCTTCGGGATCAGGAGGGCCTTCAATTCTTCCTCGATCCGGATAACCTTTCCCCGCACCTCTTCGAGCTCGCCGTACGCAAGCTGTTTCATCTCGGGGTCGGACGACGTCTCGGTAATTTCCTTCAGGCCGGCAAGATTCTGCTTCTCTTTCCTGTACTCGTTGTAGACGCGGATCAGGGGGGCAAGGTCGCTGTGCTCTTTGCTCAATTGCCGGACCCGGTCCTGGCTCTCCAGGACGGCCGGATCGCTGAGAAGGCGGGTCAATTCTTCGTAACGTTCGCGCACTTTTTCCAGTCGATCGAGCATAGGGTTATCCGGCCGCCGCCTGCTCTGGAAGCGGGACGGGGACAGGACGCTCCTCCCCGAGCGCGGATCTGAGGGCCACGAGCGCCACCTCCAGCTCGCTTTCGTCGGGCTCCTTCGTCGTGATCTTTTGAAGCCAGAGGCCCGGAGCGACAATCATGCGCCCGATTGCCGTCCCGGATTTCTTCGCCGAGATCCTGATGAATTCGTACGATATCCCCCCCAGGATCGGAATAAGCGGCAGATGCGTGGCAATCCGGATCGGCAGCGAGAGCGAGCCGAGCCAGTACATCATGAGCGTATCGAAGAGACCGAACAGGAGAATCGCCACAAGCATGACGATGAGAAGGAAGCTCGTACCGCACCTGGGATGGAATCTCGTTTGTTTCGCGGCGGACTCAACGGAGAGGCCCTCCTGTCGTTCGAACGCAAATACCGCCTTATGTTCCGCCCCGTGGTATTCGAATACGCGACTGACGTCTTTCATCGCCGAAATCGCAACGAGGTATGCCAGGAAGAGCGCGAGCCGTATAACCCCGGCGATCATGTTGAAGGCAAGAGGCTGCTGGTCGACATGAAACAGGGCAGTCGTGACAACAAGGGGCACAAGGAAGAAAATCGCCGCACCGGCCAGGAGAGCTGCCGCGATCGCGACGGCGAGCCGCAGGTTGTCCCCGGCACTGTTCATTTCGGGCGGGGTCCCATTTCCGGGTGATTCCCCGGAATCTGATCCGAGCGCCGCCTCGGCTGAATAGTTGAGCGAGCGCAACCCTATGATGAGCATCTCGATCAACCCGACCGCCCCCCGGAGGATGGGGAGCCGGAAGACCCTGTTCTTCTCCGCAAGCGATACGTACCTCTCCCTCCGGACCGCGATCGATCCGTCAGGCCTCCGGACTGCAGTCGCGACCATCCCGGGCGCACGCATCATCACCCCTTCGATCACCGCCTGCCCCCCGACAACCATCGGATTCTGAGCGTCGAACCTGTACTGCGACGATTGAGATCCCATGACACCCCGCAAAATACCCCAAGATACAGATTTTGCGGGCGAGATGCCATGCGAACAAACGGCGAACCGAATGCGCGATCAGATGCGGTCGTAAAGAGCAGGGATCAGGATGAACCGGTACCCGGACCAGGGCGGATGAGCCGTCTTAAGGCGAAAAGTTCTTCGGGGAGAAAGAACCGCGTCAGATAGAGCGTCAGGCAGAAGAACAGGATGAGAGAACACTTCCACGCGATGTGATAGGAACCGGCGTCCACCACACGGAACAGCATATACGTCAGTGCGGCTGCCAGTGCGAGGCGTACGATCCGCCCCCATTCATACCGTACAGGGTAGAACTTCCGGACGTCGAAGTAGAGAACGAACGCCATTACCGCATACGCGAGAAGCGTCGCCACAGCTCCTCCCATCATCCCCATGAGCGGGATAAGGGCGAAATTCGCCGCAATGTTCGTGACGGCGCCCGCCAGCGTGATTGCGGGAAGGCGCTGGGTTTTCTTCTCTATGTACACACCGGCGACAAGGTTGTTATAGACGCCGAGAAAGATGTAGGCGAGAAGGACCACGGGGACGATCGGGAGTCCTCCCCAGTAGTCAGGATGGATCAGGTACCTCCCGAATATCCGCAACCGGACGATATCCCCTATGAACATCGATACCACAAGGAAAACCCCCGTCATCGCCGCCACGGAATACGTGAGCGCACGCGCAAAAAGGGGCTTCGCACCCGGCTCGGACGCATGCGAGAGAAAGAACGGCCGCCAGGCGAAATCGTACATCGAGACCACGAGCATCATGAATATCCCGAGCCGGTAGTTCACCTGATAGATCCCCACAACCGCGAGACTCGTCAGGAACAGCATGATGGGCCGGTCGATCACCTGAACGACGATCGAAGCAAGCCCGGCCGGGATATACGGGAGCCCGAATTTCAGAAGGGCCCTGTAAAGGGGGAGAGAGAATTCCGTGGTGAACTGAAGCGCAATCGTGGGCGCAAGCGCGAGGAGCGTCACAACGGAAGCGATGAGGCCGCTCAGAAATATCCCCTCCACACCCATGTGGTACACGAGGAGAAAAAGGAGCGTACATCCAACGTTGACCCCGATGTTGAGGATTTTCAGCGAGGCGAAAAGAAAGGGCTTCCGCCCCATTCTGAGCGAGGCGAACGGGACAATCGCGACCGTGTCAAAAAACAAGATTCCCGCGGCGTAACGCACTATCGTCAGGTGTTCCACCGGGACGGACATCCAGCCGCCTACAGTTCCCGACAGCGCGGCCATCGTGCCCGAGAGAACAAGCGACGTTGCGCAGAGAGAAAGGAACGGTGTGCTGAAATTCTGCCGCGCGCTCCCGATTTCAGCGGTCGACGAGTACTTGAAATACGCCGACTCCATCCCGTACATCCAGAGGATGTTCAGGAACGCCAGAATGGAAAAAACGTTCGCGACGATCCCGTTCTCGCCGGGGCGGATGACATTCGTATAGACGGGGACAAGGAGGAAGCTGAGGAACCGGCCGACAACGGTGCTGATGCCGTAGATCGCGGTGTCGGTCCCCAGGCGTCTGATCTGTGCGAGCATGCCCTCCCCGGGTCTAGCGCGCGCGGGCGCGCGCGGTCTGCGTGAGTTCGAGAGAGATGTCGAGCGCTTTCACCGAGTGGGTAAGTGCCCCGACGGAAATGAAATCGACTCCGGTCTGCGCGTACTCCCGGACTGTGTCAAGCGTGATTCCTCCCGATGCCTCCACTTCCACCCGGCGGCCGATCCTCTCTACCGCGCTCTTCATCGCCGCGGGCGTGAAATTGTCAAGCATGATCCTTCCCACCCCGGTGCACGAGAGGGCTTCGTCCACTTCGGGAAGGTTTTTCGTCTCCACTTCGATCCGCGCGTCGATGCTGTGGTCGGCCAGGTACGATCTGCACCTCGCGACAGCGGGGGCGATCCCCCCGGCGGCAACGATGTGATTGTCCTTTATCAGGACCATGTCATCGAGACCAAACCGGTGATTCACCCCTCCCCCGATCCTGACCGCAAGCTTGTCAAGGGCCCGGAGGCCCGGCGCCGTCTTCCGCGTATCCGTGATCTTCGCCCCCGTCCCGGCCACTGCGCTGACAAACCGGTCGGTAAGCGTCGCAATTCCGCTCATCCGCTGGAGGAAATTGAGCGCGGTCCGCTCCCCGCGGAGTATCCCCTTCGCGCTGCCGTCGACCCTTGCAAGCACGAGGCCCGGCGTCACACGACTCCCGTCCTTTACAATCCCGTGTACCGAGATGCTGTGGTCGCAGTATCCAAAGACAATCCTCGCAATGTCGATGCCTGCGACGATTCCCTCTTCCTTGCACAGGAACTCCGCCGCACCGAGGTCCGATTCCTCAAGGATCGCCTCGCCGGTAATATCCCCCATGCCGATGTCCTCCATCAGCGCCAGCTCCACCATCCTGCTGATGCGGCTGTCGCTCAGGGATCCCTCAGTATTCATTGCGGCACCGCCTACCCCTTCCCTGATTTTGCGATCGCTTTCTCAATTGCTTCGACAAACTGTGCCGGTGCTCGTGTCGGCTTTCCGGTCTCCGCATTGACGAAGCTGTGAATCGTATAACCGTCAGCAAGCACTTCCTTCTCCCCCTCCCTGTAGACCTCGTAGTCGAGCCGGACGCGCGCAACGGGAGCATCGCGCAGGATCGTCACGACCTGAAGGAGGTCGTCGTACCTTGCCGCCTTCTTGTAGGAGGCGTGCGCTTCGATGACGGGGAGAAAAAGCCCCATCTCCTCCACGCGCGTGTACGGCAGACCGATGTCCCGCAGGAGGTCGGAACGGCCCTGTTCAAAGTACTCAAAGAACTTCCCGTAATAGGCGGATTTCATCTGATCGGTATCCGCGTAGCGGACCCGGATGCTCGACGTGAATTTAATCATTGTTCTTCCCCTCGCTTAACCGACCCAGACGCCCATCTTGCTGAATTTCTCGATGCGGCGGTCCAGAAATTTCTCGGGCTTTACTTTCGCAAGCTGTCTGAGTTCCTGCAGTATCGCCTCTTTCAGGACGCGTGCGGCCTGTTCGGGGTTCCTGTGTGCACCGCCGAGCGGCTCAGGAATAATCTCGTCGATGATCCCCTGCTTCTTCAGATCCGGCGCGGTGAGCTGCAGGGCCTCGGCGGCCTGTTCCTTGTAGTCCCAGCTCCTCCAGAGAATGCTCGAGCAGGATTCAGGGGAAATCACCGAGTACCATGAATTCTCCATCATGAGGATGCGGTCTCCAACGCCAAGCCCCAGGGCTCCCCCGGACGCCCCCTCGCCGATGATCGCGACAACGATGGGAACCCGGAGGCGGGCCATCTCGAGGAGGTTTCGCGCGATGGCTTCCGCCTGCCCACGCTCTTCGGCTTCAAGCCCGGGGAATGCGCCGGGAGTATCGAGGAGGGTCACGACCGGGATTTTGAACTTTTCTGCAAGCTTCATAAGACGGAGCGCCTTGCGGTATCCTTCAGGATTCGGCATACCGAAATTCCGGAACACATTCGATTTCGTGTCGCGTCCCTTCTGATGCCCGATAAGCATTACTTTCCTGTCATCGATGTGGGCCATTCCCCCGACGATCGCCCGGTCATCCCTGAAGTGCCTGTCTCCGTGGAGCTCGAGGAAGTCCTTCGTGATCATGCCGATGTAGTCGAGCGTGTACGGACGGTCCGGGTGCCGTGCAAGCTGTACTTTCTGCCACCGGGTGAGGCCCGCATAGATGGAAAGCTGGAGCTGGTTGACACGCTTTTCGATTTTGCCGATCTCCAGGGCGATATCCGGATTGTCCCCGTACCGCCGCATTTCCTCCATCTTCTGTTCAAGCTCGATGATGGGCTTCTCGAACTCCAGTACCGATTTGGCCATGGGCATCTCCTGTGACGTTACGCGTCGATCAGCGGCGGCGGAAAAGTGATTTCGCGATAATCTGCAGGTCGAGCATCAACGACTGGTTCTTCGCATAGTACAATTTATACCGCTCCCGTTCGTCGGGATCCATGTCTTCGCGCGAGTGGATCTGAAGAAGGCCCGTGAGACCCTCGGGACCGAGCTCGCTGTCGCTTCCCGGATATTTCCCGGAGTGTCCGCTCTCCCCGACGGGAAGTCCCACGAGGCTGAGGCGCCCCCGGAGAACATCCGGGAGGAGACGGAGGATCGACCCCGGCGCGGCCCCTTTTTTCCTGAAGAGTGCCCAGGAAGGATACACGGTCAGGAGTAGCAGCGAGGCAAGGGCAATGTCGGTGGCACGCTTCACGAGCCGGTTGACCGGACGGTGTATGTTGTATTCGATGTCAATGAGCGGGAGCGTATCGAGCTCGTCGATCCTGGTCTTCCCGATGATCGATTCGAGGCTCCCCGGCACGAGGCGGAAATGGATGCTCCGGTTCCTGCTTCGCGCGATGACCGAGAGTATGTTTTCGTACGAGAGTCCATCGGTCGAGAAGATCACATCCCCGACGTGCCGCTCGTCGATCACCTTCCCCACGTTGTCGATGCTCCCGATGATCTCGACGCCCGCCACTTTCTCCCCGATTCTCCGGCGGCTGGTGTCGATGAACCCGAGCACGTCATATCCGTCGTCAACCCGCGCGCGGAGCTTTCTGAGGATCTCCTGTGCGGACGGCCCTGTCCCGACAATAACCGTCCGCCTGCCGAAGACTGTCTTTTTTGCTCCTCCCTGCCCGAACAGAAGGACGGCAAACCGCCACCCGGGAAGAAAGACGAGGCTGAGCAAGCCAGCAATCAGGACGACCCCCCTGCTGAAGGCAAAGTCCTTGGCGAAAAAGACGGTCGCGGAGATCAGTACGTAGCCGGCCGCAACAGCACCGAACGACCGGTTCACGGCGAAGCGGGACGTCGTGTACAGCCCCGCCACCGCCGAGAGGAGGACGATGAGCGCGGCGGGGACGAGCCATATCAGGGGATACGCATATGCCGGAAAACTGAAGAGCCCCCCCCGGTAGATATATTCACCTGCCAGAAGCGCCCCGACGACGAGGGTGCCGTCGAGGACCGCAATCTGGACCGGGCGGGCCAGACGGGCGAGCGACGCCGCCGATGCCCGCAGCAGGATGCCGAGAGTCAGGAAGAGGAGTATGATCCGTGAGCGGTTGAAGTGCTTCCTGACGAACAACTGCATCGCCTGGTAGAATACCCGGATCTCGTCGATATCGCTCCTTCGCGTGCTCTCCCCTTTGAAGTGGATGATTTTCGTCGTGTGGACATAGTATACTTTGAACCCGGCCGCGGCGATCCTGTAGCACCAATCCAGATCCTCCCCGTACATGAAGAAATCCTCGTCCAGCCCGCCCACGGTGACGTACGCCTCGCGTCTCACCATCATGAACGAACCGCTGACGGCGTCCACGGGATATGTCTCGTCTTCGGAGAGAAACGTCAGATTGTACCTGCCGAAGATTCTCGATGCCGGGAACAGCGCCGCAAGCCCGAAGATCTTCGTAAAGGCGACCCAAGGAGTCGGAAAGCTCCTGCGGCACGGGAGCTGGAATGTGCCGTCAGGATTCAACACCCTGCATCCCGCGACCCCAGCATCCGGCACATCCGAGAAGAAGCGGAGCATGACCCGCAGGGTGTCCTCCTGAACGACCGTGTCGGGATTGATCAGGAGAAGGAATTCTCCGCCTGCGAGCCGGAGCGCCATATTGTTTGCACGTGCAAACCCGACGTTCGTCGTGTTCTCAAGAAGGCGGACAGCAGGGAATTTCGCCCTGACCATGTCCGAGCTCCCGTCATCAGACGCATTGTCAACGACAAATATCTCCCCCTGGATACCCTCCAGGGCACGGCAAATCGATGTGAGGGCGTTTTCGAGGAATTGCCGGACGTTGTAGTTGACGATGATGACGGAAAGTTTCATCGTGCCGTCAGAGCCTGTTCAGCATGCCGCGGAACTTCAGCTTCCACAGCATGAAGAATGCTTCGTAGACGATGTGCTTCGACATTTTCGACTTCCCCGCACGCCGGTCAAGAAACACGATGGGTATTTCCTCCAGCCGGAATCCTTTGCGCCACGCCATGTAGCTCATTTCGATCTGGAACGCATAGCCGTTCGACCGGATGCCGTCAAGGTTGATCCCGCGGAGGACTTCGATCCGATAACACTTGAACCCGCCTGTCGCATCGTTGAGAGGGAGACCGGTCCAGAATCTTGTCCACACGTTGGCCGTCCAGCTCAGCAGCAACCTCTGCATCGGCCAGTTCAGCACGCGAACCCCATTCGTATACCGGGATCCGACCACGAGGTCCGCCCCGGCCGCCTTCCGAAGAAAGGCGGGGATCTCTTTGGGGTTATGGGAGAAATCCGCATCCATTTCAAACACATAGTCGTATTCCCTGGCCAGCGCGTACCGGAACCCGGCGACGTACGCGGTTCCCAGCCCCATCTTGGACACCCGCACCAGAAGATGGATCCGGGGATCCTTCTCCCCCATCTGCCGGACGATCTCCCCCGTCCCGTCCGGGGAGCTGTCGTCCACAATGAGCACCTCGATCCCCTCGACCTGCTCCAGGATCCTGGGGAGGAGCCGCGGGATGTTCTCCGATTCGTTATATGTGGGTATGACGACGAGTACCTTTGACACTGTTCGGTCCGGTTCTGATTATCGGGATGATGATCTGTCGGCGTAGAACTCCCGCATCGCTCCCGTGATGTGCAGAAGATGTTCCTCGTTCAGTTCCGTGTGCATGGGGAGCGAAATCACCTCGGCCGCTGCCTGTTCCGCCGCCGGGAAATCTCCAGGCTTCCCACCCGACATGGCGAACGCCTTCTGGAGGTGGAGCGGAACGGGATAGTAGATCGCGTGAGGGATCCCTTTCTCCTTCAGGAATGCCGCCAGCGCATCCCGCCGCGGCACCCGGAGCGTATACTGGTGGAATATGTGTTCCACATCCGGCGGTGCGGAGGGCACAGTCACGGGAAGACCCCGGAGAAGCTCGCCATAGCGCGCAGCCGCCTTGCGCCGGGCGGTATTATACTCCGGCAGGTGAGGAAGTTTGACCCGCAGGATCGCCGCCTGCAGGGTATCGAGGCGGCTGTTGAGGCCGAGAACTTCGTGGTAGTAACGGACCCTCGACCCGTGCGCCGCGATCACACGCATCGAATCGGCAAGTCCGGCGTCGTCGGTCACAACCATGCCGCCGTCCCCGAAGCACCCCAGGTTCTTGCTCGGGAAGAAACTTATGCAGCCGACGGCCCCTATCGAGCAGACCTTGCGCCCCCTGTACGACGCGCCCATCGCCTGCGCCGCGTCTTCGATTACCGGGATACGGTGAGCGCGAGCGACAGCCATTATGGGGTCCATGTCGGCGGGGTGGCCATACAGGTGGACCGGGATGATCGCCTTCGTATGCGCGGTCACGGCATTCCCGATGAGCGCGGGGTCGATGTTCATTGTCACGGGATCGATATCCACGTAGACGGGTTTCGCCCCGAGGATCCCGATCGTCTCAGCCGTGGCGACAAACGTGAACGGTGTCGTGATGACTTCGTCCCCGGGGCCTATCCCGAGCGCCATCATGGCGATCTGCAGCGCGTCGGTCCCCGACGAACACCCGACCGCGTGCTTCACGCCGAGATATCCGGCTATTTCGCACTCGAGCTCTCCCACCTCTTTTCCCTGGATGAACATCCCCGAGTCGAGCACCGTGTGTATTGCCGCATCGATATCACCCTTGATATTCCGATACTGACCGACAACATCCACCATCTGAAGTTTCATGGAGCCTTCCCTGTGCGTCGTGGAACATGCGAAGCCTGCGCCCGGCCCTACCGCCCCCGTCCGAGGAGCATATGGTATGCCGTGTTAAGCATGATCTTGAAATCCATCCGGAGCGACATATTCTCTATATAAAAAAGGTCGTACTGGACCTTCTTTTTCACATCGTCGATCGTCTCGTCGTATTTGTGTTTCACCTGCGCCCAGCCGGTGATCCCGGGCCGGACTTTCAACCGCCTCTGGTACAGCGGGATTTCCTTCAGGAGCTGCTGGACGAATACGGGACGTTCCGGGCGGGGTCCGATCAGGCTCATATCCCCTTTCAGGATGTTGATCATCTGGGGTACCTCATCCAGATGGAGTTGCCGGAGGATCTTCCCGAACCTTGTCACGCGCGGATCCCGGTGGTTCGCCCACTGCGGACCTTTCAATTCCGCGTCGCTGCGCATCGAGCGGAATTTAATCATGTTGAACGGGACGCCGTCTTTCCCCACCCGTTCCTGGATATAGAGCACGGTTCCCCGAGATTCGACCTTGATGACGGCCGATATGAGAATCCACAGCGGGAGCCCGGCGACGATGACAAGGGCGGAGGCGACAACGTCGATCAGCCGCTTCGTCGACTCTTCCCAGGGCGGCATCAACTGGGGAGTGATCTCGATGAGAGGGAAGCCGTAAATCTGATTCGTCCTCGCCTGACCGCTGATGATGTCGTAGAGGTCCGGCATGATCTTGATGCTGACACGATGCCCGTTACAGCTGCCGATGATGTCAAGGAGACGGTCGTGATCGGCGGAATCCAGAGCGACAAGCACCTCGCGGACATCTTCCTTCCTGATCACCCGCGGCAGATCATCAATTCCCCCCATCACCGGGATGCCCCGATACTGAGACCCGGCACGCCGCCTGTCAAGACCCACGAACCCCACAACGTTGTAGCCCAGCGCAGGATATTTTACGACGTCACCGAAAAGATCCCGCGACCGGGTGCTGCTCCCGACGATGATCGTGTTATGCACACCGATCCCCGCAATGAGCATACGCCGCTGGATGCTCCGGAGAACCATTCTCCCCGACACAACAAGGATGAGCACGTCCAGCCAGTACACGGCGATCAGGAGCCGGGAACTCGCCCCTGTCGGTTTTCCCGCATCATCGATGAAGACGGCGAAGAAGAGAATCAGCGACCCCACGACGACGGTCTTGAACAGCAGCGCAAGCTCGTCGAACCGGGAGGCTGCGTACCACGGCCGGTAGAGTCCGACGATGAAAAAAAGCAGAAGCCAGAACACGGTCACCGCCGCCATCGGAGCCCAGAGATCGGGCTCAGTAGCGACGGCGAAAAGGCCGCTCTTCACACGGAACATGAAGTACAGCGTCCACCCGGCCGATATCGTTATGACGTCGGTGATCACAAGGACGAGGATTTCTCTCCGGTCGGACATGCTACCTTAGCACCTCCCACGTCGAGCGCTGGCGGCCGGCTATGAACCGGAAGAATCCGACAAGAAGCGCGGCATTCATCGCCGTAATGTAGTACGGCAATCCGGCAACCCCGAGACCGACGTGCGACCTGTCGGCCACGAAGCCCGCCGCGGAAAGCAGAAGAAACACGAGCTCAAGTGCAAGCACAACCGTGAAAAAAACCGATCCGGGGGCGAGAACGAGTGTCGCTCCAAACGCAAGGATGAGGAGTAACGGCACACACCAGCGGATTATTTTGTGGGACCAGAGCGCAAATGCGGTAAAACCGGCGCCGGGACCGAGCAGAGGAAGGAACTCGGAAATGCCAGCGAAGTTCTGAGCCCCGATCCGTGCTTTCCTTTTGAACTCGCCTATCATCGACCCGGAGGTCTTTTCGTATGCGAGCGCATCCCTTGCATAGATCACCCGGAACCCTTTCATGACGACCTTCAGAGGGATCAAAAAATCGTCGGTGATGGATTTCCCTTCCGGAAGCGGGACGAACAGCCCCCTCCGGATTGCGTATACACCGCCGGTGGCCCCGAGCAGAGTATGCAGATCGCTTTCATTCCGCTTGAGCCAGTTCTCATACGACCAGTACGAGATTTCCCCGACCCCTCCGGCGTCCATGCCATCCGGCAGGAGCACGAGCTCGCCGCACACGGCGCCCACCGCGGGGTCCGCCAGCGGGCGGACGAGTCTCCCGATTGTCTCAGGCGTATACATCGTATTCGCGTCGGAAAACACGACCACTTCCCCTTCAGCGGAGCGGACAAGATCGTTCAGCACCGGGCCTTTCCCGCGCCGCCGGCTGAAACTGACCATGCGCTTGCCGGGATGTTCCCACGACTCGAGGATCCCGTTGGTTCGGTCTGTTGAACCGTCGGAACCGAATATGAAGTTGAGCTTTTCACGCGGATACCGGGTCGCCTCCAGATTTCGCAGTTTCTCCGGCAGGACGGCCTCCTCATTGTAGATCGAGATAACTACAGAGACAGAGGGCGCGAACCCGTCATCGGCCGCCACAGGGCGCGACCCTGCCATCCTGACCATGATCGCTACGACGAGCGGGTAGACGAAATATGAATAGACCACTGCGCCGATCGAGCACCAGAAAAGAACCCCGGCTACATCCATGAGCCCTTGAGCAAATCCCACTGTCACCTGCTATGCTTTCGAAACGTTCATCACGCCAACTGTCCTGAATATCGATTCAAAACGCTGTTCGTACGTATGGTCGCGGCACGCACGGCGGTAGCCCGCCTCGCGTATCGCTTCCCTCTCCCCCTCGTGCGCGAGATAGTACCGTATGGAGTCACGAAGCTCACGATCGGACCGGAACACCGCGATTTCTTCTCCCGGCACGAAATAGTCGCTCAAGCCGTGAGCGCTCGACGTCAGCAGGAAACCGCCCGCGCCCGGGATTTCAAAATTCCGGGCCTTGATCTGGGAAGCGCGGTCGTTGAGAAGCACGCGTGCCTGCTCCACGATCCGCAAAGGGGAATTCACGGTGATGCTGTCATCCGCCCGGCGATTCATAAACACCTTGGCCAGGGGTTTCCATCCCGGGGCCGCGGAACTTTCGGTAAAGTTGAGATTGATGCGACTTCGTGAATACATTGCAATCATCTCCTCCTGGTCCAGTCTTCCGTTCTTCCATCCCCTCCCCCAGCATTCGACGGGAATACCCTCCCTCACGAGATTCGCGATGCGCGACCGGCGCCGGGAGTGGACCTGCCCGATGAACGTCACATCAAACTCAGGGGGGACATTTTTTCTCACGACCCGGTGATGGTTGAATGCCCACTGGGACAGGATCACGTGCGTACAGCCGGATGCCCGGTACCGGTCCAGCGACCGGGTATCGGTGGTCACCGCCCAGTGGAAAAGGGGTGCCCAGTGCCGGGAGTAGGGCAAAAACCTCCAATGATCATCACCGAACCAGTTGAGCGTGATGGACCCGCTCGCGCGCGTGATCCTGCGAACGGTCTCCGTCGTGATCTCATCGGTGAAGAGAACAAAGAAGCAGACCTCCGGGCGGAATTCATCGACCTCGCGGAGGAGCGACCTGTTCATCCCTTCCCGCCCGTCGCGCCGCATTTCTTCATCAAGCGGAAAGAACCGCACGTCGACGCCCTGCATGCGGCCGAGAGTCCCGAGGAAATTCACATGTTCGTAACTGAACCCCCTCTCCGGCTGGCCGTAATCGTATTTCAGCCCGATATAGAGAACACGCAGCGGCATCAGATGAGCTCGCCGGGCGCCTGCAGCGGCGGCCTTTCACAGATGCCTCGCCGGGGGGTATTCACGAAATTCCACCGACGAATCTCGCACGCAATCGCATCATGAGTTGTTTGTCGCCGTCGTTCAGCGCGTACCTCCACACGAACAGTGCGTACGCGGGGAGGAACAGGGCGGCCGCAGACACCCGAACCACGCTGCTCCCGACGGCAAGAGCAGCTGCGATAAGCAGCGCAAGCAGCACCATCAATGCCGTCCCCCGGGAGGTCCAAAACGCCGCACGCCCTGGGATCCCGGGAAATGCAATATGCCTCCGGACTCCCCGAAAGAGGAGAATTGCATCCAGCGTCACCCGCACCAGGGAGGCAAGCGCCGCCCCCGCTATGCCGAGTACCGGGATCAGGAGCAGATTGAGTGCCACCATGAGCGGCAATTCTGCCGCGTGGTACTTCGCCGTCAGATCCGGCCGGCCGAACGCATGCAGCGCGGTAAAAGGCACCTGCGCTACTGAAGAAATACAAAAACCGCAGGCGAGTATCCTGAGCGACAGGCTGCTGGCGGCGGAGAACTCCTTCCCCATCCAGAGCGTGAGGACTTCCGGCGCGACGAGTACCAGCACTGCGGTCAGGGGGAGCGCGATCAGGGCGATGTACAGCACGGATCGAGTGTACAGCGCGCCTGATGTCAACTGACCGCCCGGGCTGACGGTTCCGCCGCTGAACACGGGATACAGGGCTGTCGTCAGGCTGAGCGGCAACACAAGCATCCGCATGACAGTCTCCTGAGGTACCGTATAGTAGGCAACCGCCGTGAGAGCAAGAAATGAACCGATCATGAGCCGGTCAAGATATATAAACAGGGGCGAAACGACCTGGGAGACCGAAACCCACCCTCCAAATGAAAGGAGCCGCTTCGCCAAGTGGCCGTCCCACAGCCTGATGCCGGTAAAAATTCCCTCATCGAGGGACCTGAGGAGCCAGACCCCGGCGGCAGCGGCAACCACCCTGATGACAACAGTCAAAAGGACGACATGGAATACGCCGCCGCCCATCAATACGATCGCCACGGAGCCGAGCCACTGTGCAAGGCCCATCACGGCCTGAAACGCGTTCACCATGTCAAACCGCTGGTAGGCCGACTGGATTCCCCGGATCATGCCGTTCGCGAGCATAAGGGGAATGCCAAAGGCGGCAATCACCAGGGATGCGTATGCTTCTCCGGCCATCGCTGCCGGAATGTGGAAGACCCCGGAAATCACGGGGCCTATAGCGGCGAGAAGTGCCAGCCCCACGACCGCCCCGACTATGGCACTCAGAGAGAGGGACGTCCAGCAGATGCGGCGAATCAACGGCCGGTCACCCGCCGCCAGCGCTTCCGCGACATACTTTGTGATCGCGCGGCTCACTCCGAGGTCGAGGAGGCTGAAGTATCCGACGACTATCCAGATGAGCGAAAGCAGGCCGAATCCGTCGGCCGACAGCTTTCTTACAAGGATCGGAAAACTCAGGAACGAGACCGCGATGACAAAGACCTGTGTGAAGAAGTTGTACGCGGTGTTTTTCGCGACGACGCGAAGGTTCCCTGATCCGGGCATTTTCCGCGCATCCGGAGTATCGGGCCCCGGCGACGGTTCGACGCTTCCGCTACGCATGGAGGCAGGAGATGACCGGAGGGACCATACCCGCCTCTTATTATTCAATGCGAACGCGGTAGAATCGGGCGACGCGCCGTGCCGCCTTTTGAACGCGGCGTTCGAAAACCGTCGCTCCTTCAGGCCCGAAGACCCCCTGCATCAGGAGCGCCAGGAGCACGGACAACGCCAGCGTGAGGACACACGCGAGAAACACGATCAGCATCCGCTGCGGCTTCGATTTCTTCTCGGCCGGCACGGCGCGATCCAGCACAAGCAGCACAGGGATGTCCTTGTGTTCGTTGATCTTTGCCTGTTCATACAGCGGCACAAGGAACTCAATGATCTTTTGCTGAATCGCCACGTTGCGGTACAGGCGGAGCGACTCGACGCCGATCCCCGGTATTCCCCCGATCTTCTTGTTGATCTCCCCCACCTCCACCTCAAGCTGCTTCAGCGCCGGGTTGTCCCCCGTCGCGGTCCGCTTTGCGATGGCAAGCTCCAGGTCCTTCCGCGCTTTCATGCCGTACAGCTCCGCGATCGGGCCGATCCCTGAGGCCCCTTCCCCCTCCGGGACGATCAGCATTCCCGTGCGTTCCTGGTACGCCTGGAGCGAATCCTCGGCCCGGCGGAGGTCCGCGTAGATCCCGTCCAGTCTCGTCTCGATAAACTCCCTGTTGCTCCCCGCCTCCTTCGTCCCGAGCTGAACGCTGATCCCGTTCAGCAGTTCCACGAAATAGTTGGCTATATCCGCCGCCCGCAGAGGGTCCCTGTCAAACACTTCAATCGTGATGTTGTCGTCATCCTGGGTATCAAATGCCGTATTTCCTGAGAGCGCCTTTACCGCTTTCTCCATCGAACTGTCGGTAATCCCGTATTCCCCCATCAGGTTAAATTTCCTGACCACAGCCTCCATCGCCTCCCGGCTCTTCAAAATCGCAAAATAATTGTACGTTCCGCCGCTGCCCCCGAGCGATCGCCGCGCGAGACCCGGCAGGCCGCGCAGCAGGCTCCCCGCGCTCCCCAGGGCACCGAACATGTCAGGCTCTTTCGGGGGGAGGATCGACGCCGTCGACTTGTACCATTGAGGAAGAAGAAGGCTCACAACCACCGCCGCCACGGTCACGACAATCACGTTGACCAGAATAAACCGCCGCCATGCCAGCAGGGTTCCAATCACGTTGAAGAGGGCGCCGCCGGAGGGTGAAGATGGAGTCATTATCGGCTCATTTCTTGTATTGATTGACAAGGAGGACGATGCTGATCGCGACACTCAGGACCGTTGCGGACTGCGCGATGATCCCGAGATAGTAGCCGAAGGGGTGGTCAGGGACTTTCGGCACCCAGATAAAATCCCCCTCTTCGACGGAAGTGTCGCCGGGATTCAACCACTGCCGGCTCCTCGCCTTGATCACCTTGATGTCGCCCCGACGCGAGCGGTCCGTGACGCCGCCGGCCCTCTCGATGTAGCGCCAGACGTCTTCACCGGCAATGAACGGAACGTGGCCCGGGCTGACGACCTGGCCGAACACGTAGACGGTCTTCTTCCTGGAGGGAATGATCACCTCGTCCCCTGACTGCAGAAAGACGTCGCTCGATTGATCGCCGCGCACGAAGAGCTTTACAAAGTCGGTCGTCACCTGCTCCTTCCGCATGCGCAGGGTGGTTTCAATGTAGAAATCGGTCGTATCGTCGGGTGGGACGCCTCCACGGATGCTCATGAGGCGCTCCGTCTCGACGTCGGACTCCCTGACCGGCTGACGGAGCACCTCCGCGGAAGAAAGAAGGGCGTCATCGCTGAATCCCCCCGCGGACCTGACAAGTTCGGAGAGGCGCGTGGAATCCCGCGTGATCGGGTACAAACCGGGGAACAGAACTTCCCCCGTGATTTTCACCCTGTAATCGCCCCGCTGGTCCACGGTTCCCCGAACGAGGATCCGGTCGCCGGGCTGCAGGGGAATATCCGGGACCGTCCCGGCAAGGATTCCCCTTGCGTCAATCGACGTGCGCTCGCGGATATAGCCCGTACGATCCTGACGGGTGAGCTCGACGCTGTCTTCGCGTGCTCCCGGGGAGAAACCGAACGCGAATCGAATCGCATCACTCACGCTGTCCCCGTCGGCAAACTCGAATCTTCCCGGCGCGTTGACCTGGCCGTAGACACCGATCACGTTGCGGTGGACGTCGTACGGGGGAACGACGACGACGTCCCCCTCTCGAAGGTACGGGTTCCAGCGGTCCTCTTTCAGAGCCAGGAATCTCTGCAGGTCGACGCGGGACTGCGTCCGGTCGTTATGCCGGAGAATTATGCGGCGGGTCGACATGAGGAACTTTATGTTGTCAAGTTCACTCTGCGCCTCCCCCGGCATGAGCTTATTCGCCGCTTCGAGGACTTTGTCCACCCTGTTGTAGGCAGCCATCGTGTACGAGCCGGTGTTCAGCACCTCCCCCTCCACGGTAACAACGATCGGGCGGGGATTCACCAGTGTCATTGTCAGCTCGCTTTCAAGGTAGCGTTTCCTGACCGCGGCGGCGACTTTCTCCTTGGCGGCGGCAAGCGTCATTTGCGAAACCTGGACCTCGCCGACTGTCGGGATGATCAGCGTCCCCTCCGGCGTTACCGTGAGCTCGAAGGCAAGGGGCTTGCTGCTCCAGATATTGACCGAGAAACCGTCCGACGGTCCCACAAAATAGTTCGCGGGATTGATGACGGACTCGAGCGCGGGCCCGCGGGGCTGTACCATGACCGTGCCCTGCGAAACCCTGTCTTTGTCGCCGGGGAAATCGGTCTCCGAAGTCTCTCTCCTCGTCTGCGCCGTGACGCACGTAAACGACAGTGCCACGAACACAAACATCAGCAGCCGCGGCACACGCCGTGTGAGTTCTTCAGGTTTCATACATATCCTTATAATACTCGCGGTATGCCCCGCTCATGATCCTCCGCCACCAGGGCTCGTGCTTCAGATACCACTCAACGGTCTGCTCAATCCCCTGTTCAAATGTTACGCCCGGTGCCCACCCGAGTTCTCCCATGACTTTCGACGCATCGATTGCATAGCGCAGGTCGTGCCCGGGACGGTCTTTGACGTAGCTGATGAGGCTCTCCGGCTTCCGGAGCTTCCTGAGGAGGAGGCGGACGATGTCGATGTTGCGGCACTCGTTGTTCCCGCCAATATTGTATACCTCCCCGTTCCGGCCCCGCTCCATGACCGCATCAAGCGCCGTGCAGTGGTCGCGCACATAGAGCCAGTCCCGGACGTTTATCCCCTCCCCGTACACGGGGAGGGGCCGGTCGTCCATCGCACAGGCGATCATGAGGGGGATGAGTTTCTCCGGAAACTGGTAGGGGCCGTAGTTGTTCGAGCACCGCGTGACGATGGCCGGAAAGGAGAACGTATGGACGGCGGCAAGGACGAGCAGGTCGGAAGCGGCCTTGCTCGCGGCATAGGGGCTGTTGGGATGAACGGGGGTCGATTCAGTGAATTTCCCCTCCCGCCCCAACGACCCGTACACCTCGTCCGTCGAGACGTGCAAAAATCTCTCCACGTTCCGTTCGCGGGCGGCGTCAATAAGGACCTGCGTCCCCAGGACGTTCGTCGCGACGAACACCGCCGCGCCGCTTATGCTCCTGTCGACGTGCGATTCCGCCGCAAAATGCACGACCGCGTCGGTCTCGTGCTTCTTCATCACGGCAAGGACTTCGTCCCTGCTGCAGATGTCGCCCCGGACGAACGTGTAGTCCCCGTTCTCGCCTATATCCCGCAGGTTGTCCAGATTCCCGGCGTACGTGAGCTTGTCGTAATTGACAACACGGACCCCCGGATGCGATTCGAGGTAGTAACGGACAAAATTGCTTCCGATGAACCCTGCGCCGCCTGTCACAAGGAGTGAGCGCATCGGGTCAGTCCAGCAGGAATGACGTGCCCGGATCCGCCTCGTGTCGTATTTCGTCCACGGGGTGCTTCTTTCCCTCCCCTGCGAAGAGACGGTTGGGGAAGTTCAGAACCATGCCCCGGCCCTCTCCGATGTTTCTGTACGCGTGGACAACCCCCCGCGGGATAATAATCGACCGGGGGGCATCCTCCCCTGCGTACACAATCTGACGTGTCATGAACGTCGGAGAGGGCTTCCGGTTGTCCCAGAGAACAATCTTGAAGTTCGAGGGGCCAAAGAACGCGAAGCAGTCGGCCTGGTCGGCATGTTCATGCGGGCCCCGCGTCACACCCGGCGCCGTCATCGAAACATATCCCATGACGGGAAAGAACTCCGGAAAGATTTCGTCGCTGCGGAACAGCTCCGAAAGCCACCCGCGGTCGTCGATGTATTTCGTGAGGTTGCGCACGACCACATCCTGAATCGTCCCGTTTTTGAACATTGGGTACCTTCCCGAATCTGTTGTCACGTCATGCCCTCCGGAGAAAACCGTATCTATCCGACGTTTGCCGGAGACAGAGTTTTCGCGCGGCGCCAGCTGGTGTGGAGGGAAACAATTGTAGCAAAGGGGGGGGCTACTCTTCCTTTCCGGAAAGAGCCAGGTCTACACGGTTCGTTGTTCCGCAACTGAATTTATTGATTTCGGGGGGAAAAGTCAACGCCGGGAGGGGTTCATGGCGGGAGCGCGGCCCTGATTCGCTTGACAAATTCCGCGTAATCCACCGGTTTCCGGACAAAATCGCACGCCCCGTACCGCAATGCGACTTCCGCGGATTCATCGGACCCGGAACCAGTCACCACGATCACTTTCGCGTGATCGTTCAACTGTCTGATCTTCCGCAGAACTTCAAGGCCGTTCATGCCGGGAAGCGCCAGATCCAGAAGAACGATATCGGGACGACGTTCCTTGTACAGGGTCAGCCCCTGGGGACCGTCTGCGGTCGTCAGGGTTTCGAATCCCTCGAGGCTCAGGATATGCTGGACGAGGGCGAGGACCATCTCGTCGTCGTCGATGACAAGGACTTTCGGCATGGGGTAAAGTTACGGCCAACGGAGCTGAATTGCAAGGCAAGGAAATTGCTGGTGCGCCCCGGGAAGAACACCCGGAAAGGCCAGCGGGCGGCTCCGGGGCGCAAAAGCGCCCCGGAGTGACGCGCGATCATGACTTGACGCTGACGGCGGCTTTCTCCATGCTCACCCTGGCGATCGCCTCGTCGGCTTCGGCAGAGGGGTCGGGCATCCGGAACTGCGGGACGAGCTTCGAGAAAAGCCGCAGGACGATGCTCTCCGAGCCCTGATGGGCCGCCTCGATGAGCGTGTCGACATCCATGCCAAGCGGGTTCTCGTAGCCGGGCATGCCGCTCACGATATGCTGGTGGATGCTGACATTCCCGTCCCCCATCGGCACCGTCACGTCGCGGTCCATGCTGTTGTACGAAACGAGGATCTTGTCGTGCGTCGTCCGCTCGATCCGCGCCCCTTCGTAGAAGAGCTCTTCATACATCTTTTCACCGGGTCTCAGGCCCGTGAACACGATGTCGATGTCCCGCCCCTCCTCGAGGCCGTTCAGCCGGATCAGATCCCGCGCCAGCTCGACGACGGGAATCTGCTCTCCCATGTCGAGGACGAACGTCTCACCGCCGGTCCCCATCGTGGCCGCCTGGAGGACGAGCTGGACCGCTTCCGGGATCGTCATGAAGAATCGCTTGACGTCAGGATGGGTCACCGTGACCGGCCCGCCCATCTTGATCTGGCGTTCAAACACCGGGACAACGCTGCCGCTGCTTCCGAGCACGTTGCCGAAGCGGACAGTGACAAACGTCCTGCCGACCCGCATCGCTGCATTCTGCACGATGAGTTCCGCGATCCGCTTCGAGACGCCCATGATGCTCGTCGGGTTCACCGCCTTGTCGCTCGAGATCATCACGAAGCGCTGGACCCCGTGGCGTTCCGAGAGCTCCACGAGATTCCGCGTCCCCAGCACATTGTTCGTCACGGCTTCGGAAATGTTGACTTCCATCAGGGGGACATGCTTGTGCGCTGCCGCGTGAAAGATGACCGCCGGCTTGTGCTGCGCGAAAACGCTGTCCATCCTGTCCTTGTCCCGGATATCCGCAATAACGGTGCGTACGGCGACGCCTCTCTTGGGGTGTTCCATGAGCTCCTGCGCGATCCGGAATATCGAGTTCTCGCCGTGGCCGACCAGGATGAGTTCCGTCGGGCCGAATTCCTTGATCTGCCGGCAGATCTCCGAACCGATCGAACCTCCCGCGCCCGTGATCATAACGCGCGCGCCCTTGAGGAGTCCGACGACGCTCTTCGTGTCGGTCTTCACGGGTCCGCGGCGCAGAAGATCCTCCAGCTGAATGTTCCTGAACTGGTCGACGCGCGCCGTTCCCCTGAGGATCTCGAACAGCGCGGGGACGATCTTGCTCGTCACGCCCTGTTCCTTGCACACCTGGACGACCTCCCGGACTTTCTTCCCGGACGCCGCCGGCATCGCGATGATCACCTGCTGCGCATGGTGTTCCTTCAGAAGCTTCGTGAGCTCCTTGAGCGTTCCGAGAACGGGGACGCCGTGAATGTTCTTCCCCACTTTCTCGAGGTTGTCGTCGATATACCCCACCGGCAGAAGGCCGAGATGCCGGTTGACCTGTAGTTCTTTCACGATCATTGCGCCCGCCACGCCTGCGCCCACGATCAGGGCCGGTTTCATCGATACGCTTTCCTCCGAACGGGTCTGCCACGACTGCACGAGCCTGATACTGAAGCGCATCGCGCCGACAAGAAGCATTCCCAGGAGCCCGTCAAGCACGGGAAGCGAACGCGGGAAACCGTACGGGATGATGCCGAGGGGAGTGAAGAGGGCGAAGAAGAGCACAACTTCGACAAGCGCGGCCAGAATCGTCGCGCGCAGAAGCGTTGCAAGCTCCTGGACGCTCGCATAGCGCCAGTACTGGGCATACAGCCCCGTGACATAAAAGATGGCGAGCTTGCAGATCCCGTCCAGCGCCATAAACATGGACAGGGGGTTGATGTACTGGCGGAGCTCGTGCAGACTTTCCGTACGGATATAAAAGGAGATCCAAGGAGCAAGCGAGATCAGCAGGATATCCACAACGAGCAGATCCCGATTCCTCAGCCTGGAGAGCATTTCCAAACGTTTTTTCATTATCACAATCCCCCGATTGTCCGCAGTATGATCCTCAGATCCGACAGGACCGTCCGCCGTCTGAGGTACGCAATATCGATCGACAACTTGTGCGGCAGGATCTTCCCGAGATAGAGTTCCTCGGTGTTGCCGCCCGACAAAAGCTCTTCCTCGTTTCTGTAGTGAAGCGACGCCGGGCTCGTGATGCCCGGCCTGTACCGGAGAATCTCCCGCTGGTCAGGCGTGTAGCGCGCAACGTACCCGGGATTCTCCGGCCTGGCGCCGACGAGACTCATATCTCCCTTAAATACATTCAGGAGCTGAGGAAGTTCGTCGAGTTTGTATGCACGAAGCAGGCGTCCCACGCGGGTCACGCGGCTGTCTCCCCTGACCGTCAGTCCGCCCCCCGCAACATCCGCTCCCTGCACCATACTCCGAAATTTGTATATGGAAAAGAACCTGCCTTCGATTCCCACCCGGCTCGAACGGTAGAAGACCGGGCCGCGATCCTGGAGCTTCACTGCAGCCCCGATGACGAGAAAAAGCGGCGACAGGAAAACCAGTCCGGCTGCGGATGCAATAATGTCGACGATGCGCTGCGCAAATGCGCTGTGAACAGGAGGCGCACTCCGTGCGCCTCCGCCAGAAGGGTGATCAAATATCGACATTTTCCTCCGGAATTACTGTGATGCGCCGCACCGGGAAAAATCCGATTAAATCGCCGGCAATCAATGGGTTACGGCCCGGACCGGCTCGCCTGAGCGCTCCCTGTACCAATCGACGGTCCTCCGGAGGCCCGCCCGGAACTCCACAGAGGGCGCATACCCCAGTTCGCTTGTCACCAGACCAATGGCGGCGAAGGAATGTTTGATATCCCCCGCTCGAGGTTTCTCGAACACGGGTGTGATGGAAGTGCCCAGGATCACGTTGATCTCGGCGACAAGTTGGTTCAGGGAGATCCTGTCATGGCAGGCGCAGTTCATGGCAAGCCCCTGCCGGCAGGGCGCGCTTCCGGCACGGAGATTCGCATCGACCACGTTGGAGACAAACGTGAAATCACGCGTCTGTTCGCCGTCGCCAAAGATGACCGGCTGACGTCCGCCCAGCATCGCACGTATGAATTTGGGTATCACCGCCGAATACTGGGACGCGGGATCCTGCCGCGGCCCGAAGACGTTGAAATACCTGAGCGCCACCGTTTCCATCCCGTACAGTGACGCGAACACCCGGCAGTAATGCTCGGCTGCGAGCTTCGACACCGCATACGGAGACTGCGGATTGGGGGTCATTCCTTCGTGTTTCGGCAGCTCCGGCGTATCGCCGTACACCGACGAGGAGGACGCATAGACTACGCGGCGAACGCCGGCGTCTCTCGCGGCATACAGGATATTCAGGGTGCCGTCCACGTTGACGGCGTTTGAAGAAATCGGATCCCGCACAGACCTGGGGACGGACGGGAGCGCCGCCTCGTGAAAGACGACTTCGATGCCCTGCACGGCCTCCCGCACGGTGTGATAACTCCGTATGTCCCCTTCCACGAGCTCGATGTCTCCCCCCAGGCCTGAAAGGTTTTCGCGCTTCCCCGTCGAAAGATTATCGAGAACGCGGACGCGATGCGCCCCCCCGACAAGCGCTTCGACGATATTGGACCCAATGAATCCGGCACCTCCGGTGACTAATGCATGCATGTGACGTCCCTGCTTTTGTGTGTGAAATGTCTGATTTCCCTGCAATCCGCCGTTCAGCGGCGGTGCTCCGCGACAATTGCGGTGACGGCATCGACAACGCTCTCAACGTCTTCGTCGGACATTCTGGAAAAGATCGGCAGCGATACCTCGCGCATATACTCCCGGTGCGCGACGGGCAGGTCCGACTCCCGGTATCCGAACGTCTCACGGTAGTAGGGATGGATGTGGAGCGGGATGAAGTGGACGCTCGCGCCGATGTTCCGATTCTTCAGCTCCTCCATGAACCGGGCGCGGTCGATCCGGAGCCGGTCGAGGTTCAGTCTGAGCATATAGAGGTGCCACGCATGCTGCGCATCCCCGGAGTCCGCAGGCACCTGCGTTTCTCCTACGGACGAGAACGCCTCATTGTATTTCAGGGCGATCGCCTTACGCCGCTCGTACATTCTCCCGGCTTTCCGGAGCTGCGCAAGACCCATCGCGGCCGCTACGTCGGTCATGTTGTATTTGTATCCCGGCGCGATGATTTCGTAGTACCACGACCCTTCAGCAGTATAGCGTTTCCACGCATCCTTGCTGATCCCGTGCAGCGCCATGATCCGGCACCGCTCCGCCAGCGCCTCGTTCTCCGTACAGATCATCCCCCCTTCGCCCGTCGTGATCGTCTTCGTCGCGTAGAAGCTGAAACAGGTTATTTCGCTCAGAGCGCCGATCATGCGCCCTTTATATATTGAGGGAAACGCGTGCGCGGCGTCCTCGATCACGGGAATCCCGTGATGTGCCGCGACGGCATGCACGGCGTCAATGTCAGCCGGGAGCCCGGCGATGTGCACGGGCATCACCGCCTTCGTCCGGCCCGTGACTGCACGTTCGATCAACGCAGGATTGATGTTCAATGTCCGGGGCTCGACGTCGACAAAGACCGGCCGGGCGTCGAAATAGCGGATGACCTCCGCCGTCGCGGCAAACGTATACGGCGTCGTTATCACCTCGTCGCCGCGCTTCAGTCCTATCGCGTCCAGCGCGAGGTGCATGGCGGCGGTGCAGGAATTGACAGCGATCGCATGCTTCGCGCCCACGACGGCCCCGAATTCCGCCTCGAACTTTTTCGTCTTCGGTCCGGTTGTCACCCAGCCGGACCGGAGGGTTTCTTCAATCTCCCGGAATTCTTCGCCGTCAAGGTCGGGGAGGGCAAATGGAAGGAACTGTTGTCTCATTGTCGTTCGATCATTGTTATTGGTTCACCATTGTGCCGCAGGCTGATCCCCCCACCGGTTCCGGAACTTCACAAGGCCTCTGAGAAACCCGAGGCCATAGGAGAAATGAAGCGCCGCATAGGCCGTCGGGAGCAGAATCAGCACGTCGCGGTCGGCCCCCCGCGCCGTGAGGAGTGACGCAAGGATATTTGTCGCCATATACGCGATCAGGATCGCCCCCAGAGTGAACAGGCCGGCGGCTGGAGCGGGGATGCAGAGCGCCGCCGCCGCACAGAGAGACGCGACAAGCGCCGCGGGCACGAATTGACGCGCGCTCATCTGCATGGGATGTTTCTGAAGCACGCGCACCTTCCAGTAACCGTACTGGTAATACTGGCGCCAGAGCGACCGGAGGGAGCTCCGGCTGAAATACTCGGACCGGACATCGGAGGCCAGAAGAAGTTTCGCCCCGAGCTTGCGGAGCCGGTAGTTGTATTCATCGTCCTGGTTCCGGACGAGCTCTTCGTCGTAGGGCCCGGCACGCTGGACGATTGCGCGGGTGTAGGCCGGAAAGGGGACCGTGTCCGCGAGCATCGTGCGGTCGGTGATCGTGCGGAATGCCGAGCCGCCGACGCCAAACTTCGAACTCATCGCCAGCGCGATGACGCGGGCGACGCGCGTCGAGCCCACGGTGTGCACCGGCCCACCCACGCCGTCGACACCGTCGTTTTGCAGATGGCCGACGCAGCGACTGACGTAATCACGCGCAATCGTGCAGTGCCCGTCAACGCGCACGAATATGTCTCCGCGCGCCCGCCGGAGGGCGATGTTCATCCCCACCGGAACGATTTTCCCCGGGTTGTCAAGAAGAATAATATTCGGTGAACGGGACTGCATGGAGAGGACGATCTGCCGCGTATCGTCCGTCGACATCCCGTCCACGACAAGGATCTCCATCCTGTCCTGATCATAGTCCTGGGCCAGAACAGCCTCGAGGCTTTCCCGGATAATCGCACCCTCGTTCCGGATCGGCATGATGACGCTCAGAAATGGCAGGGCGGTCATAGGGCGTCACTCTCCCCGCGCGGACGATGGAGCGGTGCGCTTTGCCCGGCGCAGCCGGTCGGTGAGGCGGTACGGGGCGAGCACGCCGCGTATTTTGGCGCGAAGAACCGGTGGGGTGTCCAGCGCGTGCGCTTCCACACGCGGCAGCGCAAGGAGGTCGTCCCCCGGCCCCGCCATGCCAAGGTCGGTCGTGACCGCAAGACGGAAGCCCGCCCCGGCCACCGCCGCGATATACTGGTCCGTCACCTGACCGAGCCTTCTGCTCCCATACGGGTACGAGTACGCCCTCCCTGCGGATTCTCCGAGGCGTTCGACAAGAATTGCGCGCGACCGCCCGGCCTCCTCGTCAAGCTGCATACGCGTGCTCGCCAATCCGTTGCGATGCGTGTGAGAGTGGGCGCCGACGTCGACGATCCCGGACGACATGCACTGCTCCAATTCGTTCCATGTTATGGGGCGCCATGCCTCTTCCGTCGTCCGTCCGGCGTTGGCGAGGGACCAGGCGTCAAAGGGCATCGGTCCCTCCCGGCCGACCGCGTCCGTGACAACAAAAAGCGTCGCCGGGGCCGCATAGTGCAGGAGAACGGGGAGCGCCCGCGAGGAGAAATTCGCATAGCCATCGTCAAACGTGAGGCACACGAGCGGCCGCCGGCTCTCACGGTCTTCCGCCAGGCGTGCGGGGAGATCCGCGAGTGGGATGATCTCTGCCGCCGACGCGAGCGCCGCGACCTGCCGTTCGAACATCACCGGGCTGACGTTCCAATCGTCGAGGCGCGGATCGACGAACGGAAGATCCGCAATCCTATGATAGACGAGTATGCACGCCGAGCGCCCGCCGGGGGGCGTCGCCACCGCGGCGCCGCATGAAGACGCAAGGCCCGCCGTTCTCTTCAGAAACCGTTTCACGGTGATCTTCCCGATCATAAGGGCCCCGCAGGAGGGACGGACCCGGATGACCGTGCGGCGGCGGGAATTCTATTGACGACCGCGCGAAATTTCCCGTTCGCAGACCGGGGGATCCTCTCCACGGGCTCAAGCGTCACGCGAATCTCCCCCATCCGCGCCCGCAATCGTTCGACGATCGATTGTCCCGCTTCCGCAGTGTAAGCGTCGGTCGGAACGTACAGGACGGTCACGTGATCGACCCCATCCTGAATGATCTGCGCCTCGCGCACGGGGAGGTTCCCCTTGAAGATCGTATCAAGGCGCCCCACGGGCCTTCCGTCGACTGTGCGAAGGACGTCGTCCGATCTCCCTTCGATCGAGCTGAGTGAGGGGAGCAGGCGCCCGCACGCGCATGCAAATTCCCGGGGGGGACGCGTCGCGCGGTCTCCGACACGGTACCGTATCAAGGGCATGTCGGGATTCATCAACCCCGTGCATACGAGGTCGCCGCTTTGTCCAGCCGGGACCGCGGTCTCTCCCTCAAGGATCTCCACAAATCCCACCTCCGGCCAGAGATGCATGGTCCCGTGGCCGCATTCACCCGCCGCAACGGCGATTTCGGTCATCCCGTATGTCTCACGCACGGGACATCCGAACGCCGCGGTGATTACCTCCCGTTGATGCGCGTACAGCGGCTCCGCATTCGTGACGGCAACGACCGGCCGCACACCGGTCATCTTGAGCCGGAGCATCACGTCCGCGAGCGCAAAAAGGGACGATGAATAGCCCCACACATATCTGACCCCGTACCGCCGCATCGCATCGAGATACCGGGGAATGAATTCCGGCGACAGATGATATGACGACATATACAGCTGGCGGAGGCCCGCGTTCCAGACCCAGAACGGCGGGGTGCGTTGTCCCACCGGCGTCACGAGCTGGCCTCCGAGGATCGCCCACCGGTCATAGAGTGATATCCCGTACCACCGTCTCCAGCGCGCCTCGAAGACGGCGTACCAGTTTCTCACCGTCTCCCTGGTAAACCACATGTCGAGCGGTTTTCCCGTCGTCCCGCTCGTATGCTCGTGAAACATCCTGGCGGGCGAACAATCGTCCGCAATGAAGGCTCTCGCGTTCCGCCGGATTTCCTCTTTCTCAAGAACCGGCCAGTGATCCAGGTATTCCGGAGACCTCAAGTCCCCCCGCCGGCGCCTTTCCGCCCAGAGCGCACGGTAGTACGGGACGTCATTTGCGGCCCTCCTCAAGAGAAACCCGAGGCGGGAATCCTGCCACGCCGTCCACTGCGCCTGCGTCCATGATTCCCGTGATAGCGCCTCGGCCACGAGGCGCTCGGTATCTCCGGAATATCGCCAGGCCCGGAGATAGTATCCTCTGATGCTTGCGACCGCGGATCGGACCGGCGCGGGGGACTCGTTGTAGAGCTTCATCACCGTGTCGTTCACAGGCCGCCGCTCCCCGGATTGCTCCGCGGGCCGTCGGCTGGATACTCGAGCGACCGGAGGAGGGTCTCCCACTGCGGGATGGTGATGGACCAGTCGAACTGCTCCACCTTTTTCCGCGCATTGCGCGAAAGGCGCCCGGAGAGTCCTTTCTCAGCAAGCACCCGGCTCACGGCACGTGCGAGGGAGACCGCGTCGCCGGGTTCGGCGAGCAGAGCATCTTCGCCGTCGGCAAGCAAATACGGGAGCCCCCCCACATTTGTGCTCACGACGCACAGGCCGCACGCCATGGCCTCCATCACGCTTACCGGCGTGTTATCGACGTTCGTCGTATTCAGAAAGATGTCGAACCTGTCGAGCCAGCCGGGCACTGTCGCCTTTGTGACTCCCCCCGGAAATTCGATCCGGTCCTCAACGCCCAGCTCCCTGGCGACGGCCCGCGCGGCCTGATACGTGCCGTCCCCCTTGTCACGACCCACCATCGTCATCCGGACGTCCGGATGTTCCCGGACGAGCCCGGCAAGGACCCTGGGCGCAAGCGCGGGATTGTAGATCTCGTGAAACGCCCTGAGCCAGATGATGCGCGGCTGCGCGACTGAACGCTCACGGTAGCAGTACTGATGCAGGTCAAGCGAATTGGGGAGAAGGACCGATCCCGCGCAATAGGGATTCAGCCGTTCCCTGAGGTACTCCGACGGCACGACGACCGCGGCGGCCGACGTGAGGAGCCGGCGGACGCGCCCGGGCCACTTCGCCGCAAACTGGGGGAGGTTTCCCCCGCGCAGCGTGAGGATGTACCGTTTTCCCGCGCGCCGCAGAACCCAGCAAACGGCTTCCGCCCAGAGGAAGGCATCCCCGCTGAAGACGTCGACGTGGGCGAGCCGGTATCTCTCCCGCAAACTCCATGTTCTCCATACCATGTCCGCGAGCTTGGGGAGACGGCGGGTTTTGCGCGACGTCGTGAATATCTCCCATCCCGCCGCGGCAAGGTGACCTGCCACGTCTTCGCTCAACGAATTTGCGCCGGTCACCGCCGAGATAAAATTCCCCACGAACAGGACGGGAAACACGCCGGACTCGCGCACAGCCATCCCGGCGGCACGGGGGGTCATGCTCTCAAACAGCGCTTCCCATCGAGGAAGCGTCGCCGACCAGTCATATTCCTGTGCTTTCTTCCTCGCGTTCCGCGAGAGCCGCGCGGCCAGACCGGCGTCCGTCAGGAGCCGGCGGATCGCCTGCGCAAGGGACGCCGCATCGTCAGGCGGAGAGAGCAGCGCATCCTCGCCGTCGTCGAGCATGTACGGGATACCGCCCACATTCGTGCTCACGACGCACAGGCCGCTCGCCATTGCTTCGAGCACGCTCACCGGCGTGTTGTCCACGTTCGTCGTATTCAGGAAGATGTCGGACCGGTCAAGGAGTTGAGGCACCTCTTCTTTCGGCACTCCTCCAGAGAACTCTATGCGCTCCGCAACGCCGAGTTTCTTTGCCAGCGCCCGGGTTGCACGATACGTGCCGTCCCTCCGGTCCGCCCCCGCCATCGTCAGACGAATGTCAGGGAATTCTCCGGCAAGCTCGGCGACGACCCGCGGCGCGAGCAGGGGGTTGTAAATCCCGTGAAATGCACGGAGCCATATGATGTGCGGCCGGAGAGAGTTCCGTTCACGGTACCGGTAACCGCTGAGATTGAGCGCATTCGGCACGCGGATGCATCCTGAGAAAGAGGGCTTCATGCGCTCCTGCAGGTAGCACGAAGGGGTCGTTACAAGTGACGCCGACTGAAGGAGACGCCTCACCCGCCCCGGCCAGCGCCGGGCAAATTCCGGGAGATTGCCACCGTGGAGCGTCAGCGCATACGGCTTCCCCGCCCGCCGGAACACCCAGCAAACGGCCTCCGCCCAGATGAACGCATCGCCGCTGAAAATGTCCACATGCCCGAACCGGTACCGGCGGCGTTCCCGCCACGCGGTGGCCATCATGTTCCAGAGCCGGGGGAGGCGCGCAACGTGCCCCGACGTCGTCAGGATCTTCCATCCCCGTTCCCGGAGGGCCACCGCGAGATCGTGGCTGTACATGCTCGCACCCGTGATGCTCGAGAGGTAGTTCCCGACGAAGAGCGCGCTCCGCTCTCCGTCCTGCGCATCGGAACGCTGCTTTTTCTGCACCGTCTTTTCGCTCACGTTCTCGCACCCCGGGTCATGATATTTTCCTCACCACATGGGTGCGGTACCACTCGACTTCGCGCGACAGCCCGGCTTCCGCCGTCGTCCGGGGATCATAATTCAGGACCTGCCTCGCTTTCCCGATATCGGCATGGGTCGTCAGTTGATCACCCGGCCGGCGGGGGCGCATCACGATCCGGGCGGGTGTTCCAATGATCTTCTCGACGATGCGTATACCTTCCCCCGTCGTGATGGCGGTGTCGCACCCGATATTGAAAATCTGGCCCNNCTGAGATGGGTCTCGCTTCCCTCGAACAGCGGGAATTCCGTCCCCTCCATGATTGCGCGGATGAGCCGCGGATAGAGCTTTTCAGGGCGTTCCCTGGGACCGTACACCGAGAAGAGACGCATCGAGCACGCCGGCAGACCGCGATCCCTCGACAAGGCGAGAACCAGCTGTTCCGCGGCGAGTTTCGTCACGCCGTAGTACGACGTCGGGCGCGGTTCAGACGTCTCGTCCCCCGTCGCGTTCGCACCGTACACCGACGAGGTTGCAATATTGACGAATAACCGGAGCGAGGCCGAGTTCCTGACCGCTTCCAGCAGCCGGAACGTTGCAAGCACATTGTTGCGCTCGAATGTGGCAAAGGGGGTCGCGTCGGAAAGACCGGGTTGCGCCGCGAGGTGGTATACTGCCTCGACGCCGCGGACCGCGGCCTGCAGGTCGTCTGCAGCCAGGTCCAAGCGAAGCACGCGCACCCCGCGCGCGCTCAGATCCCTCACATTGAGCTCCTTGAGCTCGCGCGCATAATTGTCCGTCAGACAATCCAGGCCGTCCACCGTATGCCCGGCGCCGGCAAGACGCTCGGCAAGATGCGACCCGATGAAGCCCGCCGCCCCGGTCACGAGGATTTTCATGGGCGTATCACCGTTGAGGACGCGTACGCGCCGGGGACGCGGGTTTCCGGCACCCGGGCGGAGCCGTTCCGGGGGATCAGCGGCTTCATGTTGAGGAGGACCGTCGCTCCCGCGGCGAGATACCAGAGGCCTTTACCGGCAAAATCCGTCGAGAGGAATGCCAGGGCAAACACCGACGTCGTAAGCAATCCGAGCGACCAGACGCCGTAGCGCTTCCTCCTCCACCCGACGACAGCGAACGATAGGACGAAGCATGCGAGGACCAGCGCTCCCTCGAACCCGTTTTCCGCGAGCGTCTTCGTCCATCCCGAATGGGCCTGCATCTCCTTCCCGTAGGCAAATCCCGAAAGCGACTGCCGGTACCCCATTTTCGCCCATGCCTGTGCAAATCCCCCCGTGCCGATCCCCAGGGGATGCTCCTTGAATATGTACCAGGCGCCGAGCATCAGGTCCGACCTGCCGCTTGTCCTCGCGTCAATGCTCTCCTGCGGATCCAGGAGCTTTGTGATCCTGTGAATTGCATCGGCGTTCAGGTCTGTGAATTGCGTGATCGCAACCAGAGCAAGCACGACTGCAAGCCCCGCATAGACGAACCGCTGGGACATGCTCCGGGTCGTCAGAAGCAGGAAGAGAATGCACGCGGATCCCACAAGGAGGGATCCGCGGCTGCCGCTGAGGAACACCCAGGCAAGGTTCGCAACCGCCAGAGACCAGCAAAACACCTGTCCCCGCCATCCTTTCGGGGCAAATCTGTAACCCAGGCAGACGGAAAATATGGCGGTGAGGGGAAAGTACGCCCATGCGTTCGGGTTGACGAAGGGAAGGTGGCTTTTCTGCATGAAATAGACGAAACTCCCCACTGCGGCAAGGCTGCCGCAGACAAGCCCCTGCAGATACCAAACCCGCGGGTTTCTCTTGCCGAATGAAAAGTAGACGAACAGCCCGAAGAAGCCGACAACGTTGAGCACGCTCTGCGCTCCCATCTCCAGATCCTGAGCTGTGATAAGGAGAAGTCCGCACGTCAGCAATACGACAAACAGAATCGTCAAACGAGTCTGTATGTCCCTCTGTTTCAGAATGAATGCCATATTGAGCACGATGACAAACAGCAGCCAGTAATTGAGCGAATTCCACCTCAGGAGTCCGCCGGTGAGGAGGAGAGTGCGGGAGACCGCGTCCATGGTGCAGAGCATCCCGATCCCCAGCAATCCCACGAGGGGCTTGCGGAGTCCGAAAATCGCCGCGAGAAACCCGAAGGCCGTCAGGATGAAGAGCGAGGCCTGAAACCCTGCGACCATTCCCAGACCCCACGTGACGACGATGAACGCGATAAAGGCGATCGCCCAGCGGTCGAGACTCCGTGCGTCACGCGGGCGCACGAAGAATCTCCTGAGGGGCGCCCGGCGGCCGTCTTGTGTCGCCGCGGCCGGCGCGGGCGCGTCCTGGAGAACTGCCGAAGATTCTGATTCCCAATTATGCATCGCCCCGGCTCCTTGAGTTCGAATATGAAGAGAGAATATCGCGAAGTCGATTGTTCCCGAGCTCGACCGCAATCCCCATGTACGCGGCAAGAAGCCGCTCCCCGAGCGTGTCGTAGCTGTACAGTTCCTCGACGCGCCGGCGTCCCTCCCGCCCGAAACGCGCCCGTTCAACCTCCGACCTGCCGAGCGAGACCAGACGCTCCGCCATGTGTTCGACGTCGTCAAGTCCCACGACGTATCCCGTGACGCCGTCGACGACCACGAGTCCCGCGTCTCCGGCGGGAGTTGTCACCACGGGGAGCGACGCAGACATGGCTTCCAGTATCACGTTCGGAAACCCCTCGTGTTCCGACGGCATCACGAATATGTCCGCATTCCGGAGCAGGGCGGGGACATCATCGCGACGCCCGAGGAACTGCACCCCGCCGCCGAGTAACCCGAGTGATCCCGCCTCCGCGTGGAGAAATTCTTTCATCGGGCCTTCCCCGACGACAACCCCTGTGAGTCCCGGTACTTCGCGCCTGGCCAGGGCAAGCGCACGCAGAAACCGTTCCACGCGCTTTTTGGGCCGCAGATTGCAGACAACCATCGCCGCGGGCTCATGGAGCACGTAGCCGGGGGGGAGCGCGGCAGCGGCCTGGCCGTCAAAGGCTGAAAGATCGATGACGTTCGGAATCACGGTTACCGCCTCCGGCCGCACACCGCCCGCGGGGGCGTTCAGCTTCGCCGCGTTGGAATTCGCCAGGAGCGCAGAAGTACCGCGCAGCAGCATAGGGCCGAAAAACTTGTTGATCTCCATTTCGTACTGCGCATCGCTCCGTATGCCGCCGATCGAGACGGCCCGGTATGCCCGTCCCGCGGCGGCCGCATAGATGTTCGTGAAGAAGTGCGTTGACTGCACGATGTGGGGCCGGAAATCCCGCAGGGCGGCCACAAGGCTCAGGACGCGCAGCGGAGGCGCAGGAAACCTCCCGATCCACCGGGGAGCGATCCCCAGATCCTGCAACGCCGCTTCGTAGAACTCCCCCTTCGTCAGGCAATACACCCGGACGTCAACGCCGGACTGGAGGAGCGCCCGTGCCATGTACACAAGCTGCTTTTCCGCCCCGCCTTTCCCGAGCCCGCCCACGATAAGGGCAACGCGCAATCGCCGACGGACGCCGGATCCATTCGTGCCGGACACTATCGCACCTTCCCGTCTGCGAATTCCAGATTCCATTGGGCCGCACATCGCTCCCCTATTGCCCTGGACCATGCTTCGAGAGTTCTCCCCTCCGCGTACGCACGACACCGCCTGCGGAGCGCGGGCCATTCCACGGGACCGCTGATCACGGCGCGCAGCGCCCCTGCGAGCGCGGGAACGTCCCCCGGAGGCACAAGCCACCCCCGCTCATTATTCCTGCCGATGACCGGGCCCGCCGCGCCGACGTCGGAAGCCAGCACGGGCAATCCGTGCACGAACGCGTCCAGCCACGCCTTGCTGAACCCTTCGGTGAGCGACGGCTGAACGCAGAAGTCCGCCCGAGCCAGCTCGGCCTTGAGCGCAGCGCGGTCAAGCTGTCCGGCGAACCTGATCATCCCGCCTCGGGGGAGCGTACGCGCTCTCCGCTCAAGTGAACCCCTTTCGGGTCCGTCCCCGATAAGCATGATCTCCGGAAGGGGTTGGAACCCTTCAGTGTCGAGGAGACCGAACGCACCGATGAGGTTTGCCACCCCCTTCTCGCCCGACAGCCTTCCGACGTACGCCAGGCGGGGGGGCGTCCGCAGTCCGCGATCAAACACGGGCGATTCCTTCCGCACCTCGGCATCGGAAAGGGCCGTCGAGAAGAGCCATGAGATGCCCGGCGCGGGAGCGGAGTCTCCCTCCCCGGTCGCAAGCATCACATTCCTCCCGCCGGCAAACATGCGCATCAATGTCCTTGTGATCCTGTTCGCCATTGTTGTCTGCCCCGTCACCACCCACGAGCCGCTGTAACGGACGATAAGCTTCTTCCTCAGGACGAGAGCGATCAGGATGCCAAGCAACCCGATGTCGCTCGGGACCGCCGTGTGGACAACGTCCGCCCGCCTGATATGACGGACGAGTGTCCGAAGGTAGTAGGGAAGTCCCAGCACAACCGATATCTTTCGCCTGAAATCCGTCCCCGCCGGACTCCGGAGCGCTATGATCTCAGCGTGCGCCGGAAGCGGCATGCCGCCGGTCCCCGGCTGTTTGCGCCGGTTAATCACCAGAGTCATTTCGTCGAACAATGACGCCATCGCCGCCATCTGGAGGGGATGCCCCCCCTCAGAGAGCCACCGTCCATTCTCGTCCTGCCAGCACGGCTTGAACGCGATCGCGCAGATTCGCATGCGATTATCCCTCACCCAGCAACTCGCGCGGCAACGCCGTGCGGACGGTGCCGCGTTCCCTGAAGTCCCGTATCAGTTTCATCAAAGGAACAAGCAGGCTCACATCCTGCGCATTCCCCGTGTGGATGGAATGCGGGTGGCCGTAGACGACCGCGATCCCCCCTTCCGCGGCGCACCTCTCGATGATCTCCGCGGACGGGCGGGCGAATCCTCCCGGCGAGTTCAGGCGGACGCAGGTGACAGGTCCGATCGTCTCGAGCCGCGACGGCCGGTCCCTCCGTTTCGTTTTCACAAACTCCATCAGCCGTTGCGGAAGCGGGCGGTAGGCGACCCGGCAGAACCGGTAGCCCGTCGTTCCGAGTGCATCGCACAATCTCCGCAGATCGGTGCGCCCCCCGCGCGCTTCTCGTCGTTCCGACATGCTGAACGACAGTCCCGCCGGATAATCGAACGGCTGATTGTACGGAGGCACAAACGTCTTCACGGGCGCTCCCGTGCATTGTTCGAGCGCGTCCCTGCTGGCACGGAGAGTCTCCATCAGGGATTCCCCGAACAGGCCCGGAAGCCAGTCGTGCCTGAATGAATGGCTCGCGACCTCGTGACCGGCGGCGTGTATCCGGCGAATCTGCGCGGGGTCCTGGTACGGTCGCGAGCCCGGAAGCGCCGCGGCGCCCACGACGGCAAAGCATGCCGGAATGGCGTACTCGGCGTGAAGGTCAAGGAGCTCGTCCGTGTTCGGGAATTCCAGACTTCCCCATCCCTTCGCGCCGCCGGGACCCCGCGATCGTTCGGCCCCCCACTGCGTGTCATAATCCCAGAAGAATAACAGCGTACCCCGCGGATTCATTTTGCCTTTTTCTTCGTGATAGCCGGGCTTCATCATTTCCCGCGCACCAGATCAAGAACCGCCTTCAGCCGGCCTCCCAGCTGCTGAACAACAGAAACGCTTCTCGACGGGATGACGATGTGGCGCAGCATCATAAGCGTATCGATCCCCCACGCGTAGACAAACCACGTGACGTCACGCCAGGACCGGTTTTCGAGCCCGTCGCGGTGAATCAGGTACCGGTTGTGAATCGCCATGTACCCCAGCCTGAAGTTGTCAGGGCGCCCCCCGTCCTCGTGCAGATGGCGGAGGCGCGCCGCCGGGGCGAGAACCAGACGTCCCTTCTTCCGCGCCCGCAGGGAGAATTCGAGATCTTCACCCTGGCCATATCCCGCGAACGCCTCGTTGAACCCCAGGTCACGGATGACGTCCGTTCTCCACATGGTCGCCCCCCCGGGGAGATAGTCGCCGTCCGTTACCGCCTCCGACGACCCCAGGAAAGACCAGGGGATGGACATGCCGGACCGCTGGTAGGTCCCCGGTTTCAGCGATGCGACGACCCGGAGCGCGCAACGAACACGCCAGAGCCTGTGCGACGGCCCCTTCCCCCCTTCCATCCGCGCCCCGACCCCCACCAGCCCTTCACCGATGAGCCGATGGACGTTCTCCATCACGCCGAGACACCCCGGGGAGAGGACGATGTCGTCGTCAAAAAAGGCGACAAGGTCGGAACACACCCAGCGAAGGCCGAAATTCCTCTGACGCGTCAATCCCCGCAGGGGACCATCGATACGGAAATACCACACATCCCGGCCCCAGGACGCCGGATCGCCCCGTTCGGCCAGCATTCTCTCCGTTCCGTCGTCGGAACTGGCGTCGACGATGACAAGCCGTGCGGGACGCAGGTCCTGGCGGGCCAGGGAATCCAGAAAACGGCCAAGGCTCGCCGCCCGCTCGCGCGTGCAGATGATGATCGAGACTTCGTGCGCCGGCGCCGGGTCTCCCGGAGCCCTGCCGGGGCAGATTTCTCCGCCGGTCAGCGAACGACGGACGACGACGTGATCCATCAGAGGCGTTTCCTCAAGAAGAGGACTACCGTCCGCCATCGCTCACCCGGTGAAAGATGCCAGACAGCTCGGGGAGCCAGCGCCTTACGGACCAGTGATCCACGCATGCCTCGCGGCCGGCCATCCCCATCGACGCCCGCAGCGACGCTGACTGGATCAATTCCGCCAGCGCTTCCTCCCATTCCTTCTCCGTCGTCGCCAGAAACCCCGTCGTTCCATGTGTAACGATATCCTTGTTCACCCCCACCGGCGAACCGACAGTCGGAATGGCGGCGGCCATATACTGCAGAAGCTTGAGCCCGCATTTGCCGCGCTGAAATTCCTCGTCCACGAGCGGCATCAGGCCGATGTCCATCGTCGACTCCAGGTGGTACTCGTCCTCCGCGTTCCACTCATGAAAAGTGAACCGGAGGTCCGGATTCGGAAACCGGGGCCGCGAATTCGTGATGACGACGAATTCGAAATCGAGTTTGCGCTGGAGATTGGCAAGCATATCCAGATACGGATAGAGCGAGGGGGGTACGGACCGGTCGGAGCCGCTCCACCCCACGCGGATCTTCCTGCCGTTCGCCGGTGCGCCGTAGGACCGCACCGTGTACCGGTCGGTGTCGACGACTGTCGGAATGATCGTCACGTTGTCCGAGACCCGGCGCGCGAATTCGGCGAGGTAGGCGTTCCCGGGGGTCACCCATGCGGCGTGCTCGCACATCCAGCGGACGGCATACTCATTCTTTCCTATAAAGATGGCATCGTCAAAGTCAAACACGACGCGGGGGTTGTTTTTCAGCAGCCGCCGTTCAAAGAACAGCCCTCCGCCGGCGAGGTCCCTGTTCACGAACACGACGTCGAACTCTCCGGCCCTGCGGACGTCGCTCCAACGGTTCGCCTTCATGACGATTCGCCCCGCCCTGTAATGCACTCCCCTGAGTATCCTGGGTTTGAAAGGGCTCATCCACTGGCGATCCGGTACGTTCGGACGATGGACGACTTCCCAACCGGCCGCCTTCAGGCCGGGCATGAACTGGATGAATCGGACCCGGCTCGCCGGGTCAAATGCACTCTGCGTGATTCCCATGATACTCGGCACGACCTTGAATCCTCCCGTTGTGGGCTGATGAGCTACTTTCCGGTCCCTGTTTTGCGCCGGAGCAAATTCTGAAGAGACTGCCCCGCTTTGTACAGGGCGTAGAAGATGCTGCGGCGCCTGATCACCTTCTCGAGCTCCTCGATACGCCTCTGCTGGCGCGCCAGGCGGCCCTGCATCTCCATGATATCCTCCCCCTCGAATGCGGGCTGACCGGGATACAGCGATGAGAGCTTCGCCGGCGTTCCGGCAGGCGCTGGCACGTCCCGGCCGAGGAGATTCGGCGGCAGCCGCAGGGCTGTTCCGGAGTCCGCCTTCGCCGCCGCGACCATTTTCTCCATGAGCAAGGCAACAACGGGGGCCGCCGGTCCGGCGCACGCAAGACTGTCATTGAGACAGTCTCTCTGGAACGCCATCTTGCGCGGTGGAGGTTTGCGAAGCTCCGCCACGGCCTCCGCAATGTGCCCGGGGGCTGATATCGTCCATGCGGTCTGGACGAATCTCGGGACATTATGATAATCCAGTGCCGCCACCGGTCGATCCATCAGCATGGCCTCCAGGAGCGCGGTGCTCGGCGTCGTAATGACGGCGTCAACGGTTTCAAGCAGGGCGGCGAGCTCGAGACCGGAATCGTCCTTCAGCCGGTTGGCGACGCCGAGCGTCTGGTCCAGCCCTTTGCTCAGCCTCCAGATCACCTCGATCTCCGGGACGGTGTCCAGATGCGCTTTGACGTCCCGCAACGACCGGACGGTGACGGCGGTCTGCTCCGGCGTGAAGCCGGGCTTTTTCGCAGTCATGACCAGTATCCTGATCCCGGGCCGGCGAACCCGCGGCGGCGTCCGCTTCAGGAGCGGATCCAGCCGGGGCATCCCGGTCACCTCCACTTTCGACGCGTTTCCCCACGCGCCAATCTGGCGCGCACTCTGGCTCCCCAGGCACGCGATCTTGTCGGCAAGCACGGGCTGATGCTGGGGCGCCCCGCCTCCCGCTCCGAAGAGAGGGTTCTCATACTGGCAGCGCCATTCCAGTATCCCGTCCTGCAGAACGAGCGAGGGGATATGCGCGCGCCGCGCCTCCTCCAGACATCTGCTGATGTCATAGATGAAATCATTGACGCACAGGACAAGATCCGGCGCGGCTGCGAGCATCGCCCGGGGATCATAGACGCCGTCATAGGTGAAGCGGGCTTTCGGGCCGAAGTACTCCTCCACCGGCTTGACGTGGCCGAATTGATCCCCCATCAGACACCAGACGTTCATGCCCGTGTCGCTCCCGTTGCTTCCATGATTGTGCTCCATCACGCGGCACAGGCCGCGAGAATTTCAGCTTGTAAGCCCAGAACAATGAGGAATGTCCAGAAGAGTCTTCCGGGTTTCATCGCGGTCCTCACGAGCCGCTCGAATCCGGACATCCGCGATTGGAACCGCGCGAGCGTGGGAGAGATAACGACCCGCCGGAGTTCAAGCGCGGGCGTCTCCCGGGTATTTCTGCCGAATACGCCTGTCGTCGCCGAGGCATGCCCCGCCGACCGGACGCATTCCACCACTTCGCGGTCGTACGACCCGCCCGGATAACAAAAATGATCGACCGGCGTTCCCAGCTCGTCCGCAATCATCCGTCGCGCCCCCGATATCTCCGCCTGCATCGTCGCATGATCGACGTTGACGAGCTTCGGATGCGACAGGGTATGATTGCCGACTTCGAGGATGCCGGGGTCAAGCGACCGGAGCTCGTCCCAGGTCACCGGCATATACTCGCGCGGGACGAATCCTTCGGGGATGTCCTCATACATCCGCTCGATCTGTTCGAAGGACTTCCTTCTGACTTCCTCCGGGAGCTTCCGGAACGTCTGGATAACGGCAAGGCTCGTCTTGCCGGGGTTTCCATTCAATTCCCCGGCATACGAAATCCGCCCCTGCGGAAAATCCAGGGCAAATCCCCCCTGACGGTGCCAGCACACAGCGATGATCATGTCAGTCCAGAGAGGTCTCGATGTGCCGACGATGCCGGGCACGACGTACATGCATCCTTTCACGCCGAGAGCGACCATCACCGGATACGCGAATTCGACGACCGAGTGCATGCCGTCATCAAATGTCATCGTCACAAGGTTATCGAGAGATTCCCCTTCCCTCATCCGCCTGATGCCTTCGGTCAGGGTGACAAACGTATACCCCAGCGCGAGCAGATACTCCATTTCCGCCCTGAACGTCGACACCTGGATGTACCTGTCGTCGGGTGTGTTCATGGCCAGCGGGCCGTCGCAGACCCCGTGACCGCAGAGAACGAGCCACCCGTGTTCCGCCGTCAACCCCGAAAACACCCTGTTGATGCCATGCGTCTCAGCAACGACCCAGAATTTTTCTTTCAGAGCATTGAGCATCAATCGTTCCCCGTTAGGTGACGTCAAACCTTCCAACCGGCAGGAAGATTTTTCAGCACTTCGATATTCTTGAATTCCTGGCTCTGGCGGGCACCGACTTTGCGCGCCCAGGAAGCCATCCGGGCGATCCCCGTCTCGAGACTCGTGCCGCCGGTGATGCCGAACAGGCGCCGCGCCTTGTCATGCGCGGAATACGCATGAAGGACCTCCTTGCGGGCTTCGAGGTGCTTCACCTTCGGCTTCGCACCGAGCACGTCCGCAACAACGTTCACGAGGTCGTTGACCGCATACGGCGTGTCGGCGCCGATATTGATCACCTGGTTGTACGACGCGGGGACCGCGACGCATTTCGCAATGTACGGCGCGACGTCGTCGATGTAGCTGAATGCGCGCGTCTGCGTGCCGTCGCCGAAGACCGTCATGGGTCGGTCGAGCATGATCTGGTTCATGAAGATGCCGATCACGTTTCTGTACCTGTCGCCGATGTTCTGATGTTCCCCGTAGACGTTATGCGGCCGGAACACCACCGAATTGAGCCCGAACATCTCATGCGCCGCACGCAGGTCGAGTTCCACGGCATATTTGGATATCCCGTAGGGATCCTCGGGCTGGGGGACGAGCTCTTCCCGCATGGGGAGCTGGTTGGCGCCGTAGACGGCGATCGACGAAGTAAACACGAAGCACTTCACATCGTGTTTGACCGACTCATTGATCAGGTTCACGCTGCCGATGAGGTTGTTCGTGTAATTGAACCGGCGGATGAAATGCGAGAGCCCTTCGGCGGCATAGGCGGCCAGGTGGTAGACGTAATCGAAGCGATGTTCCTCGAAGAGCCGGGCGACAAGCTCGTGGTCGACCACCGATCCTTCCACAAAAGACGCCCCGTCCGGGACCTGATCGCGAAAGCCTCCGCTGAGGTCGTCAAGGACAACCACCTCGTGTTGCATTGCAAGACAATGCCGGGCGACATGCGAGCCGATGAAGCCTGCACCTCCTGTTACGAGTGAGCGCATAGGATATCCATTGAGAGGTTATGAGTGAACATGCATTAATTGCCCCACGACACCCCGGACCCGCAGCCGCAGCCGCGCATCGAGGATGAGAAACCAGAGCAGGACCGCGCCGCACGCACCCGTGATCGCCCCCCCGGCAAGCGCGCCGGAAAACCCCGCCACATGGAGCGCGAGCGCACGGGAAGCAAAGAACACGGGCACCAGGCAGACCCACATGACGACGATCCGGGCAGCATCGTCCATCACGAACCTGACAAACGGCCGTTCAAACATCCTCGCCGTCAGCATGGGGAGAATCCACATGGACGTCGCCATGCACGTGATCCCGGTCGCCAGCACCACACCAATCACGCCGTAGATCCTCCCGAGGAAAATCGACAGTCCGAGATTCACAAACCCCTCGAGGCACCGGACGAGCACAGGGCCGCGCACCGTGAGGTTTGCCGTCAGCATCGCCCGGCTGGGAAGAACCCAGGCGTACGTGATGAGGTTGATCGCGAGTGCCACGTCGAGCCAGAATCCGCCGTAGTTCACTTCCCCCACCCAGCGGGTGATGAAGCTCCCGTTTCCCGCGGCGATGCTCATGGCGACGACGACGGCGGATCCCGTCGACAGCGAGAACAACTGCCTGTACGTCCGGAGCGCATCTGCCATCTTTTTCTGACCGATCAGCTGGCCGAGCATGGGCCGTGCCGTGTCCGTGATCTGGCCGAGCAGACTCCCCGACAGGGCGTAGATCCTGCTCGTCAGCGTGAGCGTTGTTACCATGTCGACCGACACGATCTTCGCGGTGACGATCCGGTCCAGGGATTGAATCACGATCCCGGCGAGCCCCCCCAGGCTGAACCAGAGCCCGACATGGCTGATGTTCTTGAACGTGTCCCATGACGCCAGGGACCACCTGATCCGGAGATCCGGAAGGAACCGGTAGGTCCTCAGGACGGCAAGCACCGACGTAATGACCATGGCGGCAAGCGTCGCCACGGCCAGCGAATAGAGCCCCCAGCCCGCCTCCAGCAGCAGGACGGTGAGAAGCGTCCGTATCCCGATATTCAGCAGTCCGATAAAGTTGTCGATGTGGATCTGCTGGTTCGCCACGAGGATTGCCGAAAACGTCTGGGTCCCTATCGAGAGCGACGAACCAACTACCATCATGAACATGAGGTTTGTCGCGTCCTTCTGAAGGTCCGGCCTCACCGGAAACAGATGGGGGAACAGGAACGCGAGGACGGTGCCCGCGATCAGGATAAGGACGACGACCCCATTTTGTGCAAAGAACGCCGTGCTGGCCAGCCGATCCAGCCTTTCCTTGTCCGGCATCCCCGTAAGCTGCGCCGCCTTCACGCGGAGGCCCGAGGTGATTCCCAGGTCGAGCAGGCTGAGCCACATTAACGCATCGCTCGCCAGCGTAAAGATCGCATACTCCTGACGGTCGAGGAACCGGAGTGTGAAGGGGGTCAGCCACAATCCCACGACGACCGTAAGTATCGTGCGGACGTAGCCGCTCGTCAGCCCTGCGACATAGTTCCGCGTACGCGTGGGGGGAAGTCGTTCCCCTTTCGATTCACTCATCTCGTAGGCGCTTTGATGACCGCCGCGTCGTCGGTCACGTGAGACCCGGCTGGTAGAGGTCATGAACGCGCAACAGGCCGATACACTCAAGCCGGTCCCCCACCACGGGGAGGACGGAAATCTGGGAAGGCCTGTCCTCCATGACCTGCGTTGCATCCTTGAGCGTCATCGACGCTGTGATCGTGATCGGATGCGCCGTCATGATCTGCGACGCCGCAAGCGGGCGGATATCATCATGCGCCTGCAACGCCCGCCGGAGATCGCCGTCGGTGATGATCCCCATGAGCCGCCCCCCCTCGTCAATGACGCACGCCGCTCCGAGGGGATGTTGTGTCATCGCGATGACAACGTCGCGCAGAGAATCGCCCGGCCTCACCCATGCAACTTCCGCACCGGTATGCATTAGATCGGACACCATGAGCGACAGATTCCGGCCGAGCTGCCCCGAGGGGTGAAAACGCGCAAAGTCCGCATCGCTGAATCTGCGCGCGTGCATGAGCGCGGAGGCCAGGGCGTCCCCCAGCGCCAACGCAACGGTGCTGCTTGACGTCGGCGCGAGGTTGAGCGGGTCGGCTTCGCGTGCGACGCGACCGTCAAGCGCCACATCGACTTTTTGCGCGATGGGCGACGAGAGGTTTCCGAGTATCCCGATCAGAGGCGTCCTGAATTGCCTCAACACCGGGATCAGGTGCACAAGCTCGGCGGTGGCGCCGCTTTTGGAGATCAGAATCGTCGGATCGCCCGGCTCGTAGATCCCCAGATCGCCGTGCGTTGCCTCGGCGGCATGGAGGAACACCGAGGGGGTCCCCGTGCTGCAGAGCGTCGCGGCGATCTTCTGCCCGNNCGTGCTGCAGAGCGTCGCGGCGATTTTCTGTCCGATATGGCCGGATTTCCCCATTCCCGTTACCACGACCTTGCCTTTGGATGCTATGATAAGATCCACGGCTTCCGCAATCTTGCCGTCAAGACGCTCCGCGGCAATCCGGATAGCGTCGGCTTCGGCAATCAGTGTCGCCCGCGCAATTTCCACGGTTTCGACCATGCTTTTCAGTGATTCAGAGCTCACTTCCCCCCCTCTGTGTAAGTCACAATATAACGATATATTGGCGAGGATGAGTGGACGGCCGTCACACGCCGCTGCGCCGCCCATCACATGAACGTCCCGCCGTCCAACATCCGCACCTGCGTTATCCGGCCTTCCAAAGCGAGCGCGCACATGCAGCCGCGATACATCCCGAGGTCCCGAATGGGCCACCCGCTCACAGGCGACGATGAGGCATCGGTGACATCGATTGCGGTCAGCTCAAGCGACATANNCCTCGCCTTGATATAGGCCTCTTTTCTCGTCCAGAGCCTGTAGAACATCTCATCATAGTGATCCTCCTCACAGGAGCGGAGCAGGTCGAGCTCCCGGGAAGAAAACGAGCGCCGGGCGACGACTTTTAGGTCGTCGAACCGACGGACGGATTCGATATCGACGCCGACCTCTCTCCCCTGAGAGACGGCCACGAGAGCGGCGTCCCCCGAATGTGCCATATTGAAGCGGATTCCCGCTCCCTCCGCGGCAAACGACAGGGAAGGTTTCCCGAATTCCGAGACGATGAAACTCAGGTTACCGGGGTCGATCCCGGTATATCCGGCAAGTATGTGCCTCAGATATCCATGTGCAATGACAAACCTCGACCCCGCTTCCGCAGCGCGGAATCCCGCGGCTCTCCTCTTTTCGGCCTCCGAAAGCACGATNNAGACATCGCGCATGCAGGGACATATCCCCGTCAAGCGACAGACGCCAGACCTCAACCTCCCCGGCGGGAGGAACCCGGAGGCCGTTCAGGGTCGCACGTTCAAACGCCCCCGGCAAATTCGGTGTATTTTCCCGTTCAGGCATGGACGGCATGGCTCTGATACGCCCGTCGGAGACACAGGGCGAGCTCTTCTGCGACGATCTTCACATGCGGCTCTCTGAGCATCGTCAGATGATCTCCCTGGACATCGTGGATTTCAACGCCTCCCTGAGCAAAGCTCCCCCATCCCTGCTCCCTGTCCTCGTATTCTCCGATCGACTTCGTTCCGGGAGGGAACAGAGTGACCCTGCCGGGGTAAGGTCTTATCTCATAGTTCTTTATTGCCAGAAGCTGATATTCTTCCACCTTTTGCAGCGCTGCAGGGAGCGGGAGTTTCAGACGCGTGTACTGCGCATACAGAAGCCCCCAGATACGGGTGGAGATCCTCCGCCGTATCGTCGTGAATTTTTTCCGCAGATAGGCAATTCTCCCGCGGCGCAGAAGGATATTCGTCCCGTGGTATCTCACACGATCCCTGAACTTCTTCCACTTGAACTCCCGGAGCTCCGTCTTCGACAACGACCGGAAGTGACTGTGCGCGAATGTGTCAAACATCGCAAGCAATCCGACCTCTTCCCCGTGGGCCAGCAGCTGGCGCGCCATTTCATACGCAACGATTCCGCCCGTACACGCACCCCCGAGATGATACGGTCCCGAGGGCTGAAGGGAGCGAATCTCCTTCACATAGAGAGCAGCCATCTCCTCCACGGTGGACGCGGGATGCTCTTTCCCATCCAGCCCTGCCGCCTGGAGACCGTATACAGGCTGATCCTCCGGGAGCGACCGGGCGAGTTCGGTATAGCCGATCACGTTCCCCCCCAGGGCGTGGATACAAAAGAATGGGGGGTTCGACCCGCCGGTCTTGATCGGCACGAGAGACGACCAGGAACCCTGCCATCCTCCGCTGCGCAGGACCGCCGCAAACTGATCGACAGTCGGCGCCTGAAACATTGTTGCAAGAGGGAGATTCTTCCCCATCCGGCGCTCGATCAGCCCGAACAGCCTTGCGGCGAGCAGAGAGTGACCGCCGAGAGAGAAGAAATTGTCATGTATGCCGACCGGACTCCTCCCCAGAACCTCTTCCCAGATGGCAACAAGTTGCGATTCCAGCGGATCCCGGGGCGCCGCGTACGCCTCGCCGCGCACCGATTCCTCCATCCGAGGAGGGGGAAGGGCACTCAGATCCGTCTTCCCGTTCGGGAGGAGCGGGATCGTGTCGACTGTAATGATGCGCTGGGGGATCATGTACTCCGGGAGACGTGTTCGGAGCCAGCTTGCGATCTCCGGCTCAGCCCCGCTGTTGTCCGCCGGCTTCCCCCTGAGGACAATGTAGGCGGCCAGGAAGTTATTCCCCGTCCGGTCGGCCGCGGCCTTTACGACGGCATGAGTCACGGAAGGATGCGAAGCGAGGACAGATTCAATTTCTCCCGGCTCGATTCTGTAGCCCCGGACTTTTACCTGGTTGTCGATTCTTCCCTCAAAATCGATATTCCCGTCGGGAAGGAACCTCCCCCTGTCTCCCGTCCTGTACAGGCGGAGTCCCGTTGCCGCACCATGCGGATCGGCGATGAATCTCTCCGCTGTGAGCCCGGGGTTGTTGCGATATCCCCGCGACACGCCGATTCCGCCGATACAGATTTCCCCCGATATCCCGGCCGGGACCTGCCGAAGGGAACGGTCCAGAATCCGGACGTAGACGTTCGGCAGCGGACGCCCGATAGGCGTCAGCCCGTCGGGGCGCCTCCCCAGGACGTCACAGGACGTCGCAGCAACCGTAGTTTCCGTCGGCCCGTAGAGGTTCAGCACCCTCACCCTGGGCCCGATCTTTCGCCGCCACGCCTCGACCCTGTCACTCCGGAGTTTCTCACCGCCCACCACGACTAACCGGACGGACCGGGGGAACGTCTCCTGCGTCACGCAATCGGCGAGTTCGTGCCAGAACGCCGTTGAAGCCCGGAGCACCGTGATCCTTTCCGCGTCAATGAACGCCAAAAACCTGTTCATGCTCGACGTGCTCTCCTCCGGCCGGAGGACGACCGCCGCACCCGCAAGCCAGGAGGGAAACATGTCTTCTATCGCGGCGTCGAAACAGGGGGAATAGAACTGGAGGACCCTGTCGGATCCGGAGAGCGCGTGCGCGGCGACGATGCCGAAGTTGTGGTTCAGCAACGATCGATGCGATATTTCCACCCCTTTGGGCCGTCCGGTCGAACCGGACGTATAGATCACGTACGCGAGATCACCCGGTCCGGACACCGGAGGGGGATCCGCTTCGTCGGGGCCTCCGCCCCCCCCGGCCGTAAACGCTTCATCGTCCAGACAGATTACGCGCCCTCCGTACGGCGGGATGGCGGGCAGGAACCGGCGGAGGGTGAGCGTCAATGGGACACCCGAGTCCGACAGCATGTACGAGAGCCTTTCGGCCGGGTACGATGGATCGAGAGGAAGGAACGCGGCCCCTGATTTCAGTATGCCGAGAAACGCCGCCGGAAGATCGAGACACCTGTCCATCCAGACTCCGACGACGGAGTTCGGGATGACCCCTTCCCTGCGGAGGACGTTGCCGATCCGGTTGGCGCGTGCGTTCAGGTCGCGGTAACTGAGCCGCCCGGGGCCGGCACAGAGGGCTGTCGCGCGGGGCGTTTCTCTCACGACGGATTCAAACGCCTGCGGGAACGTCTGTTCGATCGGGAACGAGACTGAATGCCCCGTCCCCAGCGCAACGAGTTCCTCTTCCCCGGCCTGGTCGATCATCCTCAGGTCCGAGATCCTCCCCTCGGGAGCGGACACGACCGAGCGGAGCAGGAAATCAAAGTGCCGGAGCATGTTTCTGATCGTCCTCTCCTCAAAGAGCCCGGTGCTGTATTCCGCACCAAGGACGATTCCCCCTTCTGATTCCATGACGGACATGACAAGATCGAACTTCGCCCGCCGGAGCGCCGGGTGGACGTCCGTAACGGTCAAACCGTCCATCGAGGTGAAGGGGACTCCGAGCTTCTGGAGGGCGAACAGGATCTGAACCAGCGGAGAGACGGACGCCTGGCGTTCAGGGCACACGGCTTCCACGACTTTTTCAAAAGGGACGTCCTGATTGTCGAACGCTCCGAGCACGGTTTCCCTGACACGCCGCAGGAGCTGGAGAAATGTCGGTTCCCCCGCGCAATCAGTCCGGAGCGCAAGGGTGTTGACGAAGAAGCCAATCGCGGTCTCCGTCCCGTGGTGATGTCTCCCGGCAACCGGCGTCCCCACCACGATGTCATCCTGGCCGGAGTAGCGGTGAAGGAGGACGTTGAACACTGTGAGGAGAGTCAGGAACAGCGTGACGTTCTCGCGCCGGCTCAGCTCGACAAGTGCACCGTAGATTTCCTTTTCAATCGCGAGTGTCTTCTCGCTCCCAAGTGAAGCAGGGACGGCAGGGCGGGGAAAGTCGGTCGGAAGATCGAGCAAAGGCGGGACGCCGGCAAGCGTACGCTTCCAGTACGCGAGGGAATGCGAGAGTTTTCCACCCTCGAATGCGCGGCGCTGCCAGAGCGCATAGTCGGGATACTGAAGCGCGGGCTCCGGAAGAGACGACGGCTCCTGTTTCAGTGTTGATGCATAGAGGGCAGCCAGCTCGCGGAAGAAAACCCCCTCGGACCATCCGTCGAAAATGATGTGATGAAAGGTCATGAGCAGCAGATGATCGCGCTCCGACAACCTGAGGAGACGGAAACGGAAGAGCGGGCCGCGCTCAAGGTCAAACCCGATGTGGGCTTCCGCCTCAGAGCGGCGAGTCGCCTCCGGTTCCCGATCATGGTCCGGATACCCGGACAGATCTTCGACGGGGAGGGGAACGGCCTCGGGGGGGAGGATTTCCTGCATCGGCTCACCGTCCGGAGCGGCAAACCTCGTCCGGAGCGATTCATGCCGGCGGACGATTTCTGCGAGCGCTCGTCCGAGTCCGTCGACGCTCAACTCCCCCCTGAGACGGTGCGCAAACGGAATATTGTAGGTTGCACTCCCCCGGTCGAGGCGGTCCAGAAACCAGAGACGCATCTGGCCGAACGAAAGGGGGACATTCCCGCCCCCCTCCCTCCGGGGTATTGCAGGCGCTGACATGCCGGCGCCGGCGTCTCCGCGGAGCCGCCTGGCAAGCAGCGCCTTCTTTTCCGGCGAAAGGTCCGCTCCGCGCCGGTTCGTATGTTCACCCTGAGATCCGGTCATCCGCTATTCCTGACCTCTCGCCTCTTCGTCGCTCATGTTCTCAATCTCTTCGGTCAGTTTCTCGCTTATTGCCAGCGCCAGACCGGCGACCGTGGGATGTTCGAAGAGTGTCAGAAGCGGAATCTCGATCCGAAACACATCCCTCACCCGGGAGATCACCCGCATGGCAAGAAGCGAGTGCCCCCCCAGCTCAAAGAAATTGTCATTCACTCCCACACTCGCTCCGCCGAGGATCTCCGACCAGATTCCCGCCAGAGCCTCTTCCGCAGGGCTCAGCGGCGAGTCCTGTGCATCCGTTGGCTCCGCTTCCGGAAACTCCGGCGGAGGGAGGGCACGCCGGTCGACTTTGCCGCTCGCATTGAGCGGCAGGGATGCGAGAATGACCGCCGACGACGGGACCATGTAGTCAGGCAGCCTGGTTTTCAGATACGCCAGCAGTTCCGGACCTGTAGCCGATTCACCGCCGCGGAGAACGCAGTAGGCAACGAGCCGCTTTTCTCCCTGAACATCCTCCCGCACGATGACAACGACGGCTCCGACGGAAGGATGTTCTCCGAGGACGCACTCTATCTCGCCCGGTTCGATCCGGTATCCCCTGATCTTGACCTGATCGTCAAAGCGCCCCAGGAACTCGATCCTGCCGTCCGGCAGGAAGCGCGCCCGGTCGCCCGTCCTGTACAGACGGCTGCCCTCCGCGCCGCCCAACGCAACGTGAACGAACCGCCCTGAGGTAAGATCCGGAAGGTTCAGATAGCCCCTGGCCAGACCGTCACCCCCGACGCATAATTCGCCGGGGACCCCCACGGGAACGGGAGTCATCTGTTTGTCGAGTATATACGCCCGGCTGTTGGCAATCGGCCGTCCGATCGGGATTGACACCGCGAAAGGCGGTACGCCGGATATGGAATAGCAGCAGGAGAAGGTCGTATTCTCCGTGGGTCCATATCCGTTGATAAGGCGTGTCCCCGGCTGCTTCTCAAGGAAACGGATCACGTGAGGGACTGAAAGGACGTCTCCCCCGGTGAGGAGCTGTTTCACTCCCCGCAGGGCATCAGGCCTGTGGTCCACCACCTGGTTGAACATCGCCGACGTGAGCCAGAGCGTCGTGATGCCTGTGGAAGCGATCACCGTTCCGAGCTGTTCGAACGACGGAGGCTGTGGCGGCGCAATGACAAGGCGCGCACCGTTGAGAAGGGCACCCCAGATTTCAAACGTGGAGGCGTCGAATGAAATCGGCGCAAGCTGCAGGAAAACCTCCTCCGGACCGAACGAACAGTAGTCCGTCCCCTTCACCAGCCGCACCACGGCACGATGAGGAATCATGACCCCCTTCGGCCTCCCGGTTGACCCTGACGTATACATGATGTACGCAAGATTCTCCGGTCCCGTCACCTGCGGTACCGGCACGTCGTCCCCGGCGCGCGATTCTCCCTGCCACCTGTCCAGCCGTATCACCGACATGCCTTCAGAAGGGAGAGCCGCGGGAAGTTCACCATGCACAAGCAGGACCCTGGCCCCCGTGTCACGGAGCATCAGCTGAAGCCGTTCCGCGGGAAGCGAACGATCGAGCGGGACATATGCTCCTCCGGCTTTCAAAATGGCGAGGAGCCCCACGATCATCTCCGGAGAACGTTCCGCCAGAATACCGACCGGGACGTCCGCCCCGACCCCCTCCGAGCGCAGGATGCGGGCGAGCCGGTTCGAAGTTCCGTCAAGCTCCGCGTATGTCATCCTCGTCCCTCCGGACACGATCGCAAGGGCATCAGGTCTCAACGCCGCTTCCTTTCCGAAAACCTGCTGGATGCACAGGTCGCGGGGGTAGCCGGTCGCCGTCCCGCTCCACACGGCGAGTTGCTCCTTCTCCGCAGCGTCAAGGATGGGGATCTGCGAGAGGCGCTGTCCCGGATCGGCGGCGACTCCCTCGAGGATGCTCCTGTAGTGGCCGACGAACGCCTCTACTGTCCGTTTCTCAAACAGATCGGTGCTGTATTCGAAGGACACGGCCATACCGCGCGTCTTCTCGGTGATCGAGAGCGAGAGATCGAATTTCGATGTCCCGTTGTCGATTTCAAGAGCATCCAGACGGATGCCACCCAGGCCGTCGCCTGACCCGGGGGTATTTTGAAGCGTAAACATCGTCTGAACGATCGGCGTGGAGCTCAGATCGCGGCGGAGGCGGAGTTCCTCGACAAGTCTCTCAAAAGGAACCTCCTGGTGCTCGAATGCTTCAAGTGCAACACGCCGTTCGCGTGCAAGGAGTTCACGAAAAGGCATGTCCGGCGAAAGCCGCGTCCTCATCGGGAGGGTATTCACAAAAAACCCGATGAGCTTTTCCGTCTCCAGGCGCGTGCGGCCGGCGATTGCGGTGCCGACGATGATATCTTCCTGCCCCGTGTAGCGGAACAGAAGCGTTTTGAACGCCGCCATCAGCGTCATATAGAGCGTCGCGCCCTCAGCGGCGCCCAGCGCACGCAGCCGAGAGCTCAGGGACTCCGGGAATTCGGCCTTCTGTACCGCGCCACGCTGCGACCTGACGGCCGGCCGGGGACGATCTGCGGGAATTTCGAGAACGGGAAGCTCTCCTGAGAGCTGTCGCCTCCAGTACGACAACTGCCGCTCCAGCACATCGCCGCTGAGCCACCCGCGCTGCCAGATCGCGTAGTCGGCGTACTGAACCGGGAGCTCGGGGAGAGGCGAGGGACGACCGTTCGCGAATGCGTCGTACAGCGCTGTTATTTCGTCGGAGAGGAGACCGATGGACCAGCCGTCGGCGATGATATGGTGGAGCGTGAAGAACACACGGTGTTCCTCCGCGGTAAGACGGATGAGGCGGACGCGGAACAGAGGTCCGCGCACAAGGTCGAACGGCATCCCCGCATTTTCCCGGGCGAGTTCGAGCTCCGCGGTATCCCTTTCCTTTGGACTCAGCCTGCTGAGATCCTTCATGGGCAGGGATACACTGAACGGGGGTCCGATGATCTGGGCCGGCTCCCCCGCCGCGCCGCTAAACGTTGTGCGGAGAGATTCGTGCCGCCGGACGATCTCGGTCAGCGCCTTCTCCATCGCCGCGACATCCAGGGGCCCCACGAGATTCAGAATTCTGGGGACGTTATAGACGGAGGATCCCGGCTCAAACTGGTCAAGGAACCAGAGCCTCTGCTGGGCGAACGAGAGCGGAAGTGCTCCGCCCTCCGATCTCCTCGGGATCGGTTGCGGGCCGCCGGGGGGCGCGCCTCCCCCCTTCAAGCGCCTTTCAAGCAGTTCGCGCTTCGCTGAGGAGAGCGGTTGCCGCTGTTCCTGGTTGTCGTTTTGTTCTGGCATGGCTTCTTCGGCTAGGTCGTTGAACTGGAAGCATGTCCGCCGGTCGCCCCATCGCGCCCGCCGGCAGGTCCCCCGGACTCGGAGGCCAGTATCTGCTCCAGGACCGATGCCATCCCGCCAACGGTGGGGTGTTCAAAAATGCTGACGAAAGGCATTTCGATCATCCATGTATTCCGCACCCGGGAGACGATACGCGTCGCAAGGAGAGAATGACCACCGAGCTCGAAGAAGTTTTCATCGACCCCGACGCTTTTCAGATTGAGGACTTCGCACCATATCCCGGCGAGTGCCTTTTCCGCCGCAGTGTCCGGAGGATTTGAACCTCCCGTCTTCTGGCGCACCGCATCCGTGTCGGGAGCCGGAAGCGCCTTGAAATCGATTTTGCCGTTCGGTGTCAACGGGAACCGGTCCAGTATCACGAACGAGGAAGGAACCATGTATGCAGGGAGGCGCGAGTTCAGGAACGATACAATGCCGGCCGTATCCGGCCTGCTCCCCTGTACTCCCCTGCAATAGGCGACAAGCCGCCTGTCCCCCGGCGCGTCTTCCCGCACCAGAACGACCGCCTCGGCGATCCCGGGCGCACGACAGAGCACCGATTCGATTTCTCCCGGCTCGACCCGGTATCCGCGGATCTTTGCCTGACGGTCAAAACGACCCAGGTATTCGATAGTGCCGTCAGGGGCGTATCGCGCGCGGTCGCCGGTTCTAAACAGCTTTCCTTTCGGCGCATCCTCCAGGGGGTTCTCGATGAAGCGTTCAGAAGTAAGATCAGGCCTCCGGAGGTATTCCCTCGCGACGCCGTCCCCTCCTATGTAGAGCTCTCCCGGGACGAGCGCCGGCACCGGGTTCATCCAGGGGTCAAGGATGTAGAGCTGCGTATTGGCTATGGGCCTTCCGATCGGGACGGTCCCCGATCCCCGCCATCCCGGCGGAACGGAGAATGTGCAGCACCCGACGGTTCCTTCGGTCGGTCCGTACTCGTTGACGATCGTTGTGTCCGGGGCGGAAGCCTGCCAGGGGGCGATGCTTCCCGTCCGGAGCTCCTCTCCCCCCACGACGAGCATGCGGGTGCGGCCGGCCATCGCATCAGGCGGGAGGAGAGCCGACAGCACGTCGAGATGAGCGGGGGTGATTTTCACCGGGCCGAAATTTCCTCTTTCCCGGAGCGCGGATTCCAGAGTCCGGATGCCGGGCTCCTCCCGGAGGAGGAGGACTTTCCCTCCCGTGACGAGCGGGACAAAGAGACCGGTGACCGTCAGATCAAACGACAGGGAACTGTGGACGGGCGTAACTTCACCCGGAGAGAATCCGTAGGCACGGGCGGCCCACGAGACATAGTTCACGACCCCCCTGTGAAGGACGACAACCCCTTTGGGGGTCCCGGTCGACCCTGACGTATAAATGACGTATGCCGCATTTCCGGGACACACACCTGAGGCGGGACGCGAATTTTCCGTACCGGGGGGAGACGCCGGCAGGGGATCGTCAAGGCAGAGGAGGGCCGCTCCCCCGTCCGGGATGCGCGAAACCAGATTTCTCTGCGTGAGGATCACGCGCATCCCGGTCTCACGACGGACGAAGCCGAGGCGCTCGGCCGGGTCCGCGGGATTCATCGGGACATACGCCCCTCCGGCTTTGAGCACACCGAGTATGCCCACAACCATCTCGAGTGAGTGCTCCATGCATATGCCGACAAGGGCCTCCGGGCCAACGCCGAACGAGGCGAGAGCGCGGGCGACCCTGTTGGAACGGAATTCGAGCTCGCCGTACGAGAGGCGCATCCCCTCGAACTCCACGGCCACGGCGCCGGAAGTCCTCCCGGCCTGCTCCTCAATCAGCTCGTGCAGGCATCTGTCCCGTGGGTACGGTGCCTCCGTCCCGTTCCACTGAGTGAGAATCGTCTCCCTCTCGGCCGCGGGGAGCAGGGAATAGCCGGACAGCCTGAGGTGAGGATCAGATACCATTCCTTCGAGCAGAGCGGAGAGGTGGCCACCCATCCGGACGATTGTCTCTTTCGCAAACTGGCGGTCATCGTACACGAGCCTCAGGGCAAGACGGTCCTCCAGGAATGCGGAGAGCGTGAGCGGGTAGTTTGTCCTGGCATATGTTTCGATCGCCCGGTTGAGCCACGTTCCCCCCTCCGAGCGGAGGTACGAATTCAACCTCCTGTTGTCAAAAACGACGATGCTCCGGAACAGGGGCTCCCCTGCCTGCACTTCGCTCCATCGCTGCACAAGGACGAGGGGCGTGTGCTCCACATTGCGAACCGGGACCTGGCTCGCGCGTAAGTCCTTCAGCCACGGAAGGAGCTGCATGCCGGGGGGAATCTTCGCGCGGACCGGCAGTGTGTTCATGAAGACGCCCACCATATGCTCGGATCCCGCAACCGTCACGTGCCGGCATGCGCGGGTCGCGCCGAACACCACGTCGTCCGTCCCGCTATACCGCCCCAGCAGGAGCGCCCAGGCGCCCTGCACGAACGTGTTGGGCGTGAGCCCCTCCCGTTCGGCGAGCGAACGGAGCGCACGGGTCAGTTCGCCGCTGAGCGCGGTCTCGAATTCCTGGATCGCGGCGCCGTCGGACAGAGCAGGAGGCGGAGCCGATTCGCGCACAAGCGTGGTGGGCGCGGCGAATCCCTTCAGGTATTCCCGCCAGAACGGCTCGGCCTGATTGTGGTCGCGGCTCCCCACCCAGTCGATATAGGCGCGGAAGTGCCGCGGCTGTTCCGGCGCGAAAGTCTTCCCGCCGCAGAGCGCTTCATAGCGGCCGAAGACCTCTTTGATCACGATCGGAATGGAGCGGCCGTCGAGGAGGGCATGGTGAAACGTCCATATCACATAGTGCTCGGACTCGCCGGCGGTGAATACCCGGATCCGGAGGAGCGGAGGATGCTCGGGATGAAACCCGCGCCGGCGGTCCTCACGAACACATGCCTGCAGGTTCGCCTTCAGCCCCTCCGGGGAGCACCCGCTCCAGTCGCCGTGCGAGTAAGGCAGCTCCACTTCCGCGTGGACTTCCTGAAAGGGCGGTCCGGAGGAGTCGAGCCGGAACGATGTGCGGAGAACGGCATGCCTCATGACGACCCACTCCCACGCCTCCCGGAAAGGCGCAGCCTGCAGGGGCTCACGCAGCACAAACACAATTTGTTCTATGTCGACCCCGCTGTCCGGCGCAATGAGGCTGTTGAACAGCATCCCCTCCTGCATGGGTGAAAGGGGGTATGTGTCGACGATCTCCCGAATCATGTTTTTCCTTAGCTTCCCCTCCCCGGAGGGGGGGGTGAGAAAGAAATCGGGCAGAACATTTCCATGAACAATGTCCTGCCCGATGAGGAATTACGCGTTACGCCCTGAAAACGATCCCCTCCTTGTCCGGCGCAACGTGCCGTGTGTCCACCACAGGCGTCTTGAACGTTGTCAGATCCATGTTCCTGTACACGTCGTGCGGCGTTGCAACAAGAAGCAGATCGTAGCCCTCGCCCACGGGCACCGATTTCCTCCCGGCGTACTTCGCGAATTCCCTGGAAGGCCTGATGACCGGGACAAACGGATCGTTGTAGCTCACCGTCGCTCCTTTCTCCTCGAGCTTTTCCATCAGATGGTACGACGGGGATTCCCTGTCGTCATCGACGTTCGCCTTGTAGGCGAGACCGAGAATGAGAACCTTCGCCCCCTTCAGAGGCTTCCCGAGTCCGTTGAGAACCTCCATCACGCGCATGACGACGAAGTCAGGCATGGCCGTGTTGATCTCTCCGGCGAGCTCGATGAACTTCGTCGTCACGCCGTATTCCCGCGCTTTCCATGTGAGGTAGAACGGATCGATCGGAATGCAGTGCCCCCCCAGACCCGGACCCGGATAAAAGGGCATAAAGCCGAATGGTTTTGTTTTCGCCGCTTCGATAACCTCCCACACGTCGATCCCCATTCTCATGAAGGTTGTCTTCAGCTCGTTCACGAGGGCGATGTTCACCGCGCGGAACGTGTTCTCCACGAGTTTCGTGGCCTCAGCGGCCTGCGTCGAAGAGACCGGGACGGTCCGTACGACGACCTGCTGGTAAACCTTCTCCGCAATGGCGAGTCCCGCGGGAGTCGTCGAACCTACAACCTTCGGGATCGTCTCCGTCGTGAAATCGGTCCGGCTCGGGTCTTCCCGCTCCGGGGAGAACGCGACGTAGAAATCCCTGTCGACCTTCATCCCCTTCGACTCGAGGATCGGAACCATCACCTCGACCGTCGTCCCGGGGTACGTGCTCGATTCCAGGACGTAGAGCTGGTCGCGCCGCACGTACGGGGCCAGGCTTTCGCAGGTGGTCACGATAAATGTCATGTCCGGCTCGCGGTTCTTATTCAGAGGCGTGGGCACGGCGATCAGTATTGCGTCGCATTTTGTGGCCTGAGCGAAGTCCGTCGTGGCAGTCAGGAGACCCGTCGCGGTTGCCTTCGAAACGCGTGACTCGGAGATATGCTTTATATACGACCGGCCTTTCGTCAGCGCTTCCGTCTTCCGCGCGTCAATGTCCATGCCGATGACGTGAAAGCCCTTCTCGACGAAACAGAGAAGGAGAGGCAGACCGACGTACCCCAGTCCGACGATGCCGATGACAGCCTGTTTATTGTCTACTTTTGAATGAAGTGATGAGGTCATAGTGATGTCCGGTTACCTTATGTTGTGTGATTATTCGGGGCAGGTGTATTTGCCGTTTCACGACACGCGCTAGGAATGATGCTCCAGCGTCGGAAGCGCAATTCCCTGTCCGTTCCCGCCATTCTTGCCGTATGTCTCCGTACGATAGCCGAATCTGTCGCTGCCGTAAAACTTGCCGTACGCCTGCAGAGCGTCGAAGTTGTTCAGGAACACCCCCAGGACCTTTCCGCCGCCGCCGGCCACGAAATCCATCGCCCGTTCGAGGGCGAGTATTCTTGTCTGCCCGCCGGCCGCCACGAAGATGGCGCCGTCGACCATGGCGGAGAGAATGGCGGCGTCGCTGACGGCAAGCACCGGCGACGTATCGATCAACACCCACTCATAATGCGCGCCGAGGTCCTTCAGGAATCTCTCCATGTGCTTCGAACTGAGGATCTCCGGATCATTGACGAGCAGATCCCCCGCGCACAGGACGTCGAGGCCGGGGATGATGTTTGTGTGCACGGCCTGGGACAGCCCGGACTTCCCTGCAAGGATGTCGCTGAGACCCGGGGAAAGGTCAAACCCGAATGTCTTGTGAACCGCGGGCCGGCGGAGGTCGCTGTCGACGATCAGCACCCTGCGTTCCGCCTGGGCAAACGCGAACCCCAGATTGGCCACGGTCGTCGTCTTTCCCTCTCCCGGGTTCGAGCTCGTCACAACAATGCGCCGGACGCGGCTTTCGGGGAAGAGATGTTCCAGCTTCGCCCGAAGCCGCCGGTAGGATTCAGAGGCCGGCGAAAAAGGCTCGAGGAGCGAAACCAGCGTGTGGTCGTAGCTCTTCCCCTCGTACGGAACCTTCACAGGATCAAGCACCTTCTTCTTCGGGTGGATGAATTCCCTGGCCACGCCCGCCGCCGAGGAGAAGACCCTCATCAGCCGCGACCGGCTGACAGGCGCCGTTCCCTGATGCTGGTCCTGGGGAGGATGAATGCCGCCGACAAAGGAGAGAAGCACGTACCCCCGCTTCTTCAGATCCTCGGGTGTGTAGACGCGTACATCGAGGAATTCCCGCATGAACACGATCGCGAACCCGAGCCCCAGGCCGATCATCGTGCCCAGCAGAAGGTTTATGGGAACGTTCGGAGAGACCGGATCCGGAGGAATCGAAGCGGTGTCTATGATGTCAATGATTCCCAGGTCGGATTTTTCGCCGATGGCCGCTTCGTTGTACCGCTCTTCCACAAGGAGGTAGAGTTTCTCCGCGCTCATACGGGCGCGCTGGATCTTCGCCAGTTCGATGCTCTTGCGCGGGATCCCTCCGAAGTCCTTCTCGTATTGCGAGATGAAATTGGTGAGCGCCGTTTTTTTGGCATCCAGGGCCTGGATCTGCATCTGGGTCTCAAAAATCTTCTGCTTCGCCTGCGCCAGGTACTGGGCGGGATCGGCCTGTGCCGAGGCCATTTCCCCCGACGGGACGCTCGAGAGATAGCTCACCGTCCGGTCGTCAAGCTTCTTCTGCAAGCTTGCGATCTGCCCCTCGATCGCTTTCAGTTTTTCCGCGTACACTTCATTCCCGACCCCGCCCGAGGTGGGGTTGGCCAGGATATCACGCTGCACCTGCAGATTCGCCAGCTGATCCTGGATGAGCTTAATGTACGGATCGCTTGCCTGCTTCATCACCCGCCCGACTTCTTTCTCCTGTTCCGGGAGCCGCTGCTGGTACGTCGCGAGCGTCTTTGTCAGGGATTGCAGATCGATGTCCACGGCATCGCGGTTTGCTTCAAGCTGTGATAACTGCTGTGTCACTCGGAGCGCCTGCGCATCGAGGGACACGACGCCGGCCTGCTCCATGTACGACTTCAGGACTGTCTCGGTCGAGTCGAGTATCCTCCGCTTCGATGCGACCTGGTTCTGCAGGAATTCCCTTCGCGACTTCGTCCGGAGGCGCCCGACGGTGACCCCGTACTCCTGGTATGACTCGGAATAGACGTTCGCAAGAAGCGCCGCTTCGCGCGGATCGATGCTTCGCGCAGTGATGCGAATGACGTCGGATTCACGCTCGGGCGTGAAATCCATCGCGCGCGCCGCGCGCGCCGCGACGAGGTCGGTGCTTGCCAGAGCATGCGAGGAATCCTCGCTCTTCCCCTTTGCCCTGACGATCGGCGCAAGTTCGGTCTTCGCCTCGTTCAGCCAGGGCTCCTCCAGGAGCCGCTGAGCCACCGCCTCAGAAAGGATATGGGACTTCAGCTTTCCCAGCTCGTTTGCGATCTTGTTGTCCGAAGGGGCCCTCGACTGATCCGAGAGACTGACGGACGACCTCTGGCCGAAATTCAGAAGAACAAGCGAGGAGGACTCATACATCGTCTTGGAAAGGAGCGTAAAGACGATCATCGCAGACAGACCGACGAGGAATGTGATGAATATCGTCCTCTTCCCCCTGAGAATTATCGAAATATAGTCCTGGATGGAAAATGTATGGACTGCGTCGTCTATCGGCTCATAGCCGGAATCCGGCGGGAGTTGATTCATGAAGAAAATCCTTTGATGAGTTGTTCAATGTAATTCAACGGAGGTTCTGCGCGGGTGACAGGTATCACCCGCTCCTGCCGTGCGCCGCCACCGTCCTGCGTCCGGAACGGCGCTAGTGGCGCGAATTATAGACGACTGTCGTCACGGTCGCCGTCAGGACCGCGACGGTCGTCACGATGGAAAGGACGTCGCGTATCGAAGACCAGTTCGTCCGGTCGAGAAAAATCGTATCGCCGGGCTGCAGGACAAGGCTGGATTCGTTCACGCGGTAGAGGTCATCCAGGTTGACGAGGAACTGGGCCCTGCTCACACCGCTTTCCGTTTTGATGAATCGCGTGATCTTGACTTCGTCGAGCTTCGCGTCTTCCGTCGGTCCCCCCGCATAGGAGACAAGCTGCACGAGATCTGTCGCTATGGAGACCTCATATCTCCCGGGATTCTTGATATTTCCCCACACGTTGATCTGCATCGTAAGCTCCCCCGGCTTCGCGATCGAATAGTTCGAGGGAGTTGCATAGTTCGGCTGACTGAGTGAGACGCCGCTCTCGCGACCCTGCGCATGCGCGATCCCGGCGCACAGGGAGAAAAGGGACGCGGAGAGGACAACCACCATCAGCGGAGCGAATCGCTTCATGACCATTCCATCGTGTTTGTGTTTGAAATTCCTATTTCAGGAGCGCCATTTTATGGACGAAGGATTGACCCGCACCCGTCGTCAGGCGGACGATATAGATACCGGTGGCAACGGGATTCCCGTGTCCGCTCCGGCCGTCCCACGTGAAGAGATACCGTCCGGCCTCAATGGGTCCGTCGTACAGCGTGCGGATTTCCTCTCCCAGAATGTTGTACACGACGAGACGAATCAACGATGTCCGCGGTATTGCCACGGGGAGCGTCGTCGAGGGATTGAACGGGTTCGGGTAGTTGTTGTCAAGGGCAAACGTCTTCGGAAGCACGGCATCAAGCTCCGCGCGAACCGCATCCGGCGTGCCGACAACGACCTTGAATCTGGAGACATCGCGCGCGGGAGTGAACGCGTAGGCAGCCGCCTGCCGCAGGTTGGCGTACCTGGAGCCGTCTTCGTCGATCACGTACACCTGGAATTGCCCGGGAACGGATTCCACACCCCTGAATCCGAGCTGCACCTGCGAGCGGAGCGTCGTCCGGACTTCGAGCGGCCAGGACTCCATCTTCTGGAAAACGGGACGTATGTCCGTTCCAAACGCGGAGTTGACGCTGTCCCACTCGGGACGGCTGAAGACCGTTGCGGGAACGCCCTTGATCAGCCGGGGCCTGTGGACATCGAATGCGTTGCGGCCGGCCGAAGCCAGAGGGGAAACACCCAGCATGCTCACCTGCTCGACCGAGCCCGCCGCGTGGAGGTCTATCCGCACCGACCATGAAGCGGGATCTCCGGCCAATGCGAGCCTGGCCGTCCCGCCCGCCGGCACGGGGATCGCCAGCAACCGGAGAGAATCCACGTTATCGAACATGTACCCTGTGTACGGCATCAGGACGGTCGAGGCCTGCCAGTTTCCAGCCCATGCATACGGCGCAGCGGCCCCCAACGACGGGTTCGACGACTCCACCTGGGACCACTGGACGGAATCCAGGAACGGATTGCCGATGAGATTCCATCCAAAGTGCAGAGGGATATCCGCCATGCCGGTCACATCAAGAGACGGAGCGAGAACGCTGTCGTCGACGACAAAGCTGGTCTTCTTGATGAGCCAGAACGCTCGCCCCTGGGTAAACGAGAATATGCTGTCGGCAGTGTACGAAAGACTGTACCCCGAGTCCGCGCCAGTGTCCCAGTACATCTGCCAGTCCGTCCCCGCGGCCCCCGTAAGGTACTTCGTGACGGGGAGCGTACTCCCTCCCGGCAGGCTCACGATCCGGTAATCGGACTGCGAGTAGTCCGAAGGGTTTGGGTGCGAGGGGAATGGGATGGTCACCGCGACCCGGATCTTCGGGGCGGCGTTCGCTATTGTGAACACAAGGCCGTTCGAGCTGTCCCCTCCGGGCGCGGGGTTAATCACGACGACGAAGCGGGGCCCCATCGCCGCCGAAGTGCCGATCGTGATGTTCGTTACGATCTGTGTCACGCTGTCCACCCGGACGGAGTTGATCGTGACGCCGCTCCCGAACGAGACGGTGCTCGCCCCGCCGACAAAATTCGTTCCTTTGAGAAGGACGTTAAGCGTCTGACCCAGGTTTCCTGTCGCCGGCGAGATGCTCGACAGCCTCGGCACGGGGTTGGCAACGGTGAACGCGTTCGTCAGACTCGCCGTCCCCCCTCCCGGGACACCGTTTGTGACGGAAACCGTGTGCCCACCGAGAGCGGCGCCGGATCCGATTGTCATCCTGGCGGTGAGCCGCCAGACGCTGTCGACGTTCACGGACACGAGTGTGATCGCAGAATCACCGAAGCTGACGGTCGTCGTCCCCGCGATATAGTCGTCGCCCGTGAAGACCACGTCGAGCGTCTGATCGCGGTTCCCCGTCGCCGGCGAGATCCCGGTAAGCAGAGGAGCGGGGTTTGTCACGGTGAAGGCATTCTTCAGCGTATCACCCCCCCCGCCAGTCCCCGCGGTAACGGTGTTTGTCACAACAACATTGTGCGGGCCGGCGGCGGCGGCTGCGAGGATCGTGATCGACGCTGTGATCTGATCGGCGCTGTCGACCGTCGTCGTGTTGACGACGATCCCCGGCCCGAGGGAGACGACCGTGACCCCGGGGAAGAAGCCCGCACCGCGCAAGACCACCGGGAGGGTATGGAGCCGGATGCCCGTCGCAGGAGTGATCGAATAAATGTGCGGCGCAGGAGTGTTCCCCACGGTGAATGCCTGCTGGAGCGTCCCCGATCCCCCGCCCGGGGGCCCGTTGATAACGGAGACGGGATAGACGCTGTCCGGCGTGATATTCTGGATCGTGATATTCACAGACATCTGCGTTGAGCTCAGCACCGTCCACGCCGACGGAGATATCCCCCCGCCGAAATACGGAATGCTGGTCCCGCTGATGAACCCGGAACCGTTGATCACCACGGTCATTGACTGTCCCTTGTTCCCGTTCGACGGGGATACGGAGGTGACGGCAGGGACCGGGTTGTCGACCTTGAATGAGTTGCTGGTGCCCCGCTCGGCACCGCCGACCCGGGCCACCTTCAACGTATCCGAAGCGCCGGAGTTCTGGAACACCACGGTGTCCACAAGCGACGTGGCAGGCGGTATTCCACCGCCGAACGGGAGCACACCGCCTCCGCCGGTAAGCGGCGCGTTGGACGTCACATTGATGTTCACCGGATAGCTCGGAAAATTCGGCGACGGGTTATTGAAGACATCGCGCGAGGTGATAAGGACCGGGAAAGGCACGGTGGCGAGTTTCGGTCCGATGACCCCTCCGCCGGGGGCCTGCATTGTGAATTTGACAACGACGCCGGGATCGCTCGTCAGTGCGAACACCCCCGTGCCCGGCGTGCTGCGTGCAGTCGCAATAATCTGAAACGTCCCCGCAACGGTGTCGGATTTGCATGCAGACGCGTTCGCGACGCCACGGGCATCGGTGAGCACGGAATCGACGGAAGTCCCCGTGCGCGTGAAAATCCCGCGGGCTCCTGAGGCCGGCGCAGTAAACGTGACCCAGACATTCGGCACAGCGTTGACGCCATCGCTGATCGACACGGTCATCGAGTCGGGGAAGAAGGAGCCGGCGACCGTCGACTGCGGCGTCCCCCTGGTGACCGTGATGCCTGACGGCGATCCGGGATCGTTCGTCAGGACGAATGAGGCAGGCGCAGCCACGCCGGCAACCGTGGCACCGGCGGCGTACGTCCCGGAGGTGTTGTTCGCAACAAGCGTCGCCGCCGTTGCGATTCCCGTTCCCGCGGCGCTCACCGCGGAGGTGATGTTCGTGTGTGAGTCGGAGAATTTCCCGCTGGCTCCCGAGGCGGGCACGGTAAACTGGACGGTGACACCGGGCACGGGATTGCCGGAGGAATCCTTCACGATCGCCGCAAGCGAAACCGGGAAGAAGCCGTTGACAGGGGTATGCTGCGGCGTCGTTCCCGCTCCGGGGGAGACGGAGGCAGGAGTCCCCGATGTGTTCGTGAGCGCAAAAATCGCCGGAACCGGCACTCCCGTGACTTTCGCGGAGTCATTGTATGAACCCGCAACCTTGTTTGCAGTGAAATCGGCTGCAGTCGCGATGCCGCTCGAGTTTGTGAGCGCGGTATTTACCCCCCCCGCGAACGTCCCGGAGGGTCCGGTGGAGGGGGCCGTAAACGTCACGAGCACCCCTGAGCCGACGGTGTTGCCCGAAGAATCCCGTACTGTCGCCTGGAGCTTGACGGCGAACGTCTTTCCTATGAGAGCATTCTGCCCCGAACCCGCGGTGGCGCTTACGCTTGACGGCGAGCCCGGGTTCACCGTGATCTTTCCGGATGCCGCAGCATTCAGCCCTGCGGAGTCCGCCCTTATCTGCGCCGTGCCGATGACGTGCCCCGTGAATGTCGCGCTCCTGGCTCCCGGGGCAGGGACCAGATCGCCCCCCACCACGCCGCCCGATACCGACTGGAGCGACCAGCTCGCCGCGACGTTCCTGACGAAGTTGCCTGCGATATCACGCGCGATCGCGAACACGGTGATTCTGGATCCCGAGGTGATCGTGCTGTCCGGGGGGACAACCCCGGTTCCGTTCGCCGATGTCTCGACGCTTATTTTCGTCGGCGGTCCGGCGTTCGCGACATTCAGGACGCCCGAAGGGACGGAAATGAGCGAACCCGTCGCCGCGTTGATCTGCGCGGTACCAAGGCCTGCTCCCGTAAACGTCGCGCTCCGGCCGTTCCCGGCCGCAACGAGATCTCCCGGCGCAACCCCCCCCGTCCGATTTATCAGCGACCAGGCCGCGACGGTGTCGGAAATAAAATTGTTGAACTGATCACGGCTTATGGAGTAGACAGTAATCGGGTTCCCCGACGAGACGTTCTGCGCGGGGAGAACCGCCCCGGACCCGTCCACGAGGGTTTCTACGCGGACTGCGTTCGGCGCGGCCGGAGATATCGTGAATGCTGTACTCAGGATGGCCCCCGGAGTAACGGAGACCGTATTTCCCGTGGCTGTCAGCGTATACCCCGCGCCTGTCTTGTCGATTGACAACCCGCTGAAGACCGCCTGACCGGTCGATGTATTGACAGCCACGGTCGTCGTCCCGCTCAACGTGCCTCCGCCGGCATTATTTTGAATAGCCGCCGTGACGTTTTGCGCGAAGCCGGTGACCGTATTGCCGTTGGGATCCTGAAGCGTTACCACGGGCTGCGGGGGAAAAGCGGAGCCTGCAATGCTGTTGCCCGGGGACGTCGTGAACGCCAGCTTGCTCGGCGATGCCGCCGACACAGTAAACGCCCCGCTCGTTGCAGACGTCAATCCGGCCGCCGATGCGGTGAGTGTTTTTGACCCAGAGAGATTAACACTAAGATTGGCAAACGTCGCTATTCCCGACGACGTGGTCTGCGGCGTGGTCCCCCCCAGCGCGCCCGTGCCGTTGAGTGTCATTGCAACGGATATGCCGTCCGTCGTCAGGGGATTCCCGAGAGAGTCCTCGACCTGTACCGTCACCGCGGGCGTGATGTTCGCCCCCGCCGCGACACCGGATGGGGGAGTCAGAAACACAAGCTGTTTCGGCGGCAGGGCAGTAATCGCAAACACCGCGCTTGCGTCCGTGGTAAGCGCTCCGCACGACGCCTGGAGCGTTTTGTTCCCCGCCGCCGCAATCTTCAGGTCGGCGAACGTTGCAAGCCCCCCCGCACCCGGAGTTTGCGACGTAGTACCTGCGAGCGTGCCGGTGCCCGACAAAATCGAGAGAACCACGTTATTGCCGGTCGGGAGCGCGCTGTTCCCGTACTGATCCCTCAGTTGAACGGTCACTGCGGGAGTGATGATCGCGCCCGCGTTGGCGTTCGACGGTTCAGTCACGAATTGCACCCTCACAGCCGCGGCCGGGTTAATCGTGAAAGCCGCACTCACGGCGGAAGTAAGCGTCGGACTTGAAAAAGTCAGGTTTTTGGATCCCGAGAGATTGATGCTCAGGTTTGCGAACGTCGCGATACCTGTCCCCCCCAACGTTGCCTGTGTCAGCGTCCCGCTCAGCACGCCGGTCCCTGTCGAGAGCGCGGCGGTAATCTGAGTTCCAGCGTCAGTGATGACGTTGTTGAAACCGTCCTGAACCTCCGCGGTGACCGCAGGAGCGATCACCGCACCGGCCGTCGCAGCCGTCGGCGGCTGGATGAGCACAACCTTCGCAGGTACGCCCGGCGAGACCACGATATTGCCGGTTGTCGCTGCGGTGAGTGCGCCGTCCGTGAACGTCAGCCGAATCGTCTCGGCGACGTTGTACGAAAGGTTCGAAAACGTCGCAACGCCTCCCACGGCATTGACGGCGACCGTCCCCTGCAGGACGCCGGTCCCGAATCCGGTGGCCCGAGCCGCCGTCACCAGGTCGTTCGTGTTGACAATATTCCCGCCTCCATCTTCAATCCAGATCACCGGCTGCGTCCTGAACAGATTCCCCGCCGTGTCGGGCGTCGACGGCGGCGTATGGATCACGAGATGCGTCGCGGCCCCGGCCGTGTTTGTGAGGCTGAACAGGGCCGGGGTTCCCACGCCGGCGACCAATGCCGTGTCCGTATATGCCCCCGCCGTCCCGTTCGCCGTGAACACATCCGAAGTCGCGATGCCCGTGGCAACTGTGGCCTTGACCTCCGTCCTTGCCGCACCGGGGAATGTCCCGCCAGCCCCCGCTGGAGGTGCTGCAAACGTGACTGAAGCTCCGCTCACGGGATTGCTGAACGCATCTCTGACAATCACAGAGAGGGGGAGCGGGAATGCCGTGTTCACCCCTATGCTCTGAGGGGTCCCCGCATTGACGGTGACGCTCGCGGGGGCGGCTGCCAGGACGGTGAAATTGCCCGAGGCGTTCGGAGTGTTTATCGTCCCCTGGACCGCGGTGATCGTTCTATCGCCGGCACCGGCGATCGTCGGCGTGATTGTGACACCGTCGACGAGTCCGCCTGCCGTAATAACCGCGTTGACAGACCCGACGTACGAGTTGGATGTGAGCGTGACAGTTCCCGTGTACGACCCTACCGTATTGCTGCTTGCATCCTGGGCAGTGACGCGGACATTGAATCCGGTCCCCGCCGTCTTGGAAGCGGCTGAGAGCGGAGTCGTCCCCCCCGACATCGTGACCAGGAATTTTGTGGCTGTCCCCGGAACGAATTGCACGGTTGCCGTGTGAGTCAACGCGGCGGCATTGAGCGTGCCGCTCACCGTCGCAGTTCCAACCGTGGCAGCCGACGTCAGCGTCGCAGTGTATGAGCCATTGTTGAGGTTCGTTACCCCGCCGAGAGTCCCCAGTGTTGTCGCAAGAGCTACGGTACCTCCGCTCGCGATCAGGTTGTTCCCGCTCCCATCCTTGAGCTGCACGGTTATCGTCGAAGTGCTCACGCCGTCGGCAGTTATGGACGTGGGACTTGCAGTGATTAATGAATTTACCAGCGAGGCCGTGCCCGGATCCATCACGATCGACCCCGATGTACCGGCGGGGCTTCCGGATGCGGCGGTAAATGTCCCCGTGCCCGACGTTCCCGTGTAGATAAGCTTCCCGGTCACGTTCGCAACTCCGGAGCTGAAGTCACCTGCCTGATTCAGGATATTGTTCGCTCCCGAACCCAGCCCCGTCACAGTCCCGCCGAGCGAATTTGTAACGGTCACGTTATTCGCTGATGCATTGAACCCTGTTACTGTGTTTCCCCATGCATCCTGCGCAGTCAGCGTGTTCGTCCCCGTGAACGCTGTTCCGTTCGCCTGCGGGCTCGTCAGCGACCAGGCAAATTTCGAGAGCGACCCCGCGGACACGGTAACAGACAGACGATCACTGCCGCCGGCGCTGAGGCCTCCGTCGGTCACCGCCACTATCGCGTTCTCAGCATTGTAGAGCGTCAGCACGCCGTTATTCCCGCCGCTGACCGTCGCAACGCCCGCGCTAAAATTGATCGACGTAACACTCCCGAACGCAATGGCCGAGCCGCCGCTGTTCGTCACAGTCGGCGCCGTAACAGGCGACGGCGATGAGTTTGCGCCGGAAAATGTGAGCGATTTCGGTCCCGAGTACGTCGGATCAACGTTTCCACTGCCGTCACGCGCGGTTATCGTCAGGCTTTGACCCGTCCCGGCCGTTTGTGATCCCGCGCCGGTGATCACAAGCCGCGTCGCGGTCCCCGCCGTGAATGTCACCGTCGCGGTGTGTGACATCACGACGGAGTTGAGCGTACCGGAAACAGTAGCGGTTCCCGCGCCGGTTGACGATGTGAGCGTTGCCGAATAGGTGCCGTTGTTGTTGTTTGTCGTTCCGCTGATCGACCCCAGAGTTGTCGAAAGGACTACCGTATACCCGGAGCCCGTTGTCACATTGTTCCCGCTACCATCCTTGAGCTGCACCGCGATAGCGGACGTGCTGCTACCGTTGGCCGTTATTGACGTGGGATTCGCGGTGATTGTCGATGTCGCCGTCGAGGCTGCGCCGGGGTTTATCACAATCGACGCGGACGTTCCGACATGGGCACTCACAGATGTGGCGGTAAATGTCCCCGAGCCCGACGTTCCCGTGTAGATGAGCTTCCCGGCCACGTTCGCAACTCCGGAACTGAAGTCACCTGCCTGATTCAGGATATTGTTCGCTCCCGAACCCAGCCCCGTCACAGTCCCGCCGAGCGAGTTTGTGACAGTCACGTTGTCGGAAGACGCGCTGAACCCGGTCACCGTGTTCCCCCAGGCATCCTGCGCAGTCAGCGTGTTCGTCCCCGTGAACGCTGTTCCGTTCGCCTGCGGGCTCGTCAGCGACCAGGCAAATTTCGAGAGCGACCCCGCGGACACGGCAACAGACAGACGATCACTGCCGCCGGCGCTGAGG
>PMJQ01000212.1:0-5297 GCA_003157485.1 Ignavibacteriota bacterium
GTGAATGACAAATAACAAGGCGGGTCGCCCGGGTCTGTTCGATCAACTGAGCGGGCAGCTGAGCCGGAATTGACGGGCAAGCGGCCGGCTACCCCACCTTCTTAAAGTCGATAAACCCGCGATCGACGTCCGTATGCATGAGCTGTACACGGACCGTGTGTCCCACATCCAAACCTTCAAATCCGCTCACGATCCTCCCTTCAACCGGGGGTTTGAACACGCGCACCCATGTTCCCTTCTCAGACGCACCGGTAATGAGCCCGTCGAATTGCTCTCCGATCCGGGGCTCGAGAAGCATCGCGGCTGCGGATTTCTCGACCTGCCGCTCGACTTTCTTTGCCGCGTCCTCCTCTTCAGTGCAATGGGCTGCAAGCGTAATGAGTTCACTTGTCTTGTAGGGGGAAAGCGCACCAGCGGCGACCGATTTCACAAGGCGCTGCGTAATCAGGTCCGGGAACCTGCGGTTCGGGGCGGTGGAGTGGGTATAGTCTTTCACCGCAAGGCCGAAGTGCCCCGGGGGGATAGTGCCGGGGGTTTCGACGACGTATTCTCCCGGGCCCATCAATTTGATGATGCTCAGCGAGAGGTCGGGAAAGCGAAGCGGATCTGCCGCCCTGGCGGAGACGAGAAACTGTTCAAGGGCCTTCGCATCGGGTTCCACCGGAAGTTTTGTCCCTTTTTCGGCGGCGATAGCAACGATCCTGTCCCATCGCTTCGGGGTCCGGACGACACGCCTGAGGGAAGAGATGTTCTTTGACGCCAGGAACCTTGACGTAACGCCGTTTGCCGCGATCATGAAATCCTGTATGATATCCTTCGCCCTGTTCATCACTTCCGCCTCGAAATCCTTCAGGATCCCATTTTCGAATACCGGCCGAGCTTCAATCGTTTCGAGACTGAGCGCTCCATGGGAGTGGCGGAGCTCTTTCAGTTTCTGGGCGACACCGTCCTGCAGACGGAGGTTCTGGTCCAATCCCGGCACCTTTCCTATCGCTTCAGGCATGGGGCCTTTTTCCTCAAGCCATGCGGCGACGGAGTTGTAGGCGAGCTTTGCACGGTTCCGGACAGTCGCCGGGTACACGTCGGACGAGGCGAGCGATCCGTCCCCGGCGACGACTAACTCGATAACGATCGCGAGGCGGTCCGAGTCCAGGTTGAGCGACGTCAGGTCAGTCGAGAGTCTCTCCGGAAGCATAGGGAATACCTGGCAGACGGTATAAACCGACGTCGTGTTCTGATTGGCGTGATCATCAAGCGCGGAGCCCTTNNTGGGCCTCGGCCACGGTAAGCTGGTCAAGATCCTTCGAGTCATCATTGTCGATGGAACACCAGAGGAGCGCGCGCAAATCGCGGTACGAACTTCCCGGTGACACAGCGGCCCCCGTTATGGCGTGCAGTTCCGCAAGTGCTTTGGGGGAAAAATCGGGCGAGAGCCCACGTTCCAACATAACTCTACGAGCAATGGTCTGGAGCCTGGAGCTGTGCAGACTGTCAGTGGGGTCGGTCATTTTCGTTCAGTGAGGGGGTGAGAGAGTGTGTGAATAAGTATAGCGGGGGGAAGTGAGATATGCAACCGGCAAGAAGTGTCGAGACGGTCGTTTTGCCGCTTCCGCACGTTCCGGTAAGGACGACTATTTGAGACACGTGAGCACGCCCGGATTTACGACGTTGATGGCGTCCCTGAGCCATATGCCACAATTTGATCGAACATATCGGAGAGAAGAACGGGCCCGGATTATCTCCTCACGTGTGGAACCCCACAATCATTCCCCGGACGGTTTCAACCAGTATAATTTAGACGGATGATTTTCGCGCAACTTACTCTTCATTGTCTCCTGCCTCAGGGCAAGGAGATTCCCGTCGGGATCGCGTATCAGGGCCCCCAATGAACCGTCCTCCGCTGTAACGATCCCCTGCTTTCCCAGATACGTTTTCCCCCGGGGGATGATGTACACGTTACGATCTGTCAAGTCTTCAAGTGTGGCGAACAGATCCAGGACTCTGCATTCCAATATCGGGTCCGGGTCTCGATGAAAAGCCTCGACCTGGTCGAGGAGGAGGATTGCGGCCCCGGCATTTGCGAAAACGCCCAGATGCCTGAAGGCGAAGACACTCATTCCAAGCTTGTCGCAATAGAAATCCACTGAAAGCGGAAGATCGTAGCAGGGCACGACAAATACCGTGTTGTCCAATGCCAGTTCGGGCGATTCTACCGGGTACCAGATTCGATGAGGCCTGTACACCGGTTCCGGGAGAGCTTCGATTGGCAGATCATAGCAGTTCAACCGGGGACGCGGACGAGGATTGAGTGCTAAAACCTCCGGCGGCTCGCCAACTGTCATTGCATGCAAACTTGCTGACTGCATGAGCGCTCTGGTAATCTTCTCCTGATTGAAATTTGGGTCGAGAAGAAGCCTCTTGATTCGGACCCCGGAGAGCATGGTCAGTGGTTTTTCGACGCTGAATTCCAACACACCGGACACCCCTTTCCCAATAAATGCCAGGATCACAACTGTCGTGCCATTTGAGACCGAGGCACTCATTTCGCACCAACGAGATTCTATCCACTCCCCGGGAATTTGAGATTTGTACCCTTCGGCACGCATAATGTCTTCGCAGAGCCAGCAGAATTGTTCCAGGTAGTTCGGCATGCTCGTGCCGGTCAACGTTACGGCACATAAATCTCCTCGCATTCTTTTCCACTTGAGATTCACGGTCCGGGCCATCGGTAGGACTACATTTGGGTGTATCCGTTCTCCCATAGTTAGACGCATCCGGAGCCTGATTTCTTTCACGAATCCGGCCGGCGGGTTCGAAAGGGGAAATAAACCGTGAAACGGGTCGGGATTTGTATCAAGGGGGGGGATTTCGCCCTCCTCGTTTAGTTGTAAAGGTGCCCCCTTCCGGCCGGCATGCCTGTCAGCACCTGCGTCATTGCCTCGGCAGGCGGGATTTCGGTTGAAATGACCCGCGCGATGTCGCACACATGCATGTCCATCGTCCCGATGTTCCGGTTCACAAACGACTCCATCGCATCGTTGCCGATCGACCCGTTTTCGGCGTGGACATAGGTCTCGAACCGGATCTCTCCGCTGTCGAAATCCATCACAAAGTGCCCGAGGTATATCGTCCGGTTGAGACGCATCAAAAATTCCGCTATTCTGGGCCTGGCATCCGCAGGTGCCTTCAGGGGGGAGACGGAATGAAAGAAGACGATCCCTTCCCCCTCATCCACGTTTACGACACACTGCCAGCGAGCGTTTTTTGTAGACACCCCCATCCGGAATGCCGACTCGTTCGGCTGACCCGAGACGTCCCACCCTTCCGCAGCGAAATACTGTTCGACCGAAGCCTTGAGTGTTCCCATGGTTGTCATGCTCCTATGAGTTGGTGTTCGATTTCTTCCGTTGCCTCTTCGGCCAGTTCCGCGGCGGGGGCCAGAAGATCCCCGCCCAGGGATTCGGCAATGAGCCTGTCTTTCAGGTCAAGCGATTGTGCCATGCTCGTTATCGCATTTGCCAGATCATAGATAGACGATTCCTCCTCCAGATCGCCGATCAGCTCGTCCGTTCTCTTCCTTCCAATGAGGGGGGTGAGCTGGTCTGTTACCCGTTCGATGACAGGCCGGGCCGGGAGATGCGTGCTCTTCTCGATGAGTCTTCCGACCTCCTGCCGCGCCTTCTCCCCCGCGCGCACCTGTGCGTCCAGAAAGCTCTTCAGTTCCATGTCGGGGTGGCCGTAGTGCACCTTCACCCCCTCCCCCTCGATCCGGCCGATGACGGCGCCGTTGGAGCAGACATACCTCCGTACAAAAAGCCGGACAGAAAGGGACCGGAATCCCGTTTCCGAATTGAACAGGTTGTACCCGATGCCGCAGACGTCGCCTGGGACAGGCTGGACCTCGTAGTCGGTGTTGCTGTACACCCTCATGAAAAAGTCGTTTCTGGAGACGCAGGCGACGCCCACCGTCCTCGCGCCGTCGAGGACCTCGATGTCAGAAAGCTCATTGTACTTGTTGCTTGTGATCGACACGGCCTCGCCGTTCTCCACCGTCACGTTTACCTGGTTTCCCGGAATCGCCAGCAGATAATCATTAAGGATGGAGGTTATCGTATCGATGCTCAATCGGTGGACCTGCCGGGAGGGGAATTTGTACCATTTCAAGAGCTTGAAGAGAAACGACCCCCTGACCGGGTATTCCGTGGTCTGTCCGTTGGAAATGCGAAGAAAATGCTCATGGCCGTCGTTTACCATATAGAGCCGGTCGGGGGGGAGGAGATACTTCTTCAGGTTGCGCCGCATGAGAAAATCGCGTACTTCACCGGCTTCCGCCTGCGAGTATTCCGGACCTGATCTGTATTCCATTGTCGTTCCCTTTCCTGTTATGCCGATCCCGCTGCTGCTTCTGTTTTCTGAATCCAAGTTAACATATCTTACCCCCCCGACAGTCTCATCAGTTGATACAAATTCGACAGGTGTCCCATGCTCGAAGTACAGACCAAGGTAAAGCGGCAAATCGAGATGCTCGGCCTTACGGTCGCAAATACGGACCGGCTGAAAGACGCAGATTTTGCGGTAATTTTCGGCCGGGATATACCGACGATCAAGCGGGACATGCAGGAGCTAAGGAGCATCGGGATTCCGATCCACTCGGAAAAAAGCAAGGGGCTGTGCCTCGACGGACACGTGGAGGCGAAGCTGATCAGGGAGCTGGTCCTCCAGTACATGGGGATATGCAACTCCACGAGCGGGTTCGACAAGGCAACGACGCTCCTCGTGAAAAAGCAAAAGCTGAAGGCGCTCAGCATCGTCGTCGCACTCCAGCGATGCATAGAGAGCAGCACGATTGCGCTCGTGGATTACCAGAAGGACGAGCACGGGATCGAACGCGGGCGAGAGCTCCAGCCCCTCATCATATTCAGCAGCGAGGGATACTGGAGGGTTCTTGCGGTGAACGACGGCCGGATAAAACAATATCTTCTCGACAAGATACTCCTCATCAAGCCGACGGAGAGAAAATTCAAGAAGGTCCCTCAGGAGGAGATCGACGAGATGTTCCGTTATTCATTCAGGAGCTGGGTGGGCGCCGAGAAGCACCGCATCAGGATTCACGTCTCCAGCGTCTGGGCGACCCGGCTGAAGCCGAGACAGATGATGGAGACACAGGTGATTACGGAGAACGGCGACGGGTCGATCGTCTTCGAAGCCACGGTGAATTCACTGCAGGAAGTGGCAAGCTGGGCGGTGAGCCGCGGAACCGGAGTGACCGTGCTGGAGCCGCAGGAACTGCGAGAAAT
>PMJQ01000212.1:5309-13680 GCA_003157485.1 Ignavibacteriota bacterium
AGGAAACCAAAGAAGTTTCAATTCTCTTATTAAGGGCGAAACGGACGGTACACGTGGTGCCGTGCGTTCCCTCTACGGTGATCGTGCCGTGCATCTGTTCGACGAGCGTCCGGACGATCGCAAGCCCCATTGTTGTCGCCGCAGCAATAGTGATTCCCGCCGGAAACCCGACACCGTCGTCCCGGACGACGAGTTCCACCTGATCATCGCCGAGCGATCGAAGGCCGACACGCACAGTCCCCGGTGCGCCGGATGGGAACGCATGCCTCAATGCGTTCGTCAGAAGCTCATTGACGACAAGGCCGACGGGAATCGCCTTGTCGATTTCAAAAGGGATCGATTCCAGCGCAAGGACGCACGAGATGTTGGACCGGCCGAACGTCCTGAGAAGTTCGTCCGCGACGCTCTTCAGGTAGATACTGAAATCGATTCTCGCGAGATCCGAGGAGTTGTACAGCTTTTCGTGTATGATGGCGATCGATCGGACCCTCTGGCGGCTTTCTTCCAGCATCGCTTTCGTGACCGCGTCCTGGGTCTGGGACGCCTGCAGATTGAGAAGGCTTGAGACAACCTGCATGTTGTTCTTCACCCTGTGATGGATCTCGCGGAGAAGAACCTCTTTCTCCCGGAGCGCCGATCTGATGAGGTCGTCGGTGCGTTTCCGCTCCGTAATGTCGCGCGCGTTCGTAATGATGGCTTCCCTCTCCTGCATGTCGAAGAGCTGCATGCTCACTTCCACTGGTATTCGCGCCCCATCCTTCGTCCTGTAAGAGCCCTCGCAGACCGCGCTTCCTTCGGCCCTGAGCCGGGAGAATCCCGCGGCCATCGGTCCCTTGCTCTCCTCCTGGAATATGTCGGGAGGACGGAGCCGAAGAACCTCCTCGCGTGTGTATCCGAGCTGATTGCAGGCGATGTCATTGACTTCAATGATTTGTTCCGGGAGCCCTTCCGGCCCGATGGCGCCGAACACGAATATCGACTCGCTGCTGTTGTTGAAGAGAAGGCGGAATCGGGACTCACTCATCCGAGCCCGGGCGGCACTCTCCGTTACCGTCGCGGTCATGAGCTCGACAGCGGCGGCGGTCAGAATGAGTATGACCGTTATATCAAGAACCGACAGGAAATCAGTGTTGCCGCTGTAGATATTGACGATTTTCCCGCTTATTTCAAGAACTCCCACGATTCCCGGAATAAGGACAACGAGGGCCGCCATCACGATATACGGCTTCCGCGGAAGCGTGAGGGCGGCAAGGACGAGTATGCCGGGGAATGTCAGCAGTGCCGCGTCATGCGTCCCCTCTGAAAACACCATGAGAAAGACGGCAATGCCGGCGAGGACAGCCACAAAGAGCACACCGGACAGAACTACGTACCCCCTCCTGTTGATCCAGATCGCAAGAAGTGAGAGCGTCCCGCCGATAACAAGCGTCGGAGCAAATCCGGGCGTACCCGATGCATACCTGACGGCGCCAAGGAGCAGTAACCCGCACATGGTAATCGCCGCAGCGATGCGGATGATCCTGGATGTCCGCTGCGGCTCCGTGTCTCCCCGAAGGTTCTCGCCATCACGATAACGCATCACTCGCTCCTGCGGTTTTCAGCTTACTATGGGGGCGGGATGATCCTGGATGCAACAAGGCCTTCTCCGTCTAGATTGAAGAAGGCCCCTCGAATGAACGTCGCGTCTTTACGAACCTACTGAACTGCACGGCAAGACGCAATGTGTGAGCGCACACACGACGCAGTTTATTTTGGGTGGGAATAAATCTGTGATTACGTCCTAAAGAGGAGGACTGAGAGGTGCCAGATTCAACGACACTCGACGAAAGTTCGCGAATTGAATGAACCCCGGGACATCGCTCCTCCCGAACTTATCTNNTCACACACGCCGCCGCACAGGCTTCAATCGTTCCTGCTTATCGCAAACCAGGTTGCTTCGACGGCGTTAACATGGCTGTCCTGCCACGTCTCCACTTTCAGGAGGAATCCGCTGACGGTGACCCTCTCAACCTTGAGCGACACCCTCAGGTTGTGGTCGGTCGGCGCATCGATCCCGGTGAGGTTTACAAGAACCGTGGGGGCGGAGAGAAACGGCGTGTCAAACTGTATGAACAACTTGCAGGACCTGGGGCCGTCCCCTTTGTCGATGTTCCAGTCTTCGGTCGTGTAGTTTGGCGAGATGCTCCCTTTCTGAAAAGTGAGCTTCTGTGCGGAAGCGGTTGAGGCGACAATCATGATGAGGGATAACAGAGTGACAACTTTCATTGCTGGCCTCCGGTTGAGGGGTGAGTGGTATTGCGTCATTGCCCTTCGTCCTGCCGGGCTCCAAACCTGATCTTCAGAGGGGCCCACGCTCTCACCTTCACTTTGTTCATGACGGCGGGAGAGAATACGCACTGACGGGCTGCCTCGACGGCGGGATTGATGAACGCTTCAGAATCGTACGACTGCACGCGGACTTTCTGCACTTTCCCTTCCCTGTCAACAAGGACGAGGAGCCTCACATCACCCGTCACGCCGCCCCTCTTCTGCACTTCCGGATAATCCGGCTCGGCGCGTGAGATGACTTTCGGTTCGACATCGACCCCAAGATCGAGCGGGGGGTCTGCGCCGTTGTCAGCAGGCGCCTCGACTTTCTGCGCAGGCTCCGAACTCTTTGTACTCTCGGCCGGGCGGGACCCCGCCTCCCCGGGAGAAGGAGACTTTTTCTCCGGCACCGGCCGGGCAACCGCGCCTGAGCCGGACGGTTTTGCCGTGGAGGTTTCACCCGGGGGAGCGGTTTCCCCCGCGGAAACAAGTTCCCCCGACGACTGCCCGGCAGGAGATGTCTCGCGGCCCGCATTCACATGTGTGGTGTCAGATAGCGCGGTTGCAGCGGGGACGCCGGCCGGCCGGAGAAAGAAGAACCCGGCAACGACGAGGATTGCGATGACCGCAGCGGCGGCGATCCACACCTTCGGTCCCCTCAGTGCGCTCTTTCCGTTCCCGCCCGATCCAACCCAGCCGGACTTTTCGAACTCCTCCAGATCCCTCACGACTTCTTCAGCGCTCTGATACCGGTCCTTCAGCTCGCAGGCGATCATCTTCTTGACGATGGCAACGAGCCCCCCGGGGATATCGAGGTTCAGTGTTTCGGGGGTCGGGACCTGCCCATGCACGACCTGCTGGGCGATCGTGTAATACGAGTCATCGAGACCGAACGGCAGCTTCCCCGCCAGGCACTCGTAGAGCGTCATCCCTGCGGAGTAAATATCCCCCCGGTTGTCCACCTGCTTCAGCCCTTTGAACTGCTCAGGGGACATGTAATAGAGCGTCCCGGCGGTCCCCTGCGTCGCCGTCGCCGCAAATTCCTGCTTCACTTTTGCGAGCCCGAAGTCCGCGATCTTGATCCGGTCTCCGTCGCCGACGATGATGTTGGCCGGCTTGATATCCCTGTGTATGACCCCTTCCTTGTGGGCATGCCCAAGCGCCATGAGCAACTGCTTGAATATCGTGATCACCCTCGGGATCGGGAGCGCCGCCTGGGGGACGAGGAGCTTGGCGAGCGTCGTCCCCCTGACGTATTCCATGACGATGCAAATGCCGTCGGTGGTCTCGAGGAGCGAAAAGATCGAGACGATATTCGGGTCCTGCAGCCGGGCGAGCGCCTTCGCCTCGGACTGGAACCGCTTCAGGAAATTTGCGTCGCTCGCATACTGGAGGTCCATCATCTTGATGGCCACATCACGGTCGAGCTTCGTATCACGCGCCCGGTACACGACCCCCATTCCGCCGCGGCCGAGGATTTCCTGGATTTCGTACGGTTCGATTTTCCTGCCGATCATCGGGTCCATTGGCCGCCTTTTGCGCTCATTTGTCTATGGTAAGCATATATCGGGAAAGTAAAAACCGCTCACTCCCCCCACAGCGAATCGATCTGGTCTCTCGTTCCAAGGTACTCCCACCGGAGGAGGGCGACCGGGACGTTTCCGTTTTTCGCAATATAATCGTGGAATTCCCTGAGTTTGAAGGTTTCCCCCTTCCGGAGCCGCGCATCCCTCAGGAACGCCTCGATCTGCGCCTTGCCGACCTGGTAGGAAATCCCCTGACCGGGATTGCCTGCGAAGGATGCGGCTTCATCCAGTGCGCTCTGCCTATCCATGGGAACGGTCTTCTCGAGAAACGCGGCCGCATCATCTATCGTAAACTCACCCACCGCAAGACGTACGTCTGCTTCAACCCGGAGGGCGCGGAGTCGCATGAACCGGCAGATCGTCTCCCGTGTCTGAGGACGATCGGCGTCAAAGAGTCCCGCCTGAAGGAGCATCTCCTCCACGTAGAACCCCCATCCTTCGATCGGGCCGGAGTCGATGTAGTGGCGCCGGATGGAATCCTCGTTCGCCCAGGAGAGGCAGAGCTGGCAATAGTGGCCGGGGACCCCCTCATGGATGATGATCGGGCGGGGATCCCTCGCCGACGCATCCCGAAAGAACGACAGGCCGGGGCTCGGGTTGGGGATGTAGGAGACACCGTCTTCATCACGCCGGGTCTCCGACGCGAGGTCGTCCGTCTCTCCCACGAAAGAGAGCACATCAACGGCCGGAGGCATCAGCCGGTTCCTGTAGTGTTTCAGCCACGAGGGAATTGTGAGTACGTCATGGTCTTCGACGAATTTTCTGATTGCCAGCTCATCCAGCCGTGATTGTTCGATCTGGTCGGCGGTGGAAGGAAATATCTTCAATGGGGACATCCCCGCGTCGCGCACCCGTTCCATTGTCTCCGCGACGACCGCCCGGTCAAATTCCTTCTTCCCGATCGTCAGTATCTCCGAGGTCGTGAGCGGAATGAGGGCGACATTCTTCAAGAAATACGCGTACGCCTCCTTCCCGGGGCTGAGTTGCGCCGGCATCGAGGGAATCCCCGCCTGGAGATCGCTCACGAACGACTCGATGGCAGCAGCGGCGGAGTCGACTCCGGCGGTAAGCAGTATCTGATTATCGGGCTTTATGAGGGGCTGGAGCCCGGCCACGACTCTGTAGAGTCTCTCGCGCGCATCGGCAAAACCGCTCACGGCCAGCTTCGCGAAGGGCTGCACGGGCTCCGTCAGGTTCGAATGCGCGTATCGAAGGGTCGCCGGTATGGATGCGATCCGCCTGATGATATTCTCCGCGCGCTGGTCGGTCATCGGCGAACTCAACACGAGGAGCTCGTACAACGCGCCGAGGGTCTGCTGGACATAAAACTCAGGGTTCCGGAAAGGAGTCTTCAGAACATTCAGCTCCCAGTTCATCCGTTCGATCGCCGAGCGGAGCAAGAGGTAGTCGACGCTGTCCGTGCGTGTCCATCCATCACGGGGAAGCTGGCCCAGCATGAACCTGAACTCGGTATAGATCCTCCGCTGATTGCGCAGATCATCGGGAGACACGGACGGGACCCAGCCCGGGGGCCTCTCGACGCGCAGGATATCGTCACTCGAGCAGGGCTGAACAGTGGCGCGCCACGAGAAGAACCGCGCCGCCAGAGCCTGAAGGCCGGGGTCGTGAGCGGTACCACCGGTTCCTCCCTGAGCGAATAACGCTGTGGCCCGAATTGTCACCGATGTCCCTACCGCAACGATGGAGAGGATCAATCTTGAAAGGTGATTCATGCCGAACGCCTTACGGGTTTTACATAGCGATCCCGCTATACTGCGGGCACAATCAAAGTTCAGCGGATAAACGAAGAGAACAACAGGCGGATCGTGATCTCAATATTATAAAAAAAGGTCACATAAGCAGGTCTCTGATGAAGCGGATTGCTTATGTGGAGGAAATATATATTCTTATACTATCCTCCGCGCATGAACACCCCCCCAGCGAGAAGAAAAATGCGATTGAGTTGGTACCTCGGTCTTACTATTGCAGGGTTGTTACTTCCCTCCGGGGGTGCGTATTCCGCATATCTCCGCAATCTTCCTGTGACGGTAGTCCAGCCCGGTGGCGATACGCTCCATTGCTTCGCAAGCGGCGACGAGTATTACAACTGGCTGCATGATGAAAACGGGTTTACAATCATGCGCAGTTCACGGACCGGGTTTTATGAGTATGCCACGCTCAGCGGAGGGAGAGTGGTTTGCACGGGGGCGGTCGCCGGCCGGGTCAACCCGTTCACGCTCGGGATACAGAGAAATGCCATAGCCCCGCCCGAAATACGCGAGGGGCTCCGATCACGCGGGCTGGCCCGTGTTTCCGCGACAGTAAACTCCCCCAACACCGGAATATTCAACAACCTCGTCATATTCGTCCGGTTCAGCGATCAATCTGAATTCTCTGATCCCTTCCCGACATATGCCGAGCTGTTCAACGGCAATTCTCCCACATCGACTTCACTCGCAGCGTATTTCAAGGAGGCGTCTTACAACCGGCTCACGATCAATTCGTCTTTTTACCCTGCACCCGCGGGGGGCCAGATCGTCTCTTACCTGGACATCCACCCGCGGAACTACTACATGCCGTATGATGCGATCCTGAATCCCACCGGCTATGACAGCGCAGGGAAATCGGGGAGAGAAGATTCACTGTTCCTCCGTGCCATCGCCGCGGTGAAGAACCAGATACCGGACACATTGAACATCGACGCAAACGGCGACGGATATGTCGACAACCTCTGCTTCATCGTCAAAGGGGAAATGGGCGCATGGGGGAATCTCCTGTGGCCTCACAAAGGGTATTGCCCAGGAGGAACAATACACGGGAAAGCGACGTGGTATTTCAACCTGAACGTGGAGGGGTTCATAACCCTGGAAGGAAGCTCCGTGGTATGCCACGAGATGTTCCACACACTCGGGGCACCGGACCTGTATCACTACTCCAATCTGGACTATGAGCCGGTCGGCCTCTGGGATGTGATGGCATACAATGCTTCGCCGCCCCAGCATATGAGCGCTTTTCTGAAGTTCCGGTACGGCCACTGGATCTCCTCCGTGCCGCTTATCTCCTCTCCCGGGAGCTACACGCTTCGGCCATTGACGGACTCATCGGACAATTGCTTCAGGATCCCTTCGCTCAGGTCGGCGACAGAATACTACGTCGTGGAGTACAGGAAGAAGAACGGACTTTTCGAGTCCAGTCTTCCAGGGGAGGGGCTTCTCGTGTACCGCATCAACACGTCGTCGGACGGGATCGGAGATGCAGCGGGCCCGCCGGATGAGGTCTACATTTATCGGAAGGGTGGAACTGCGACAATAAACGGAGACTTCCTCCTCGCGCCGATGAGCGCAGATGTCGGACGGACCTCTCTGAATGATTTTAGCGACCCCTCCGGGTTCTTTTCCACAGGGAGTCCGGGAGGTCTCAGCATCTCATCCGTCGGAACCGCCGGAAATACGATCTCCTTTTCGGTCGACGGGCCCCTCCCCATTGTCCTTTCGTCTTTCGCCGCCCAGCCATCCGCCGGCGGAGAAGTGACGCTCCGCTGGACGACAACCAGCGAGACCAACAACTACGGCTTTTTCGTAGAACGGAAGGGCGGGAACGATTCGGCGTTTACCCCTCTCGCGGGGAGCTTTATCGCCGGACACGGAACGACGCTCGAGAGCGAGGAGTACCAGTATACGGATCTTCATTCCCCGCGCGCCATTGTCGCCTACCGATTGAAGCAGATCAACCTCGACGGATCGTTTCGTTATTCAGAATCCGTGAGCGTTGATCTGTCAAGGACCCCGGACGCCCCGCAGGTGCCGGCGGTGTTTTCACTGCATCAGAATTATCCCAATCCGTTCAATCCATCGACGGTGATAGAGTTCTCCGTGGCGCGCCAGGGACACGCAATAGTGACAATCTACAACGCGCTCGGGGAGTCTGTTGCCACTCTTTTCGACGGGGTAGCTCTTCCAGGAAGTCTCTACAGGACGAAATTTGACGGTACAGATCTTGCAAGCGGCGTGTATTTCTGCCGGCTTGCGTCAGGGGGGTCTGCATCGACAAAGAGACTTCTCTTGATCAAGTAACGGATGAGCTTCCATATTTGATACGCAGAAGCAATAAGGCAGGAAAAATCTGGCAATCCGCCGATTTCTTCGCTTGACAATCTCCACCACTTACGATAAATTCCCCGCAGATCTTCTGTCAATGTGGCTCGAGGATATCAGCGAGCCGCCGATGTCACCGCAGCATGAGTCCCACCGACGACTGACTGACAAGCAGATCCTCCCCTCTGTATAGCATTTACATTGCCGGGGGAGCATCCCCTCGAGATCCCTTCCCGTCCGAAGCGGATTATCAGCACAGAAACAGACACGGAGGAACTGCGATGAAATTAAACTGCGTAAAGGGGATCATCACGCTTGCGGTCCTCATGCTTCCCGGCGTAATGACGGCATACGCACAGAACCTGCTCAAGAACGGCAACTTCG
>PMJQ01000074.1 GCA_003157485.1 Ignavibacteriota bacterium
GGAATACCTTGTGCGGGGGGAGGTCGTATCGGCGTCGGACGGGAAGTTCATTCCGCCGACGTACGGGTGCTGTTAGCGTGGTTTGGGTTTACATTCCCTGAAGATGCAGAGATCGATGTTGCTCATCGCTCAGGGCCGGGAGGGAACTCGTCCGGGTGGATGCTGCTCCTCTTTCCTCAAGAGGTCCGCCGCCGCTGATCACATCAAACACGTGCTGCCAGTTTTCCATGATTCGCACAGTATAGCCGAATCAGCCGACACTGTCAAGATTGCCTTCCTCAAGCATTCTTCGTATATTTCATCCCGACCAAAGAGAGATCCGTCCTCCTTGCCGAAACGCACCGACCTACANNTGTGATCGGTCAGGCCTGTGAATTCGACTACTCCGGAACTCAGGCCTGCAAGGTCCTCCGCGAAGAAGGTTTCCGCACAATACTCATCAACAGCAATCCTGCGACGATTATGACCGATCCGGATCTTGCGGACCGGACATACATCGAACCCATCACGCCGTATTTTGTCGAGAAGATCATCGAGCGGGAACGGCCGGACGCCATTCTCCCCACAATGGGGGGGCAGACCGCGCTCAACATTGCGGTTGCTCTCGCGGAGAACGGCGTGCTTGAGAAATACGGCGTGGAGCTTATCGGGGCGAAGCTTGACGCGATCCGGAAAGCCGAGGACAGGGAGCTGTTCAAGGCGACGATGGACAGCGCGGGGCTGAAGACCCCGCGCGGCGGGTTTGTCAGGACGATGGAGGAAGGGAGCGCGCTGGTCTCGACGATCGGCTTTCCCGTCATCATACGCCCCTCGTTCACACTCGGAGGGTCCGGCGGCGGCATCGCCAGGGCTCCGGAGGAATTCGAAGAAGCCCTCTCCCACGGGCTCGAGGCAAGCCCGATTCACGAGGTCCTTCTCGAGGAGTCCGTGATCGGGTGGAAGGAATACGAGCTCGAGGTCATGCGCGACGTCAGGGACAACGTCGTGATCGTCTGCTCGATAGAGAATTTTGATCCGATGGGGATCCACACGGGGGACTCGGTCACCGTGGCGCCGGCGCAGACGCTGACCGACAAGGAATACCAGTCGATGCGCGACGACGCCATCAGGATCATCCGGGCAATCGGCGTCGAAACCGGGGGTTCGAACATCCAGTTTGCGGTTGATCCCCGCTCTGGGCGTTGCCTTGTCATCGAAATGAACCCACGCGTGTCACGGTCGTCGGCCCTTGCCTCCAAGGCCACCGGGTTCCCGATTGCGAAGATTGCGGCAAAGCTGGCGGTCGGCTATACGCTTGACGAGATCCCCAATGACATTACGAAACTGACCCCCGCCTCGTTCGAGCCCACGATCGACTACTGTGTCGTGAAGATCCCCCGATGGGACTTTGAAAAGTTCAAAGGGGTGGATACCACGCTGGGCGTTCAGATGAAATCCGTCGGGGAGGCGATGGCGTTCGGCAGGACATTCAAAGAGGCGCTCCAGAAGGCCCTCCGGTCGCTCGAGCAGGGGAGGGCGGGGCTGGGAGCCGACGGGAAGGATGAGTTTGACCCCCGAACGCTCACCGCCGCAGAAAAGGCCGTCTGGCATGAGACGATCCGGACGAGGCTCAGCAGGCCGCACCCCGACGGGGTATTCAATCTCCGCTACGCGCTCCAGCTCGGGATGACGATCGAAGATCTCTACGCGCTCACATTCGTGGACCCCTGGTTTCTGGACAATATCCGGCAGATCCTCGACTGCGAAAACGCAATTCGGGATGCCCGGGTGCTCGACCGCCCCCTCATGCTGAAGGCGAAGCAGTTCGGGTTCTCCGACAGGCAGATCGCGGTCATGACCGGGAGCGATGAAATGGCGGTCCGCGCGGAGAGGAAGAAGATGGGGATACTCCCCGTGTTCAAGACTGTCGATACGTGTGCCGCAGAATTTGCAGCGGACACCCCGTACCACTTCTCGACGTACGAACGGGAAAACGAAGCGAGGAAATCGGACAAAAAGCAGGTTGTTATCCTGGGGGGAGGTCCGAACCGGATCGGGCAGGGGATCGAATTCGATTACTGCTGCGTCCACGGCGTGATGGGTCTTGCCGATGAAGGATACGGCACCATCATGATCAACTGTAACCCGGAGACCGTGTCGACGGATTACGACACGACGGACAAGCTGTATTTTGAACCGCTGACGCTTGAGGATGTTCTCAATATCTGTGAGCAGGAGAACCCTGTCGGCGTCATCGTCAGTTTCGGCGGGCAGACTCCGCTGAAGATCGCAAAAGCCCTCGAGGCGAACGGCGTCAAAATCCTCGGGACCTCTACGGAGGGGATCGACCTTGCGGAGGACAGGAAGCGCTTCGGCGCGCTGCTTGAAGAACTTCAGATCCCGTGCCCGCCGTACGGGACGGCGCACGATCTTCCCGGCGCGCTCGACGTGGCCGCGCATGTGGGCTATCCCGTGCTTGTGCGCCCCTCCTACGTTCTCGGCGGACGGGCGATGGAAATCTGTTACGATGATGAGGGACTCGGGGAATACATGACCAAGGCGGTCAATGTCTCGCCCGATCATCCGGTCCTTATCGACCGTTTCCTCGAAGACGCGTTCGAATTCGACGTGGACGCCGTCTGCGACGGAAAGACCGTCTTCATCGGCGGGGTGATGCAGCACATCGAGGAGGCGGGGATCCATTCGGGAGACAGCTGCTGTGTGCTTCCGCCGTACGCCGTAACCCCCCAGCAGCTCCTGACGCTCATGGCCTATACGCGCCGCCTCGCACTCGCGCTTCACGTCGTCGGGCTTCTCAATGTCCAGTACGCGATGCGCAACGGGGTGATCTATGTGCTGGAGGTGAATCCCCGCGCTTCCCGCACTGTGCCGTTCGTCAGCAAGGCCACCGGCGTCCCGCTGGCGAAAATTGCGGCAAAGCTCATGATCGGCCGTACAATCGCCGACCTCGGCGTCAAAGGATACGGATGGGCGAAACATGTGGCGATCAAGGAATCGGTCTTCCCCTTCCCGAAATTTCCGACCGCCCGGCATTTCCTGGGCCCGGAGATGCGTTCGACCGGGGAGGTGATGGGGATTTCCGATACCTTCGGCGTCGCATTTGCGAAGGCCTCGATGGCGGCGGGAACGACGCTCCCTCAAAAGGGGACCGTGTTCGTCAGCCTGAACGACTTCGACAAGAATGAGAGGGCCGTCAACGTCGTCCGGGCGTATGTGCGTCTCGGGTTCAACGTCATTGCGACCGAGGGAACCTCGTCGTTCTTGCGCACGAACGGAGTGGCCAACCGCCCCGTTCTGAAGGCAAGCGAGGGAACGCTGAACATCATCGACGTGATCAAGAACGGGTGGGTACAGCTCATCATTAACACCCCCCTGGGGCCGGTCTCGCGCCAGGACGAACACGCCATTGGCCGCGCGGCATATGAGTACAAAATCCCCTTCATCACAACGCTCTCCGCGGCGGCCTCCGCGGCAAAGAGCATCGCGCAGCTCCGTTCGCGCCCGCTGGAGGTCATGAGCGTGCAGGAACACCACGAACACGCCGCCCAGGGCGGGGGGACGCACGCGGCAGAGACGCTGGAAGACTGCACCCGTCTGGTCGAATACATCAAAGCTTTTCAGATGTAGCGTGCCGGGGAGTCCCCTGCCATGTACATTCTCGGCATATCATGCTTTTACCATGATTCCGCGGCCGCGCTGATCCGCGACGGGGTCATCGTGGCCGCAGCCCAGGAAGAGCGGTTCAGCCGCATCAAGCACGATTTCTCCTTCCCCTCGCACGCCGCCGCCTGGTGCCTCGCGCACGAGAAGATCACGGCGGCGGATCTTTCCTGCGTCACATTCTACGACAAACCGTTCATCAAGTTCGAGCGGATACTGGAGACCTACCTCGCGTATGCGCCACGGGGGATCAGATCGTTCCTCATGGCGATGCCCCTCTGGCTGAAAGACAAGCTCTGGATACCGCAGCTCATCCGGACGGAACTCGATTACGAGGGGACGGTGCTCTTCCCGGAACATCACATATCGCACGCCGCATCGGCCTTCTACCCGTCGCCGTACCCGAGGGCCGCCTTCCTTACAATGGATGGCGTCGGGGAATGGACGACGACGAGCTACGGAAGGGGCATCGGCGCGGAAATCGAGATCCTGGGAGAGCAGCGTTTCCCGCATTCGCTCGGGCTTCTGTATTCCGCGTTCACGTATTTCACCGGTTTCAAGGTAAATTCGGCGGAGTACAAGGTGATGGGGCTCGCGCCGTACGGAGAGCCGGTATACGTGCGGGCGATCTACGACAACCTGATCGACCTGAAGGCGGACGGGTCGTTCAAGATGAACATGGAGTATTTCGACTACTGTGCGGGACTGAAGATGACGAGCACGAAATTCGACCGGCTTTTCGGCGGCCCTCCGCGCGACCCGGAATCCCCGCTCACGCGCAGGGAGATGGACCTCGCGTGCTCGCTTCAGGAAGTGACGGGAGAGATCATGCTCCGGCAGGCACGCCATGTGCACGCCGAGACGGGGGAGGAGAACCTGGTCCTTGCGGGAGGGGTCGCGCTGAACTGCGTGGGAAACGGGAAGATCCTGCGCGAGGGGCCGTTCCGCGACATATGGATACAGCCGGCGGCCGGCGACGCCGGCGGAGCACTTGGATCGGCACTCTGCGCCTGGTACAGCTATTACGGCAACGCCCGCACCGCCGGTGGCACAAAGGACGTGCAGCAGGGCTCCCTTCTCGGTCCCTCTTACACCGATGAGCAGATTGAATCCGACCTCGTACGGCTCCGGGCGGCGTACCGCCCGCTTTCCCGGGAGGAGCTCATCGGGACGGTCGCGGACCTCATCGCCTCGGAGAAGGTCATCGGGTGGTTCCAGGGGCGGATGGAATTCGGGCCGCGGGCGCTCGGCGCGCGGAGCATCATCGGGGATGCCCGGTCCCGCACGATGCAATCGGTCATGAATCTCAAAATCAAATTCAGGGAGTCGTTCCGTCCCTTCGCTCCCGCGGTCCTGAGAGACCATGCCTCCGACTACTTCGACATCGCCGTGGAGAGCCCGTACATGCTCCTTGTGGCGCCCGTCGCGGACAAAAGGCGCCTCCCCGCGACTCCCGGTGAGGAGAACCTGTTCGGGATCGACAAGCTGAATGTCCCGCGCTCCGACATTCCCGCGGTGACGCACATCGACTACACGGCCCGCATACAGACCGTGAACAGAGATGACAATCCGCTGTATCATGATCTCATAGAAGCGTTTTACAGGAAGAGCGGCTGCCCCGTCATCATCAATACTTCGTTCAACGTCCGGGGAGAGCCGATTGTCTGCACTCCCGAGGAAGCGTGGCGATGCTTCATGCGGACGGAAATGGACTACCTTGTGCTGGGGAGCTTCCTCCTGGCCAAGAGCGATCAGATCCCCTTACGCGAAGATACCGCATGGAAGGAGAAGTTCGCACTTGATTGAACGCGTCGACGCGTCGAGAAACAATGTGAGGAAATTCGGGTTTCTTTTCGGAGGGATATCTGTTGCCCTTGCGGCATACATGATCGTCCGGGGGAATGGTGCCTGGGTCTGGGTTGCCGCGGCGGCCGCTGTGTTTGCCGCGGGAGGGGCGTTTGCCTTTCCCCTGATGAAGCCGGTCTACACGGTATGGATGCTCTTCGCGTTTGCGCTCGGGTGGGTCAATACCAGGGTGATCCTGGGGGTGTTCTTCTACCTCGTGATGACACCGCTCGGACTTATCCTGCGGCTGACGGGGAAAGATCTCCTTGACGAGTCGATCGACAAAAACGCAACGTCATACTGGATCAGGCGCGAACGGGCGGCGTTCGACAAAAAACGTCTTGAGCGGTTATTCTGAAACCTGAAAGGGACGGAGGAGGTCTATGGCCGGTGGAAAGCTGGGAATACTCATTGAGCTCTGGGCGTTCATGAAAGAGCGGAAAAAGTGGTGGCTCGGTCCTATCGTCGTCCTGCTGCTCCTTCTGGCGCTCCTGCTTGTCTTCACTCAGGGGTCCGCTCTGGCGCCGTTCATCTATACGCTCTTCTGAGAGCAAGGGGGATCAAAGATACCCGTGAAGCCTGTACCATTCGTACGCTGCGGTGATTGTTCTGTCGAACGGGGTTGCTCTGAACCCGAGTTCTTTCTCCGCTTTGGCGGCGGTGAACCAGACGTAGCGTCCCGCGATGGCGGCGAGATCGCGCGTGAGCGGCGGCTCAGCGCCGAACACTCCTGAAATGAACTCCACAAGTCCTCCAATGCCGGAAAGCAGGGGGAGAGGGAACGGGGCGAATGGCGCGCGGCCGCCGATAAGCGCCGCGGTCCTCCTGAAGATCTCTTTGTGTGTAAGGTTCTCCCCGGCCAATATGTAGCGTTCCCCGGCTCGGCCCCTTTCGGCCGCGGCGATCATCCCCGATGCGACGTCGCCCACGTACACGATGTTCATCCCCCCGGCGACATAAAAGGGGATGTGTCCCCGTTTGATGTCCCGTATGAGCTGTCCTGCATGAAAACGGGTGTCACGCTCTCCTATGATCACAGAGGGATTGACAATCACACACCGGAGCCCCCGGCCGGCTCCTTCCCTCACTTCGTCCTCCGCAAGTATTTTGGAAAGCTTGTACCCCCGGGCATTCGACCGGTCCGCCTCGAACGATTCGTCCGCGGGCGTCCCGGGGAGCGGTGTCCCTATGGCGGTCACCGAGCTTGTATGGACGAGCGAGCGCACGCCGGATTCGATGCAGCAGTTGACGACCGTGCGGGTTCCCAGGACGTTCACCCGGTGCTGTTCTGCTCCGGCCTTCCTTGCAAATGTCACGAGGGCCGCGGTGTGATAGACGGTCTCGCACCCTTCCATTGCCGCGCGCAGTGCGCCGGCGTCGCAAATATCACCGGTAAACTGCTCAAAAGGGATTCCCCCGATCACACGCAGGTCGGATCCGGGGCGGACGAATGTCCGCACGTTGACACCGGTTTCGTGAAGGCGGATGGCAAGTGCCGATCCGAGACACCCCGAAGCCCCGGTAACGAGGGCGGTCTGCATCAGGTGGTCGGAATGCTCCTTTTCAGGAATGCAAGGAGCGTGGCGTTGAAGAATGCGGGATTTTCAAGGTTGCTCATGTGCGCCGCGCCCGGGACGGCATGGAGATCCGATCCCGGTATTTTCGCGTGAAGAGACTCTGCACAGGACGGGGGTGTCACCGTGTCCTGCTCGCCGACGAGTATAAGCGTCGGGATACGGATGGAAGCCAGTGAGGCGGTTGTGTCCGTGCGTGCCGCGAGCGCGATAAGCGTCCCCGCGATGCTCAAGGGGGGAGTGCGCGCGATGATCCCGCGAATGAGTTCAACGGCCGCGGGGTTGGACGTGAACGACTCTTTCGTGAACATCGACTTGACGTAATCGGCGGCATACGCGGTCGATCCGGTTTTCTTCACGCCCTTTGCAGATGCAGCGCGCCGTATCCTTGCCTCGTCAGTGTCCGCTTCGCTCTTGGTGTCACACAGGACTGCGGCGCTGAACCTCCCGGGCTCCCGTTCCAGTGCGCGGAGCGTAATATACCCGCCCATGGAAAGCCCGACGATTGCGGTCCTGGGGATCTTCAGGTGATCGAGCAGGGCGAACAGATCGTCGACGTGGGATTCCACGGTGTATTGGCCGTCCCCGACGTCACTCGACCCGTGACCGCGTATGTCGTACGCCAGCGTTCTGTACCCTGCCGCCGCCGCGGCCCCGATCTGGTCTTTCCACATCTCGAGGCTGAATGGAAAGCCGTGGACGAATGTCACAGCGGGCCCTGCGGGATTGCCTGATAGATCGTAGTGGATATTGGAGCCGTTCAGAAATGCGCGCATAGGTCAGGATGTGAATGTGACGAAATAGGCCGCCGAGGCTGCCGCCATTGCTGTTTTTGCAAGCCAGCCCAGTATGCGGCCTGCGAGGAACTGTTTCTGAGACTCATCGACGTAGCGGCTGGTAAACAGTACGGGGACGGATACCATCAGCCACATGAAGGCCGCCACGAGGAATGCGTCCTGTTGATCGTGACCGACAACCCGGTACACATACGACATGAAGGCGCACACGGCAAAGTTGAGGATCATGCTCATGGCCGTCCTTCCGAACCACCCGAACCCGTCCGTCTGGATTATCCCGGACCGTTTCCGCTGCCAGTTCTGTATTGCGTTCAGGAGGTGATCAAAGAGCACGCAGGGTATGGTGGCTGCCGCAGCAGAAAGCAGAATCTGGTCTGGATCCACGTTGTCTTTGCATTTGATTTTGACAGCTACTATATTCAAAAAACGCTTGATTAGCAAGGATTCCCTGCACTACACCTCACCGAGGAAAAACCCCGGAAACGCCCCACCAAACGCGGAGTTGAAGCATGCAATCACTTCTCTCGTATGTGGATTCCAACAGAGACCGGTATCTCTCAGAGCTCAAGACCCTGCTCGCAATACCCAGCGTGAGCACGAATCCTGAGAACAACGATGACGTCCGGCGGTGCGCGGCGTGGATGGCTGATCACATGAAGTCGATCGGGATTCAAAACGTCGAGATCTTCCCGACTGCGGGACATCCGGTCGTCTACGGAGACTGGCTTAAGGCGCCGGGGAAACCGACGGTGCTTCTGTACGGCCACTACGACGTGCAGCCCCCCGAACCCCTTGATCTCTGGACATCGCCGCCGTTTGAGGCGACGATACGGGACGGAAGGCTGTATGCTCGGGGTGCCGCGGATGATAAGGGACAGGTCTTCATCCACCTCAAGAGCCTTGAGGCGTACCTCCGGAACGGCGGCGACCTTCCCGTCAACGTCAAGCTCCTCCTGGAAGGGGAGGAAGAAATCGGGAGCACTCACCTTGAAGCTTTTGTAAAGGACAAAAAGGAGCTCCTGAAATCCGATCTGGTGCTGATTTCCGACTCGTCGATGTTCGCCAAGGGGGTCCCGTCGATCTGTTACGGGCTCCGCGGGCTGGCGTATATGCAGATCGACCTTGTCGGACCGAACAAAGACCTCCATTCGGGATCGTTTGGTGGGACAGTGCACAACCCGATCCAGGCGCTTTCGGAGATCATCGCCCAGCTCCACGACAAGAACGGCAAAGTCACGATACCGGGGTTTTACAACGGGGTGCTCTCTCTGACGAAGAAAGAGCGTGATGCATACAAGAAGCTTCCCTGGAGCGACAGAAAATACGCCAGGGAACTCGGCGTGAATAAGCTCTACGGGGAAAAAGGGTTTACGACGCTGGAGCGCGTCTGGGCGAGGCCGACCCTCGAGTGCAACGGCATCTGGGGCGGGTTTACGGGCGACGGGGCGAAGACCGTTCTCCCCTCAAAAGCCAGCGCGAAAATATCGATGAGGCTTGTGCCGAATCAGACATCGGAGAAGGCCGCAAAGCTCTTCGAGAAGCACATCCGGAAAATCGCGCCGAAGACGGTCAAGATCACCGTCCGCAATCTTCACGGAGGCGAGCCCGCGATTACCCCGATCGACAGCCCGGGTGTCCAGGCCGCAGTCTCAGCACTTGAAAAGGGGTTCGGCAGGAAGCCTCTCTACCAGCGGGAGGGGGGCTCCATTCCGATTGTGGTCCAGTTCAAAGAGCTTCTCGGCATCGACACCGTTCTCCTCGGGTTCGGCCTGCCGGACGAAAACGCTCACGCCCCTGATGAATTCATCAACCTCGATAATTTCTTCGGCGGCATTCGCACATCGCTCCATTTCTTCAACGAGCTTCCTCACTTCATGAAGGGGAGGAGCGCAAAAAAAAGCTGATCCGGATTCTCTTATACCAGAACCACGTCCAAACCGGCTTTTTGCGTTTCTTGAGCGTGTATCTTTTCATCGCAAGGCCGCAGCGGGAGAGAATTCGACCGTCGATCCATTCTTCTGCACTATGTCCTTGATGCGCTGCTCTGCGCTCGTTTGGGCCTCTTCGAGCATACCGGAGGATTCTGCTTGCGTCCTGGCCGTGGACTGGAGGTATTCCACCCCCGCCTCCCGGTCAGCGCTGGAAATCCTGTTCCACCAGCCGCTTTCATCCGCGGCGATCCTGTAGGAATCCATCGTGATCGAGAGGATCTTCGCAGCAGGAAGTGACGCCTTGACGCGGAGAGGACTCTTCTCGATTTCGATCGTGAACGGCTCCTTGAGATCGAAACCGGCTTTGGCGGTGAACGTTCCTATCAGGTGGATCGTCTTGGTGCTCCCCAACCAGGTGTGCAACCAGGTGTAGTCGACCATCAGCTGACGGGACACCGTGGCGACTTCCATGATCGGTGCGTTCTGCTCGATCACAATTGTCTGATCGATCTTCACACGCGGGGTGAAATTGAAGAATTCCCGGATGCCCTGTGCTGTTGCGTGGGCGAGCTCGGTGGGTGCCTTGATAAACATCGTATAGAACGACCAGGCTCCCGCGATCAGCAGAGTGCCGGCGACTAAGGAGGCGATGATGAGACCCTTTGTTCGCATAGAGCTATTTCACTCCTTCATCCCTATCAGTTTCCTCAAGGTGTCGAGGTCGAGGATCTTATGGTGGGAAACAGTCTTGCCGGCCATGGGAGGTCTGCACGCGAGTGTACAATCCCTTTGGCACGAAGAGCCAATTTTGTGTCGGTAACATACGGTAGGGGAAGGCGAGAATCAAATTGCGCTGTTCGCTGACGGCCTCAGCAATAGCCATGCCCCTTCCCGGGAAGGATTAATCCCCTTTTCATCCTTAGGGTTGATGCAAACTATGAACCCTCATTTGTAACATCTTAAATAAAAGGGGTTGTCGTCACATCCACCAGGGAGGAATTATGGCAACGCGTTCTTTACTGGTTCTGATCACTGTCGTGCTCATGGTTTTCATTGTCACACCCCCCAATGCGGGATTTGCGCAGGATGATACGAAGGGGCGATGGGCTATCGGCTTTCACGGTGGCGGCAACATGTGGATCGATGATTACAACAAGCGGTTGGTTGGTGAGGGAGGGGATATAATGGTGCGGTATGGCATCAGCCGGGAATTCTCCGCGGGTCTTCTGGCGGGATATGAAGAATTGAAGTCGAACCAGGATCCTCCTTTGAACGGCGTGACCTACTTGAAGCTGCAAGCGATTCCCGTCTCGTTCGTCGGATGGCTTCATTTTGCGCCCGAGAAACCGTTCAATCCCTATCTGTATTTTGGTGCGGGTGCCTTGATCTACAAGCGCCAGAACGGTCTGGATATCAACCTTACGGGGGGGCAGTTCAAGACCTCGGTCCTCATTCCGGTTGGAGTTGGCTTTGAGGCTTTTGCATCAAGAAGTATCTCCCTCGTCGTTGACGCCGGCTACAGGTTTTTGGATAATTACACCGACGGATTCAAATATGGCAAGCTCGACGGTTATGCGACTGCAAAAGTAGGCGTGAACTTCTACCTGGGCACCAGTGCCCGGGAGAAAGAAGATCTTGCCAAAGCAAAAGCGGAGCGAATCCGGGAAGCGAGCGAGGCAGAAGCGCGGCGAGTGAAGGAGGCGGCCGATGCAGAGGCGCTACGGAAACTGACCCTGGCCAATGCAGAGGCGCGACGGATTAAGGATTCGACCGAGGCAGAGGCACGACGGTTGGCTGAATTGAATGCGCACCGTCCCGCCGATACCGTCATCGTTCTTGAGAGAGGCAAAACTGTCATTCTGAAGGGGGTCAACTTTGAGTTCGGCAAAGCATTGCTGACGGAGGACTCCGAAAGGACGCTTAGACTGGCGTTCAATGCGCTCGTTGCAAGTCCGGACGTGAACGTTCTGATTGTTGGTCACACGGACAATGTCGGCAGTGCAGCGACCAACAAGAGACTCTCTCTGCGCCGGGCGCAGTCAGTCAAGTCATGGTTGATAGGGCAGGGAATATCCCGGAGGCGCCTGACGGTTGCCGGCAAAGGTTTTGATGAGCCCATCGACGACAACTCTACGGCCGAGGGCCGGGCAAACAACAGACGCATGGAATTCCGTGTGTTGAAGTAGGCTTCGTGTGGGTGCGGGAAGGGCTTCAATCGGAACTGTTCGTTGGTTGGCCCAAGGTAGCGACGGAGAAGCGGGGGAGAATGAGGATCGCTACCTTGGGCTTGAATGTCATATGCCGCACCCTTAGAGACGAATCTTCGATTAATGTGATTGATAGACTCTTCAACACTCCACCTCCAGAATCCTTTCCCTTTCCTCGATCGCATAATTCCTCCGGTCTGATCTCGCCAGCGCTCTCCGGATCCCTTCCAGCAGCTCATCGACGTCGTTCCTCGGAGCCGGTTCGCCCGATTTCCTAAGGATCACCCGCTTCTTCACCGCGTCGAACGTGACCTCTGGACTCTCTCAACAAGAGTACGCTCGATGA
>PMJQ01000069.1:0-7394 GCA_003157485.1 Ignavibacteriota bacterium
TTGTGGCAGTCGATGCAGTCCATCCGGCGCACCGTGTGCTTTGCAAGTTCCTCGTCCGTCAGCGTGCTCTCCGTGCTTTTGTATACCGTCACCGTCCCGTCAGGGTGCTTGGAGCGGACCCAGGGGATGACCTGGCGGGACGAGTCGGCCGGGACATACGTCACTTCGTTTGCGATGTTCATGTGCCAGTGGATCCCCGACGTCGGACCCGCTTCGGCATTTCCCCCCCCTATCTTGATGAGGAGGTTGAGCGAAAAGCGCGAATTCTTCTCATCGGGCATGAAGTAGGTGTTCTTGATCTCCTTCTCGCTGAAGAACTCCTTCGGCCAGTGGCACTGTTCGCACGTCTCCTGCGCGGGACGCAGGTTTTCGATCGGCGTGGGGATCGGACGCGGGAACTTGTTGAATGTCACCGCGTAGAGCTGATAGGTTCCGGAGAGCTTGGAGCGGACAAACCACCCCGCCCCCGGCCCGATGTGGCATTTTACGCAGTCGACGCGGGCGTGAGGCGAGTACTGGTAGGCGGTGTACTCCGGCTCCATGACCGTGTGGCAGGTCTCGCCGCAGAACTGGTCCGAGTCCGTATGCTCATACGCCTGAAAGCTCCCGAACGCGGAGAAGACAAGGAGCAGCACCGTGCCTGCAGCCACGAAGCCAAACGCCGCCCTGTGGCGCGGGTTGTTGAAGTCAACCTGCGGGAGATGATGCTCGACCTGTTTTCCCGCGCGGGCGCGCCTGTGCTCACGCCATACGCCCGAGGCGGCGACGATGAGCCCGAGGACGAGTATCGCCGGCAATATGACAAACGCAATGATCCCCATGTACGGCTTGGGAGATCCGGACATCATCTCCAGGAGCATGAGGAAGAGGATCAGACCGAAGCTGATCCCCGCAACGAGGCCGCCGGCGAGCGTCAGGGGGTTGTAAAACGAATTCGGGAGTATTCTTCGCATCGTCTCTATCCGGGTTTGAGACCAGGTCCGTCCGGGCCCACGCGAGAGGGGGCCCGGACGGCGGTGACGTCACTTCTTCGGCGGGCCGTGGTGTTCTATCTTGGCCCACATCTCCGCGATCTTGAACCCTTTGAACGTCGGGCTCTCTGCGTTGTGGCACTTCTCACAGAATTTTGCGTCGGTTTTGTCCGGGATGACCATACCGGCTTCCTTGGACTTTGCAAGATCACCCTTGATGTGCAGCATCTTGAACCCTGACGCTGCGCCGTGGCATGCCTCGCAGGTCACACCCTCTTCCTTCTTGAACGTCGCTTCAACGTTCGCCGCGGCACCACCACCTGTCACATGACACTTCAGACATTCGGGGCTTTCCGCCGCAGGGGTCTTCAGGCCTCTCTTCTTCGCGAACTCGTCAGCTTCCTTGGTTTTGAGAGTCTCAAACGCCTTTGCGTGCGCGCTCTTCTCCCAAACCAGGTACGCCCCCCCTTTCTCTATCTGCTTATGACACATCCCACAGAATTTTGCGCCGACGAACTTGTTGTCGGCAGCGGCCGTCCCCGAAAGAAACATAACGGCAACGACAATGGCGATGCATGCACTGAGTGTTCTCATGCAGTGAATCCTCCTCGTATTGTGTGGATTGGTGGAATTGATTCCCAGCGTGCAGGAGAAAGAACGGGACACCACCCGGGGATGGAGGAGTTCGGCACACGCGTACCGAGCACTCCGGAGAATGGAGCAACGACGGTGGTGAAAAAATGTACTACTTTCCCCGAAAACAATCCACCGGACAGATAGCGCACATCACATAAAAAGGAGGGGATCACGGTCTCAGGTCCTCTTCTCTTCCGCCGCGATTTGCGCCTCTTTCTCCTTGAGTGCCTGTATCTCAAGGGGGTGTTCTTCCTGCATCTCCTCCTCCGTCAGCGTCCCTTTCCAGAACGCCAGGTTTATCGGATAGCTGTCGGGGTTGAAAATGACAAAATAGAAGTGCCAGACGATGATCGCCAGCGTGGCGAGCCATGCCTCATAATAGTGTATTGTCCGGGCGACATCCCACCAGAGCTTCGTCAGGAGCCCCAGGAATGTGTTGTCGAACCAGAGGATCCCGCCCGTCATGCCCATAACGATAGTCCCCCAGACAAGCGCCCAGTATTCGCTCTTCTCTATGTAGCTGAACCGCCCGAACGCGGGCTTTGCCGGGGAGAGGCCGAGGTTGTATTTCATGACGGCAATCGCGTCCCGGAAGTCGCCCGGAACAGGGAGAAGATCGCGAATGAGCCTTTTCCCCCGGGGGACGACGAGGACATAATAGCAATGGTAAAGCCCGGAGAGGACGAGGACGACGGCTGCTGTCCTGTGCAGTATCCCGCGCGCCGCGAATATAAGCGGGCTGATATCGGCGACGGGCGCCACCCACCAGGCGCCGGGGAATTTCAGCGCGAAACCGGTCAGCACGAGCGTTATAAAACTGAGCGCAAGCGCCCCGTGCTGGACCCTCTCCCCGAGAGACATGCGGAGGTAGAGCCTGTGACCTACGTGTGTCCGGGCGAGCAATCCTCTCCTGTACATCAACTGCCGTTTCGATTTTCGGACGAAGTCGAAGAGGTTGTGGACGAACATGCCGCCGACGACGACGACAATCAGGAGGATATACCCGGTCGAGACAATGTAGAGGAGAGAGTCATTGCGGGTGGTTGCGATGACGTGCACAGCCCCCTTCGTGAAGTTCTCGTTGGCGCCGGGATGGCAGGTCCCGCACGTCTTCACCAGGTTCTTCTTCGAGATCCGGGAGGTCGAATCGGACGAGGGTTTGATATCGTGCACGCCGTGACAGCTTGCGCAGTTCGCCACCGCGACATCCCCCGCCTTCCCCGCGAGCCCGTGATAGCTGTCCGAAAACGTCTGGAACCTGTCCGCCGCGAGACCGTACTTGCTTGCCAGCTTGACGGACGCGTGGCAGGGGGAACAGACCTGCGCCGAAACGTTCCCCGCCGCGACAGGGGAGGCCGCGTCTTTCGGGGAGAGGATGTTGTGTTCGCCGTGGCAGTCCGTGCAGGTCGCGGATGCCGTGACGCCGGAAGCGAATGACGTCCCGTGTATGCTCCCCCTGTACTGCTCAAGGATGTCGCCATGGCACTTTCCGCACGTGGCGGCAATGTTCGCACGGGCGACCTTCGAATCGGGGCGCGCCCCCTTTTTCATCTCATGGGCACCGTGGCAGTCGATGCACGTCGCCGCGGCTTCGTTCCCGTTCCTCACTGCGCGCGCATGGACGCTGTTTTCGTAGCTCGAGATAAAACCCGCGGAGGGGCCGACATTCGCCCGCACATCCGGGTTGTCGAGATGACACCGGAGGCACATCGCGGCGACCTTCGACCGGCTCGTCTCAGCGCTCGAATCCGACACCGCTCTGACATTGTGCTCGTCATGACAGTTGATGCACGTGGGCGCACCCTTCACACCCGCGGCGAGCGCGAGGCCGTGATCGGAGGCCATGAACATCTCCTGCTCCCCGGCATGGCATTTCGAGCAGGTTGCAAGCGCAAACCGTTTCCTTGCGTCGGCGGGCTCCGCGGTGACGCGGACAACCGCGTGCGTGCCATGGCAGTCACTGCATCCGGCGACAGGGACTCCCCCCCTGACCATGCCGTGAACGCTCCGGCTGAAACGGGCAAACTGCTCCCCGTCGTGGCAGGCGAGGCAGTTGACCGGCTTGATGTTCTTTGCGTGGGGGAGATCGGACGCGCTGAAGCCGACATGGCAGGATACGCACTCGAGTCCCGCATGCGCCGACGCCTCCAGAGCTGCGGCATCAACGTACAGTGAGACCGTCTTTCCCTTCCGGGACATAGACGCTCCTTTGTCCGCGTGACATGCCAGACAATCGGAGTTGCCTCCTGCGGTTGCGGTGCGGGATAGAGAGAGGACACCGGCCAGAAGCAGGATGGCTCTCATTATCGCCGCAACGGAACTCGTTCTGCGCGCACGCGTATTCATCGCTCCGGAGTGTGGAAAATTGCAACAATAGGCATTGAAGAAATGTCAATCGGCATGCCAATGAGGGGTCAATCAATATTGTTGAATTCTACCACAATTGCGATGCTAACTGCCAAAATATTCCTATTTCTGCAATTCTTCTTCCGAGCGGTTTTCAATGGTGGGAATAAGAGGAGTGCAGCGGGATTGAAGGCAGCGCCAGCAGGAGGGTCAGACGGTCAGGATTTCATCGATCCTTTTTGAAACAACGGACACCTCCACCGGCTTGTAGAACACTGAATCGACGCGGCTCCGTATTGCGCGGTCGAGAACCACGTCCCGGCTGTTGTAGACGTACAGCATAATCACGGGGATTTTCGGGCGCCCTGCGCCGAGGACTTCGAGCCTCTTGAGAAGGCAGTCGGAGGGAACCTCATCGACAATCGCCAGGTCGGCCCCGAAACAGGTCGCAAGCCTCTCAAACGTTGCGATGTTCGTCGTCGTGACGACATGATACCGATCCTGGAAGAGTATGGAGAGGCTGAAGCAGAGGTTGAGGTCGGGACTGAATATCAGTATGGATTTCCTCTCCCTGTCCCCCGCCGCCTGAGGCACTACTCCGGGACCGCCCGCGGGCGTATGTGTGCTTTTATCTTTCAATTGACCCCTTCAGCGCAAATGCAGTTCGCTCTCGATGTCCTCGTCCCTCAGCATGCTTTCGCGGACCGGGAGGGGTTTGACTGTAAGAACGGGAACAGCGGAGATGCGGACGACCTTCTCCGCAACGCTCCCCAGCAGGGCATGCCTCACGCCCGTGCGCCCGTGCGTTGCCATGATAATGAGGTCGACGCTCTCCTCACGGGAAAACTTCGTGATCTCCGCTGCGGCGTGCCCCGTGCGGACCGCCTGCACGATCTTTATGTCGGGATCGACGTTCCGGGAAACAAATTCCGCCAGGGCGGCAACCCCCTGCGTGTCGGTTTTATGGTGAGCATGGTCGTCGACAAACAGCAGGAATATCCGGGAGGCGTACAGCAGTCCGAACGACTGGGCATACTCCAGGGCGGCAAGAGAGTATTGCGAGAGGTCAGTCGTAACGAGTATTTTCTTCAGATAGATCACAACAGGCGCTCCCTTCCGCTACCGTTGATGTCAAGATATGTGCCAACGGGTGCGCGAACGGGGGGGGAAGAAGCGGGGGAAAAAACGCACGGGAGGAGGCGGGAGTGGAAAATCTCAACATCCCGCATTCCAAATAGTGAGAATCGTCAGGAGGGAATTCCTACGCCTGCGAAGGGATGGCGAGCTCCTCGATTTTTCTGTAGAGGGACGAGAGGCTGATCTTCAGAGCTTTCGCAGTCGCCTCTTTATTGAATGCGTTCGTGCGGAGGACGTGCGTGATATACTGGCGCTCGAACTCGTCCACCGCTTCCTTCATCGAGCGCCGGGCGTCAAAGGGATACAGCGCATCCTGCCGCTGTTCAAAGAACCCCGGAAGCTCACTTTTCGTCACGAGATTCCCCTCGGCGAATATGACCGCGCGCTCGATGATGTTTTCCAGCTCCCTGATCTCCCCCTTCCACGAGTGCGCCAGAAGACACTTCATCACCTCGTTGTCCACCCCCCGGACATCCTTGTTCATCTCGCGCGCATACTTCATGACGAAGTGCTGCACAAGGAGGGGGATGTCGTCCCCCCGTTCCGCCAGGGGGGGGAGATTGATTTCGACGATGTTGAGACGGTAGAAGAGGTCCTCACGGTACCGTCCCGCCTCGACTTCCTTTTCCAGGTTCTTGTTCGTCGAGGCGATGATGCGCACGTCGATCGTCTGGGATATGGAGGTCCCCACCGGCGTGATTTCCTTCAGCTCGATCGCGCGGAGAAGCTTCACCTGGAGATGCAGGGGGATCTCGCTCACCTCGTCGAGGAATATGGATCCTCCGTCCGCCGCCTTGAAATACCCGTCCCTGTCGGTCGTCGCACCCGTGAAGGATCCCCTCTTGTGCCCGAAGAGCTCGCTTTCGAACAGGTTCTCGACGATCGCCCCGCAGTTGACGGGGATGAACGGCCTCGCGCTCCTCTTGCTGTTGAAGTGGATGGCGCGCGCGACGAGNNTCCTTCCCCGTCCCGCTCTTGCCGTAGATGAGCACCGTGCCGTCCGTCGAGGCCACCTTCTTGATCGTGTCGAACACACGCGCCATCGCCGGGCTCTGTCCGACGATGCTTGAAAAGTCATACTGGCGGTGAAGCTCGTTCCTGAGGAGCTTGTTCTCGATTGAGAGCTGCCTTCCGGCAAGGAGCCGCCGGACCTTGAAAAGAAGCTCGTCAAATTCCACGGGCTTGAGGATGTAGTCCATCGCCCCCTTCCGGAGGGCGGCGATCGCGGAGTCCACCGACCCGTACGCGGTGATGATGACGACGAGGGTTTCGGGGGAGAAGTTCGTTATGTGCTCGAGAAGCTCGATCCCCTTCATCTCCGGCATCTCGAGATCGGTGAGGACAAGATCGAACGATTCGGTCTTCATCATCTCCGCGGCGATCGCGCCGTTCGCCGCGTCGCGCACGTTGTACCCCTCCTTCGCAAGCACAAACGAGAGCGACTCGCGGATGATATCCTCGTCGTCGACAATGAGTATCGATTCAGCCATCCCGTTTGTCCTTTCCGTTCAGAGGGAGCGTCATTGTGAAGGATGTGCCCTTTCCCCATATGCTGTGCACCGCCAGGTCGCCGCCGAAACTCCTGACGATCCCGTAGCTCACCCAGAGACCGAGCCCGGTCCCCTCGCCGACCTGTTTCGTCGTGAAGAAGGGCTCGAAGATCTTGGGGAGGTGTTCCGGCCTGATGCCCGCGCCGTTATCGGTGATCGTGACGCGGATGTACCCGCTCTCACCTTCCACCTCCGCCGTTATCACGCCGTGCCGTCCCTGCAGGGCGTCAACGGCGTTCAGGAGGATGTTGATGAACACCTGGGAAATCTGGTCCGGCACGAGAGGGAGCAACGGTATCTGGCGCCGGACGTGCGTGACGAACGTGACTTCCTTTGCTTTCTTTCCCATCTTCACGATCTCGACGGCGTCGGTAAGCGTCCTGACGAGATCGGTCGGCTGCACCTGGTAGTTGGACGGCCTCGAAAAGTCCACAAGATCCCGGATGATCTTCGTGATCCTGTGCACCTGCGACTGGACGAGACCGAGCTTCTCTTTCGCAAAGTCGTCGGAGAGCGTCCTCAGGAGGACCTGGACGATGGAGGAGATGGAGGCCAGGGGGTTGCCGACTTCATGCGCGATCCCGGCGGCGAGCGTGCCGATGCTTTCCATCTTCTGCGAATGCATGAGCTGCTGCTCGAGCTGGCGCTGCTCGGTGATGTCCCTGTGCGTTCCCAGGAACCCGACAACCGCCCCCTCTCCGTCGACGATGGGGGAGATCAGAAGCTGCGTGAAGAGGGCCTCGCCGTTCTTCCT
>PMJQ01000069.1:7406-20539 GCA_003157485.1 Ignavibacteriota bacterium
GCGTCGGTGATCTGGATGGGGTTGACCGTGTAATGGACGACGTTCGAAAACCGGAGGAGGTCGAGCTCCTTTTTCTTGACCTCGGAAACATCCCGCGCGATGACGTAGAGGAAATCGGCCCCGACCCCTTCGATCTTCCGTATGAACAGCAGCGCGTCGATCGCCCCGCCGTCCGCGGTCCTGAATCGTGCTTCCGCCTCCGGAGAGCGGCCGGTCGTTCTCAGAACGGGGAGAAGAGGACGGGGGGAATCCTCCGTCAGGAGCGAGTAAAACGATATGGGGCCGGAAGGCTCCTGCGGGAGGCCGAGGAGCTCACGGGCTTTCCTGTTGTAGACAAGGACATCCAGCTCTCCCGACACGACGAAGCACATGTCGGGAATGATGTCGATAAATATATTGGCAAGACTCTGCGCGCTCCCCATACTCCTCTCGTGACCGGCAAAATACAGATTTTGAGGCCGATTTCCAAAAGAGACCCCGTCCTGCCGTTCTTTCGGGGGGATTGAGTATATTCTTCCATGTTCAAAGAGATATTCGAAAAACATCTCAGCGGAACGGGTCCCGCCGGCGCCGCCGTCCCCGAGGGCGCGTGCATCACCTCCTCCTCCAGAATCTGCCGGCTCTGCCACGCCTCGAGCGTGGACTATCCGGCCGAGGCGGACGCGCGCGACAGAGCGCTCCGGGATTTCTGGAAACCACTCTTCCCGGGAACCCCGATCGCCCCGCTCGTCCGTTCCCCCCTTGGGCGCGGGTACCGCACGGTGAGCAAACGGAAGGCCTTCCCCGTCAAGGGGGAGACCCGGCTCGGGCTCATCGACGCCGGAGGGGAGGAGGGGCACCGCCCGCTGGACGTGGCGGCATGCCGCGTGGAACCCCCCTCGCATGCGGCGGTCTACACCCGGATGCGGAATTCCATACTGTCGAGCCCCGTGCGGCCCCTTCTCCCCGTGCTACGGTACGTCATCGTCAAGGGGAACTACAGCGAACTCGTTGTGATACTCTCCGTAACGCGCATCGACACGGGAGTCGTCTCCGCGGCAAACTCGGTCTCCCGGTCGCTGACGAAGTCGTGCCCGGACGTCCGCGGGGTCATGCTGTACGAAGACCGGTCCGACGGGCGGTACTACATGGGCACGCGGAGTCCCGGGGGGCGGGGGAACGTCAGGAAGATTTACGGCGACACGTCGGTGTACCAGAAGTTTGCGGGGAAAGGATTTCTGTTCCCCCCCCTCGCATTCTCGCAGGTGAACGCGTCGCTCGTCGACGGCCTCATCGCCGAGGCGGGACGCATGCTCGGTCTCTCACGGGAGAGCGACCTGTACGATCTCTACTGCGGGTACGGCCTCTTCACGCTCACAATCGGCGCGCCCGCCCGCCGCGCCGCGGGGTTCGAACGGACACCCGAAGCGATCGAGGCCGCGGAAGCGAATGCGCGGAGGCTCGGGTCCCCGAATGCCCGGTTCATCAGGTCCGACATCACCGGGGAGACGCTCCTACGCCTCCTTTCCCGGATGAGGCCCACGGACGCGCTCCTTCTCGATCCTCCCCGCGGCGGGACGGCACAGGGGGTCATCGAAATCGCAGCGGCCAGGAGACCGGGACGGGTCGTCCATATGTTCTGCAACATCGATGTCGTGGAGGGGGAAATCTTCCGGTGGAGAAAGGCGGGGTACGTCCCCGTCCGCGCCGTCCCCTTCGACATGTTCCCGGGGACGGACGAAACGGAGATTATGGTGCTCTTCACCCCTGCGGACGCCCGGAGGGAGGAGGGGATCGTTCAGCGAACGTCGCTGAAGGGAACATCAAGCACGCGGTAGCTCCTCCAGTCGCGGTAGTCGAAGTGCCACCACTCCCCCGGGTCGACGGTGAATCCCTCCGCCCGCATCGAGGCGCGGAGGAGATCTCTCATCCTGCGCTCTTCGGGAGTGCCTCCCGCGTAGCGCGGAGAGGCGCGCGCGGAGAACTCATCATAGACGCTCGGCATGGGAACCTCTTCTCCCCCCTTCAGCCGGTAGAGCGTGCAGTCAACCGCACACCCCCTGTTGTGCCGCGAGCCTTTCGCGGGATCCGCCACGAACCGGCGGAGCGCCCGCGGGGTCTCATCCCAGAATTGTTTCGTCACGGACCACGGGCGGTAGGCATCTTTGACGAGGATGCCGAGCCCGCGGGCGCGGAGCGCGCGGTGAACCCGCAGGAGCGCCTCCGCGGCCGGGCGCTGGAGGAACGCGCGCGGCCCGGGGTACATCGGGCGTTTCATGAAATTGTCCGCGGTGGCATAGCGGATGTCGAGGTGCACCGAGGAGTCGAGGCGGACGATCTCAACAAGATCCGGCGCACGGAACGCGCCGGTTTCGCCGGGCTGCGCCGCAAGGGGGGACGCCGCGACAACGGCGCAGAGGAGAGCGCAGGAACGCACTGTGACCGGCAGGTGCTGTGCGTGAATCAACGGGTTGCGCAAGCGGGAGCGCTCCTACTTCGCGGCTTCTCTCTCGAGCATCTGCTGCCGGAGCCATTTTTTGTACGCCACGTCGAGCTGGGCGTAAAACTCGCGGGCATCGAACGGCGAGATGCTCAGGTCGCGGCTCTTCAGGGGGGTGTTCCACCACGGGATCAGCATGCGCATGAGCCGGTACCCCTCCACCAGGCGTATCAGGATCTCTCCCTGCGCGGCGCCGAAGCCGAACGAATACGGCGGAAGGATGTTCAGCGCCACCTCCTTCAGCCAGATTTTGAACGTCATCGCCCCCGGGTCGGTGATCCTCCCGAAGGGATCGATGATCTTGTACCGGAGAGGGCGCATTGCCCTCAGGCGGTTGTTGAGGAACGAGAGTTGATCGATCTCGGAGAAGTGGATGGAAAGCGTCGTCCCTTCCCTGTAGATGATGCGCACCTGGTCTTCGATGAGGTCATAGAGCTTCGGGCGCCCGCGGAGGAAGGGAACGACGCCGAGATACCAGAGCGCAATCGCGTACCAGACGCAGAGCGAACTCGCGATGATGCCGACGACGAGCTGCTCGGCGATGTCGACGTTGTGCGACCGCCCCAGGATCCGTATGTACGCGAAGATCGGCAGGATCGGAATCAGCATCGCGATGAGCGGGGGAGTGATTGCCTTCAGCGTCGCCGCAACGCTCCCCTTCGCGCTCGCCGACTGGTACAGCTTCTTTACGGCGACATTCTTCCGCTCGAAGAAGTCCTTCGACTCCTCCTGCGAATACATCTGGCGGACCTTGTGGCCGGACCGGCTCAGATACTCCGCGGCTTTGTCCCACTGCTCCGCTTTCTCGTAGTGGAACGCCAGGAGCTCGTAAAACTCCACAAGACGGTCCGCAAAGAGCTCCTCGATCGCCCGCGCGATCGCGCCGTGCAGCTCCTTCCTCTTGTTCAGGAGGATCGTGTTGTATGCCACCTCCTGAATGAGATAATGCTTGAAAAGGTACTCCGCCTCGTGGGCCTCGTCCTTCTCGAGAACGAGCTCCAGCGCCTTCAGCTCGGTCAGGTTCGTCGTGACGTCGTTCTTCCTGTCCATCACCTGCTCGAGGAGGGTCTGGGAGAACTCCCTCCCGATCACGGAGGCGCTGAAGAGGACGTCCTTGATGCTGTCCTGGATCCTGTCGATCCGGGCCATGATAATCCCCTGGATCGTCTCGGGGACGCCGGCCTCGATGTTGTCCGTGAGTATTTCCAGCTTCCTGCGGCGGATGGCGATGATCCTCTTGTCGATCATCGTCTTGACGATTTCCTGAATGAAGAAGGGGTTCCCCTCGGACCGGCTCAGGATCAGATCCTCCAGGGCCTGCGGAACCGTATCCACATCCATCCGGAGCTTCATGAGCTTGAGGGCCTCGGACCGGGTGAGCCGGTTCAGGTCCATGACCTCCGCCCCTTCTGCAATCCTCTTCGCGTGGGCGTATTCATCCCTGTAGATCAGGACAAAGAGGGAGAGCACGACGTTCGTCGTCCGCGAGAAGATGTACTCCAGGAGCTCCTGGGAGAACCTGTCGATCCAGTGGAGATCCTCGAGGATGAACGCAATCGGCCTCCGGGCCGCAATCGCGCACAGGAGCGCGCGCGTCGCCTGGAACACCCTCTGCTTCCGGAGCGTCTCGTCGACGAGGAGAATCTCCTCGTAACGGAGGGAGAGGAGCGTCCCCAGGTACGGTTCGTGCTCGTCAAGGGCGAGCGTGTGCGTGATCTGGCGGAGCCGCTTGCGGACGTCGGCTTCGGGAACCTCCGGGCCGACCTTGAGCAGGCTCTTCATCAGCGTCGTCCAGAGGTAGTAGGGGGTGTTCACCTCGAAGCTCGAACACGAGCCTTCGTACGCCGCGATGCCCGATTTGTAGGCAAGCTTGATGAGCTCCGCTTTCAGGCGGGACTTGCCGACCCCCGCTTCACCCTGGATGCAGAGGGTGACCTGATTCTTGTCGAGGACGGACTCCAGCGCCCGTTTGATCGTCGCGATCTCCTTCTCGCGCCCGACAAACTCGTTCCTGCCGATCGACCCGTCTTTCCCCTCCCCCTCCGCCTTGAGCGACCTGAGCTTGTATACGGGGACGGGGGACGCCTTCCCCTTGAGCGTCATCCTGAAGGGGCCTTCGGACGTCGCCAGGTTCGCGATAAGCTTCTGCGTCTCCGCGGTCAGATAAACTTCCCCGCTGGGGGCGAGCTCGACAAGGCGCGCGGCCATGTTGACAGTATCGCCGATCACCGAATAGTTCATCCGGAGGTCGCTCCCCACGTTTCCGGCGATCACCATCCCGGAGTGAAGGCCGACGTGGAGACCGAGCCGCGTCGGGAGCTGGATCGCGGTCTGGTTGTTGAACCTCTCGATATCCGCAAGCATGTCGAGCGCGCACCGTGCCGCCCGCTCCGGGTCGTTCTCGTGGGCCAGGGGAGCCCCAAAGATCGCCATGATGCCGTCGCCGATGAACTTGTCGATCGTCCCCTCGTACTTGAGGATGATGGAGATCAACCCGCGGAAACAGTCGTTGAGAATCGTCGAGACGAGCTCCACGTCCATCTTCTCGGAGAGGGGGGTGAAGCCGACGACATCGGCGAACAGGACCGTGACGTGACGCCGCTCGCTTTCAATCTGCTTGCCGGCGTTGAGGATTTTTCTTGCGAGCTCGGGAGGGATGTAGTTCTTGATGAGGGCAAAACCGTCCACGGTAGGACGCGGCGCGGCGGCATCCGAGAGCGTGGCCCCGCAATTCAGACAGTATCGCGAGCCCTCGGGCACCTCGGCTGAACACACTCGGCAATTCATGCGAATCTCATAGTATAGAGCGGGCTGTCACTGCTGCCTCCCGGTCCGACAGCCCCGGCGCCGCACCAATTCGCCATCCGGGGGGTTGCGGCAGTCGGTGTACACTTCAACGGTCACAATATATCGTCCGTGGGGGTGAGAAGCAAGCATCGAGGGCTCCCCGCCGGGGAGCGGGAGGGGTCCGGACGCGCACATGCATGCGGAGAGACGCGGGGTTATGCGAAGCTCTTGATCGCCTCGTCCTTCGTGTCATACACGTCGAAGACGAGCGTCAGCTTTGTAATGACGAAGATATTCGTGATGTTCTTGTTCATGCCGGACAGCTTGATGTGCCATCCCTTCTTTGCATAGCTGGCGTGCGCAGCGACGAGGACGCCGATCGCGGTGCTGTTGATGTACGTGACGCCTCCCAGGTCGATCACGAGCTTGCTGTATTCCCGGTCCAGGTACCCCGCGACCGCCTGCCGCAGTTCCAGCGTCTCGTCGCCTCCCACAAGGGACCCCTTCGCCTCGATGAGACCTATCCCGTTGTCGAGTGAACTTGTTTTGATCCCCATGGCAGCTCCTTGTCTGTAGATTCTGCCGCAAAGTACAAGGAATCCCCGCTATTGTCAAGAATCGGCAGGGTTCACAATTTCGTAACTTGAATTTCAGGGGGATCTTTCCTATTGAGGGTGAAGTTTTTTATACTGTGGAATGATGGTTCCTGACGCGAACGACATACCCGGACCCCGCGGGGGGGGGAAGAAAGAGAGCGTCGACGAGGCGCAGGCCCCCCCGGCAGGACGGACGGAGGGGGGGGCGAGGCGCCCGCGGGCAAACCGCCTCAGGCGCAAGAACGGCGCGGGGACGCCGGCGGACATCGGAGCAAGGAAGGATCCCAGAGGGCTCGATCCCTCCCTGTTCATCAACCGCGAACTGAGCTGGCTCGAATTCAACCAACGCGTTCTCGAGGAGTCGCGCGACAGGAGGCACCCTCTCCTTGAACGCGTCAAATTCCTCTCCATCGTCAGCTCCAACCTCGACGAGTTCTTCATGATCCGCGTCGCCGCGATACGGGAGCAGGTGCTCGCCGGCGTCGCCGAGACGACGCCGGACGGAAGGACTCCCCTGCAGCAGCTCCAGGCGATCCACGACCGGGTCGAGCGGATGATAAGGGACATGGCGGCCTGCTTCCGGGACGACATTCTCCCGGCGCTCGGGGCTGCGGGGATCACGCTCCTGAAGACGTCCGCGCTGACGGCGGAGGAGCGGTCGTTGCTGACCGATCTGTTCTCACGGGAGATCTACCCCGTCCTGACGCCCCTGGCATTCGATCCCGGGCATCCCTTCCCGTACATCTCCAATCTGAGCCTGAGCCTGGCCGTCGTCGTCCGCACCCCGGAGGGGGTCGAGCGCTTCGCGCGCGTCAAGGTCCCCGACGTCCTCTCCCGGCTCGTCCAGATTCCCGGCGGAGTCGGCACCTCATTCCGTTTCGTCTGGCTTGAAGACCTTATCTCGGCAAACCTGGGGATGCTCTTCCCCGGCATGGAGGTCATCGAATCGTACGCCTTCCGCGTGACGCGGAACGCGGACATCGAGATCCAGGAAGACGAAGCGGAAGACCTCATCCGTTCGATCGAGGAATCGATACGCCTCCGGAGGTTCGGGTCGGTCGTGCGCGTGGGGGTAGAGGACACCATGCCGGACCGGATCAAGGACATACTCGTCGAGAACCTCGAGGTGACCCCCCACGAAGTCTATAGGCTCCATCCCCCGCTCGGGCTCAGCCACCTCGCGGCGCTGATGAAGGTTCCCCGCCCTGACCTGAAAGATCTCCCGTTTCACGCGGCGTCCCCGTTCGGCGACGAGGAGGCCGACGACATGTTCGCCGCGATACGGAAAGGGGACATCATCCTTCATCACCCCTACGACTCGTTCGCCCCCGTCGTCCAGTTCATCCGTTCCGCGGCGCGGGACCCGAACGTTCTCGCGATAAAGCAGACGCTGTACAGGATCGGGAAGGAATCCCCCCTCGTCCCCCTGTTCATCGAGGCGGCCGAGAACGGGAAACAGGTGGCGGTCCTCGTGGAGCTGAAAGCGCGATTCGACGAGGAGAACAACATCGGGTGGGCGAAGCAGCTCGAGCGGGCCGGGATACACGTCGTCTATGGGCTTGTCGGGCTGAAGACGCACGCGAAAATGGCGCTCGTCGTCAGACGGGAGCAGGATGCGATCCGCAGGTACGTCCATCTCGGGACGGGGAACTACAATCCCGTCACGGCGAAGATCTACACGGACATGAGCCTGTTCACATGCCGGGAAGACATCACCGCGGACGCAGTGGAGGTGTTCAACTTCCTCACCGGGTATTCCAACAGGGACACATACAAGAAGCTGGCGGTCGCACCCGTCAACCTCCGGGAACGGCTCACCGCGCTCATCGACAGGGAGATCTCCCACGCAAAGGCGGGCGAGCAGGCTCAGCTCGTCTTCAAGATGAATTCGCTGACCGACACGGCGATGATCGAGAAACTGTACGAGGCCTCCCGGGCGGGAGTGAGCATCGACCTCATCGTGCGGGGGATCTGCTGCCTGAAGCCGGGGAAAAAGGGTGTAAGCGAGAACATCCGGGTCATCAGCATCGTCGGACGTTTCCTGGAGCACAGCCGCGTCTTCTATTTCGCCAACGGAGGGGTCCCCGAGGTCTACCTCGGGAGCGCGGACCTCATGGGGCGGAACCTCGATCACCGGGTCGAGCTCGTCTTCCCCGTCGAGGACAAGGCGCTGACGTCGACGATAATGAAGGAAGTTCTCGTCACGGCGCTCGCGGACAGGAGCCGCGCCCGGGTGCTGGGCCCGGACGGCGCCTACGTGCGCGCAGAGGCGGCCGTCCCGGACAGGCCGGACAGCCAGCAGGTGATACTCCGCTCGCGGATCCGCTCCACCACGCCGAAGCCCCCCGTCCCCCGCGAGTCACCGCAGGAAAATTAATCGCACCCCCCCCTCAAATACCGAAGTCCCGCCAAAAAGCAGCGGGACTTCGATAAACACACATCTGAAACACGAATCTAGAAGTAGTACTTGATGCCGAACTGGAGGCTGTAGACGTCAGCCAGGTTCGCGTTGTATTCGAACGAGTGGCTCATGAGGCTTCCATTGACGACGCGCATCTTGTACTGGGGCTGGCCGGCCGCGTTGACGACGCCGCCTTCTGCTGTCGTCGGAACGATTAGCGGCTGCAGGTTCACGAAGTGGCTCGCCTGCCCGATCTTCCTGTCAAAGAGGTTGCCGACGTTCAGTATGTCGAGCCTCAGTTCGATCGTCTGGGGCTTCTCCAGGGAGACCCACCTGATCGCCTGTATGATGCTCATGTCGAGGCGCGACACCATCGGCAGGAACGCCGCATTCCGTTCGGCGTATGAGCCGCGGTGTTTGCTCAGGTAGGGATCCTGGTTGATGTATGCATCCCATGCAGCCTTCTGCTGGGCGGGAGTGACGGTGACTCCGGACTGCGTATTCTGAACGAAGTTCATCTCATCCTGGTTGCGCGGGATGTAGATCAGGTCGTTGCTGGAGTTGCCGTCTCCGTTCATATCGCCGGAGACCGTGTAGCTCCCGTTGCCGTATGTGTAGGAATCCCAGAAGAGCGAAAGCGTGGTTCCTCCGTCCGACGTATACGACACCGAGGCGAAGACACGGCTGCCGGGCGACGTCTGGCTGTAGGAGACCGGTGCATTGTTTGCGTTGCCGGGGACCTGGTTGGCGCTCCACGATCCGAACGCAATCGAGCCCGGATCAACGGTGTTCTTCGCAACCGCGTAGTTATAGCCGACCTTGCCGTAGATGCCCTGCAGGAGCGGACGCTCGATCGATGCGGCGACGCTGTAGTTGTACCCCGAGTTCTCGTTCTTGATCACTGTCGCGTCCTGCACGTTCGCGTTGATCCTGTTCGACACGGTCCAGCGGGGCCGGTTGTCGGGACCGTTGAACGCGGTATTCGGCGCCGTCTGGTTCGCGTTTATGTAATACTCGCCGTTGATCTCACGCCCGTAGATGAATTCTGCAGTGCCGACGAACCCGAACGGCAGCTGCTGGTCGACCGCGATGTCCGAACGCCACTGCTGCGGGAACTTGTAGTTCGGATCGGTCAGCGCCAGCTCATACGTCGACGCCGGCGCGCCGGTCACGTTCGTCGGCTTGTATGCGTCGGGGTTCGGGTTGAAGTGGTAATTCTTCAGGGCGGTCGTGTCGGTCACCTGGAGGAATCCCGTGAGCACACCCGTGTTGCCGATCTGGTTCGAGATCCAGACATATGCCGGCTTGCCGGTGAAGATTCCGGTTCCGCCACGCACCTGGGTTGTACGATCGCCGAAGACGTCATAGTTGAATCCCAACCGCGGCGAAAGGAGGACTTTCGCGGACGGCAGCTTCGCGCTGTTGTACTGCACCGGGTTTCCGTTTTCATCCATGAACGTGAGCGCGTCGGCATTGGGGTTGTCGAACCCGGTGTTGCCGAAGCTGGGGATGTCGAAACGGATACCGCCGGTCAGCTTCAGGTCCCTGGACACCTGGTACTCATCCTGTGCGTAGGCGCCCACGGTGTACACGTCAAGAGGCTGGAGCGGCTTGACCTGTCCCGGGATGTTGTTATACCGCACCTGGAACTCGCGCGGGGCCACAGGGGACGCGGTGTGATTGAGAAACGCGTTCGCATCCGTGTAGAAATCCGCCAGCGAGTTGTAGACGTATGCGCTCTGTTTGCCGGGGAAGAAGACGTTCTCGGAGTGGTACTTTTCGCCTGTGACGCCGAACGTCAGCACGTGGCCCGTGCCGAGATCCCAGGTGAAGTTATCCTGTATCTGCCAGCTTGAATAGCGGAGTTCGTTGTTCGGCGTGAAGGGTTCCGAGCCGAACGACGTGTAGACCGCACCGGCGTTCAGGATGTCGACAAACGGAAAGAGCTGCCCGACGTCGCCGCGGCTCTCATCGCTGTAGCTGTAGCCGGCGATGAGGTTGTTGTACATGGAGCTGGAAAGGATCGAGTTCCATTCGCCGACGAACGAGTAATCGTTCTCGTTGATCGTGTAATTCGACCCGGAGTAGTTCAGGCCGAAGTTGTTGCTCCGGCGCGTGCCGAAACCGAGCGAATTCGAGTTCGAAAGGAGAACGTCGGTCTTCGAATCCAGACGGTTGTAGCGGACCGAGATTTTGTTGCTCTCGTCAAGGTTGAAGTCGAGCTTGGCCAGGTACCGTTTTCCCGGCGTGTTGAAATTATACCCCTGGTACGGTCCGGGGTTGTATCCGAACTTCGTCGTCAGGAACGTGGACAGCGCATCGAGGTCGCTCGCGAGAACTCTCGTCGTGTTGCCTGTCGCGGCCTGGGTGCCGGTATTTGCCGTGAATGTCGTTCCCGGCTGCTGTGTCTTGTCTCCCTCATAGTTGACGAAGAAGAAGAGCTTGTCCTTGATTATCGGTCCGCCGAGGCTGAACGTGAACTTGTTGTAGTCGAATGTGCCCGGATTGTAAGTATAATCGTACGCGCGCGTCCCCACCATATCCTGGTTGCGCTTGTCGTACATCAACGTTCCGGACCAGTTGTTCGTGCCGCTCTTCGTAACGGCGTTCATCGCCGCGCCGACGAAGTTGCCCTGACGGACGTCGAACGGCGCGATGTTCACCTGCACCTGCTCGATCGCGTCCAGTGAAATCGGCGCAACGCCGGTACGTTCCCCCACCTGGCCCTGAAGGCCGAACGAGTTGTTGAAGTACGCGCCGTCGACCGTCGTGTTGTTGTACCGGCTGTCCTGTCCGATGTACGAGTCGCCGCCGTAGCTTGCATTGGCCCGCGATTCGGGGGTCAGACGGACGAAGTCCTGAAACTTGCCGGAAATCGTCGGCAGGAGCCCGAATGTGACCTTATCGATGTTCGTGGCGGCGCCCGTCCGTGAGGGATTCAGGACCGACTGCCGTTCGCCCGTGATGACCATCTCGGAGGCCTGAACGGCTTCCTCGACAACCGTGAAATCAACTTCCGTCGTCTGCGATACGATCGTGAAGACGTGTTCCCGCGTGGCCTTCCTGTACCCGATTATCGAGACGGTGACCGTGTACGGGCCGCCGACGCGGACGTTCGGGATCACGAACCGGCCGTTCTCGCGGCTGCTCGTCCCGTACGTCGTGTTGCTTGCGACGTGCACGGCAACGATGTTTGCTCCTGCGATCTCCTCACCTTTCGTGCCGACGACCTTGCCGGAGATGGCGCCTGTCGTGATGCCCTGCGCCAGTAACGAAGATGTCGCTGCAACTATCAACGCGATTGCGGCAGCCACCTTCCATGTTGTACCTGTACGAATCATTTGAACCTCCTCGATATTGTATGTATACCCTGATGGAATTTGACGCAAATTGACGCAGGCCAGCCTCACGGAGCGGAAAAGTTCACGCGCAGAGAACGGATTGAAACGATGAGCGAAAGCTCTGAAAAGTCCCCCGGAAGTGCGGCACAGGATGTGCCGGCCGCGATCGGATTGTAAATCTTTCAGATGAGCGGTGCGAGAACATACACAGCGGAAATCTTAAATGCAAGATGGACGTGTTAACTTTTCGTTACGAACGGCAAGAATTTCCACGGGTGCGATTCCACGGCACGCCCCCCGGCGTTCGGGAGGACACGTTGCTTTTCAGCCGGAAAGTTTTACTATAGTAGAGAGAGCAGAGTCTGCTTTCTGCACCGCCCCAGTTCCTTTCAACGACCCTCCGTCGGTTTAAACTCACGAGGCCCCAATGCACAAAAAACTGTTCATACCCGGACCAACAGAAGTCGCACCCGAAGTTCTTGCAAAGATGGCCACGCCCATGATCGGGCACCGGTCGAAGGAAGCATCAAACCTGCAGCGGGAAATCAGCGAAAAGCTGCGCAAGGTCATGTACACGCAGAACCCGATCGTTCTCTCCACGAGCTCCGGGTCGGGACTCATGGAAGGATCGATACGGTCGTTCACCGCCAAACGCGCGATCGTCTTCTCCGTTGGCGCATTCGGCAACCGCTGGTACAAGATGGCGGAGGCAAACAACGTCCCGGCGGACAAACACGAAGCGGAGTGGGGGCATCCCACGACGGCCGCCGACGTCGAGAAATACCTCTCCACGGGGAAGTACGACGTCATGACCGTCACGCACAACGAGACGAGCACCGGGATCATGAACCCGGTGGCAGAGATCGCCGAGGTCAAAAAGAAATACCCGGACGTGATCTGGCTTCTGGACACGGTGAGCTCCATGGCCGGGACGAAGATCGACGTGGATGCGCTCGGCGTGGACGTCTGCATCACTTCCACGCAGAAGGCGCTGGCGCTCCCTCCCGGCATGGCAATCGCCTCGGTGAGCAAGCGCGCACTCGAACACGGCAAGCAGGTGAAGTACCGCGGATGGTATCTCGACATCCTCGAGCTCTATAAATACGTCGAATCGAAGGACTACCAGTACTCCGCGACCCCCTCCCTTTCCCACATGTTCGCGATGAACTTCCAGCTCGACAGGATACTCGCGGAAGGGCTCGAGAAACGCTACGCGCGGCACCTGGAGATGGCGGAGTTCACGCGGGCCTGGGCAAAGAAAAACTTCGCCCTCTTCCCCGAGGAGAAACACGCCTCCGTCACGCTGACGACGATAACGAACACCACCGGCTTTTCCGTGAAGGCGCTGAACGACGCGCTCGGGAAGCTGGGCATGCAGATTTCCAACGGCTACGGAGATCTGAAAGAAAAGACGTTCCGCATCGCCCACATGGGCGAGCTCACGATGGCGGACGTCAGGGAAGTCACCTCCGCAATCGACAAGATACTTCCGCAGTTACACTAGGAGCCACCGCCATGCGCATCCTCAT